>CANOBV010000111.1 GCA_947564255.1 uncultured bacterium | reverse complement strand
TTGGCTTTTTTCAGACTTTCGCTTTTGGCGAAGAATTCCTCCCGCTTGCGCTCCTCCTGGTTGAAAATCTGGGTGATCTTGATGCCGGACAGGTTTTCCGACAGGTAGGTGTTGATGTCGGTGGTGCGGTCCTTCACCACCCGGTACACCTTCCGGGTGAACTTGCGGAAGATGACGGTGAACAGCACCAGGAAGGGCACGAAGCACAGGAGCATCAGGGTGAGGGCGTAGTTGAGCATCAGCATGGCCGCCAGCACGCCCACCACGATGAACACGTTTTTCAGCATGGCCACCAGCACGTTGGTGAACATCTGGGAGATGGCGTTGGTGTCGTTGGCCACCCGGGTGACCAGCTTGCCCACGGGGATTTTGTTCAGCTGGTCGTGGGACAGGCTTTCAATGTGTGTGAACAGGTCCTGCCGCAGGGCGGAGAGGATTTTCTGCCCGATCTTTTGCAGGATAATGGATTGAACGTAAGTGCATACGATTGTGACCGCCAGAATGACTGCGTACAGCGCCACCCAGCGCATCAGGGCGGGGGGTTCAAACCGGTTCTTGATGAGCTCCTCCACCCGGCCGATGATGAGGGGAGAGGCCAGGTCGCTGACAATGGAGGCCAGCATTACCAGCAGCACCAAGGCAAACTGCTTTTTATAGGGCACGGCGTACTTGGCCAGCCGCCGGAATATTTCCCCGTCCGGGATGTGCCGGTCAAAGTCCGGGGCGGTTTTGGTATGCCGTTCCCGCCACCATGCCAGCAGGAAGATGAGCGAGAAAACGCCCACGATGGCGCCCACAAAGAGGACGGGCAGGTATTCACGCATGGGATTATCCATTGTGCCTGGCTCCCTCCTCTTCCAATTTTTGCAGCTCCACCATGCGGCGGTAGGCGGGACAGGTCCCGCACAGTTCCTGGTGGGTGCCCACGGCAGTGACCGCCCCGTCCTCCAAAAAGACGATTTTGTCCATTTGCTCCACCGTGGAAATGCGGTGGGCGATGAGGATGGTGGTGCGGTCCTGCCGGGTCTCCCGCAGGTTGTCCAGAATTGCCCGCTCGGTCTGGGTGTCCACGGCGGACACCGAGTCGTCCAGAATCAGAATGGGGGCGTCCTTCACCAGGGCGCGGGCAATGGAGATGCGCTGCTTTTGTCCGCCGGACACGGTGACCCCCCGTTCCCCCAGCACGGTATCGTAGCCCAGGGGGAAGTCCCTCACGTCGCCATCCACATCGGCCAGCACGGCGGCGATGGACACCCGCTCCCGGTCGGGAACGGACTCGGTGAAGTCGATATTCCGGGCGATGGTATCGCTAAACAGAAAATTGTCCTGGGGCACATAGGCCGCCGCCTGCCGTACGTCTCGGATGGGTACGGTGTTCACATCCCTGCCGTCCACGAACACGGTGCCGTCAGGCACGTTGCAGGTGCGCAGGATCAGGTCAACCACGGTGGTTTTGCCCGAGCCGGTGCGGCCCACGATGCCCACCCGCTCTCCGGCGCGGATGGTGAAGGACACGTCCCGCAGGGCGTCAAACTCCCCGTCTGGGTAGCGGAAAGTGAGGTGCCGGAACTCCACGTCCCCTTTAACCGCTCCCAGCGGCGCTACATCAGGGCGGTCCGCCACATTGACCGGCGCGTCCAGCAGCTCGCCGATGCGTTTGAGGGACGCCCGGCCCCGGCTGGTCATGTCGATGAGCTCCGACACCGCCATGATGGGCCAGACGACGGCGGTGAAATAGCCGATGAACTCCATCAGCTCCCCGGCGTTGAACTCGCCCCGCCACACCAGATAGCCGCCGTAGCCCAGGATGATGCAGATCACCGACTCCACAAACAGCGTTACCAGAATGCGCAGCAGCACGGCGGTGCGGGTAAAATCCACGTTGGCCCGCTCGTTTTCCTGATTGAGGACTTTGAACGCCATCAGTTCCTTGGCCTCCTTGACAAATGCCTTGATGACGGCAATGCCCGAGAAGCTCTCCTGGGAGAAGTCGGACAGTTTGGAAAACGCGGCCTGACGCACGTCCCACTTTTTCATCATGTATCGGCCCACCACAGCGCTGGATGCCAGCAGCAACGCCATAGGGATCATGGACAGCCCGGTCATAAGGGGGTCCATCCGCCACATGTGGTGGACAGACAGCCCACCCAGCAGCAGTGCGTCGAAAAACATAAGAAAGCCGGAGCCGTAGCAGTCCTGCACCGTTTCCAAGTCGTTGGTAAACAGGCTCATAAGCCCGCCCACCTTGTTTTCCTGGTAAAACTGCCGGTCCAGGTCCTTGGCGTGGTCAAACATTTCGTTGCGCAGACCCGCCTCCACCTTGATGGCGGCGCCGAAAATACACACGCGCCACAAAAACCGGCCAAACACCATGGCCACCACGATACCCGCCATGGGCAGGCAGATCCGGTCCAGCAGGAAGTCCATATCGAAGGGGAAATCCACGCCGCCCACGGCGACATGGCCTTGGTTCATGCCGTTGATGACCTGCTGGTACAGATTGGGAACGATGAGCTGGATATAGTCAACCACAACCAAGGCCGCCAGCCCCAGCAAAAGCCATCCGGCATATTTGAAATAATATTTGTTGATGTGTTTTCCGAAAATCACGCGCGGTGCCTCCCGTCTTGGTCCAAGTTTACTGACTATATCACATTCCCGGCGCTTCGTCCAGTGAAAAGTGGCCGGTGTGGAACGGTTTTCCGGCGGGCACCATTGCTTTTTTATTTGGAGTATCGTATAATATGGCCATTGGAAGGGGGGACCGGATATGGATTACGAAGTGATAGACTGGGCGGCCTATCCCCGCCAGGCCCATTTTGACTATTTCAACACCATGGCGGACCCATACGCCGGGGTGACCGTGGAGGTGGAGGCCGCCCGGTTTTTGGCCGCGTGTGAGAGAAAAATGCTGCCCTTTTTTCTCAGCTTTCTGTACTGCGCGGGACGGGCGGCAAACCGAGTGCCCCAGCTGCGCCAGCGCATTTTGGACGGCAGGCCGGTGGAATTTTGTCACTGTGACACCTCCCACACGGTAATGCGGGCGGACGGCACGTACAGCTACTGCCGACTGAACTGTATGCAGCCTTTTGAGGACTATCTGCCCGCCGCTCTGCTCCGTCAGGACGAGGCGCGGGAATCCGGAAGCCTGGACGACGGAGAGGATGCGCTGAGCCTGCTGTTCATCTCCACCCTGCCCTGGCTTCGCTACACCGCCATCCGACAGCCGGTGCCCTCTCCGGCGGACAGCAATCCGCGCATCACTTGGGGGCGGTATACCCGGTCCGGAGGGCAGGTCCTTCTGCCCGTCACCCTTCTGGCCAACCACGCCCTGGTGGATGGGGCGCATATGGCGGCGTTTTACGCGGCGTTGGAGGAGGAGCTTGACAGGTTTGCCGAGGGCCGTGGCTGAGCTGAACGGGGAAAACGGAAAGAATGCCCAGGATATTCCTTGACGGACCATCACACATGCCGGTATGCTGTATGCGGCATAAAACGGACCGGGCACTGCCCGGAGGAAAGGACGGATCATTTATGAAGGACCAGAACTGCGGCTATTGTATGCGGGGGGAACTGTTGGACGCTTTCGGCATCTACATCTGCGAGCTCAGCGTAAGCACTCTTATCCTGTTCAAGGAACAGAGTCATCCGGGCCGGTGCATTGTGGCCTATAAGGACCACGTGAGCGAGCTGGTGGACATCAGTGAAAGCGACCGGAACGCCTTTTTTGCCGATGTGGCTCGGGCGGCAAAAGCCATCCACGCCGCTTTCCACCCTGACAAAGTGAACTACGGCGCGTATGGAGACACCGGCTGTCACCTTCATTTCCACCTGGTGCCCAAGTACAAAGACGGGTACGAGTGGGGCGGGGTATTCGAAATGAATCCCGGCAAAACAACGCTGTCCGACGGACAGTATCTTGAAATGATCGATAAAATCAAAGCGAACCTGTGAAAACGCCGCTGGAGGCGCATCAACGGTCCGGCTTACGCCAAAGGTGAAATGCCAAATGGCGCACAAGACGCTTGGAACACCGGAAACCGTTGAAAACAAAGGAGTTGTGGAGACAAATGAAATTAGGCATCGTGGGACTTCCCAACGTGGGCAAATCCACCCTGTTCAACGCCATCACCAATGCCGGTGCGGAGAGCGCCAACTACCCTTTCTGCACCATTGACCCCAATGTGGGCACGGTGGCGGTGCCGGACAGCCGCCTGGACTGGCTGTCCGACTTCTACAAGCCGAAAAAAACCACCCCTGCCGTGGTGGAATTTGTAGACATCGCCGGGCTGGTGAAGGGAGCTTCCAAGGGGGAAGGCCTGGGCAACAAGTTCTTGGCCAACATCCGTGAGTGCGCCGCCATTGTGCATGTGGTGCGCTGCTTTGATGACGAAAACGTCATCCATGTGGAGGGCTCCACCGACCCTCTCCGGGATATGGATATCATCGACCTGGAGCTCATTATGGCGGACGTGGAGATGGCCGACCGGCGCATCGACAAGGCCCGCAAGGCGGCAAAAGCCGACAAGAGGTTCAACCACGAGGCGGATGTGTTCGAAGGCCTGCGGGACTGGCTCAACGACGGCAAGTCCGCCCGGTCCTACCTGGCTGAGGTAGATGAAGAGGACGGAGCGCTCATCGCCACCAGCGAGCTTTTGTCCCTCAAACCGGTGATCTACGCCGCCAATTTGGATGAAGACGGTTTTTCCGACCCGTCCGGGGTGCCTTATTACGGCCGGGTGGCGGAGCGGGCGTCGGCGGAGGGAGCTCAGGTCATCCCCGTGTGCGCCAAGCTGGAGGCGGAGATTGCCGAGCTTCCCGCCGACGAGAAGGCCATGTTCCTGGAGGATCTTGGTATCGCCGAATCCGGCCTGGACCGGCTCATCCGCGCCAGCTACACCCTGTTGGGGCTCATCTCCTTCCTCACCTCCGGCGAAGACGAATGCCGGGCCTGGACCATTACCCGGGGTACCAAGGCGCCCCAGGCGGCAGGCAAAATCCACACCGATTTCGAGCGGGGCTTCATCCGGGCGGAAACCATTGCCTTTGAGGCATTGAAAGCCTGCGGTTCCATGACCGCCGCCCGGGAGAAGGGGCTCATCCGCTCCGAGGGCAAGGAGTATGTGGTGCAGGACGGGGACATCATCCTGTTCCGCTTCAATGTGTAAAATCCCGGCTATGTACTGCGTCAAGCGAATAAAAAAGTGACGATATAGAAATGCTCTCCGGGGAACAGCCGAGGACATCAAGCCCTCAAAGTTTGACCAGAACATTCTCCTGACGCAGACGAAGCGTGTCATGGCGGGCTGGAACAAGATTCCCAAGCACAATAAATATTTCAAAATGGAGGAACAGGCTGTGGTAGTCCAGGTTGACAGTACCGACCATACCCTCCACATCGTCGATATCGCACCCCTTGGCGCGGACGAAGCCGGGGCCGTTCCTGCTGGCCCCGGCCCGGAAAGGTGAAACAGGCTGTGAAAATCAGCTATACGCCGCTCTGGAAAACACTGATTGGCAAAAATATGGGCAATACGCATAAAGAAGTTTTCCCTATTGGGAGTGCAACCGCATGATGCTGTGGCGTCATGCGGTTGTCGTTTTGCTGTATCGGCTAAATTCCGGGGAAAAATCAATCCCCTCGATAAAGTTATAGTGTACGTCAATGCGCTGGGTGCGATGGCCGCTGGATTTATCCGGGGCGTGAACAACTACCTTTTCCACAAACTCACGCAAAAGGGCCGGGGTCAGCTCGGTGGGTTCGGTGTACTTCTTTACAATCTTCAGAAAATTCTGGACATTGACAGCCTGGGCCTCCGTCTCGGCTACAACGCCTCGCAATTCCTCCGCGGACTGTTTCAGATCCGCCTGTTCCTTTTCAAAAGCCTTGAATCCCAACGAGTTCAAGGCTTTTTCCTTGCCCGGTTGCAATTTGCAATTGGATAGCTCAAGGAGCCTCCTACGAATTTTTACTGTTAAGATACCCTCATGAAAAATTTTCCTTTCTTCTTCCTTTTGCCCTTCCCTCTCTGACCATTTGCAGTAAAGTGGGCAACGCCGCATCATTTGCGAAAATCACGTTCCTACTGACCGCTTGCCTTGCTCTCACCCGAGAAGTTTGGCAGAATGACGCCCGCGAATTTCCCACGCTCTTTCGCCCCTCTGAGCTGGGGCGTATCCAGCAGCTTTTCAATGCTGAGGTGGTCGGACATGGACTGGATGGCCTCCCGCTCAATCTCATCGTTCTTGTGCAGGTACTTCCTCGTGGTCTCAATGGACGAGTGTCCCAAAATACCCTGGACGATGTTCAGCGGCACCTTCTCCTCCACCAACTTTGTGGCCAGGGTGTGCCGGAGGGCGTGTGGGTTCACATTCTTGATCTCACACCGCTTGGACACGGCCCGCAGCCGGATGTCAAAGCTCTTGGGATCGATGTAGGTGCCCGTGGTGGACGGGAACAACAGGTTATATGGGTTGGACCAGTCCGAGTTGGCCATAGTGAAGATGTGCCTCACCAGCAGCTCACACAGGCCGTCCGAGATGGCTGTCTCCCGGTAGGAGCTCCGGGTCTTGGGCGCGTTCTGAACAATCAGGTGGTTCTTTTTGCTGGGATCGTAGTTGAGGATCTTAATATTGGGATTGTCCAGGGAGAGGGCCACCGTGGGAACACGCTGGATGTTTTTCGACACCCGCAGCGTCTGGCGCTCGAAATCGAAATCCGAAATTTCCAAGGCCAGCAGCTCGCCTTTGCGATAGCCTACAAACAAATCTGTGAGAATGGCGATGCGCTGGGTCTCCTTCACGACCTCCCGGATGAAAACCTCCATCTCACTGGGGCTGAGCACCCGCATTTCCCGCTGGATGACCTCCGGGCGGGTGGTGCAGAGCGTGGGGTTTCCATGGAGCTTGTACTTCCCTTCCGCATAGGTAAAGAAGTCTTTCAAGATCATGTGGTGGTTGCGGATGGTCTTGGGCGGAAGGCCGCTGTTCTTCTTATCCTTCCGGCCCCCGACACGCTGCTTCTCCTGGTAGTAGGCCTGCACCACGTCCTGGGTGATTGCATACAAGGGCATTTCCCCAAACGCCTGGACAAAATGGGCCTCGTAGGTAGCCAGGTAGCTGGCATAGGTGGATGGTTTTCGGGTGGGCTATACAGCTTTAGCCACTCAAGAAAGGCATCCTTGAACGGCGTTTTAGCCTCCGGGAAATGCCCGAGGCGGGCGGCCAGGGCTTCCACATTTTCGGCTTCCAGCCGTTCTCGTGCTACCCTGTCTTGAATGGTGGCCTGGGCCATGTCCCACTCCTCTTTGCGCTGCTTACAGATTGCCTTTGTGCGTCCCTTGAAGGACTTCCGCAGCGGGGAACCGTCCTCTTTTCTGCCGATGGTGACCTGATATACCCAGGTCCGATCCTTTAGCTGATAGTAGCTGCCCTCGCCGTTTGCTCTTTTTCCTGCCATGGTAAAACCTCCAATTCTGTGATAATTGAAGATTTGACCTAATGTACTACGGCGCTGGGGTTTTCCAGCCCCGCGTAAAAAGGCTCAGCGGGTATCCGATACGTCCGGCCGATTTTGATGACCGGGAACGACCCGCTGTGGATCAGGTTATATGCGGTGTTCGTGCTGATCTTCAAAATCTGCCGCAGTTCCCCAACTGTTAAAATTTCCTGCGTCTTTTCACACATGACAGTTCCTCCTCTGTGCGCCGCGTGCCGAAGTCTGTTTGGTTGTCAAGGTGCGCCGCTGGCTCTCAAAGCTATTGTACGATAACTCTTTGGGCAGTTCAAGAGGCCGGCAGCCGCTTCGGCACATTTATTTTTATTCCCTACGCCTGAGGAGATGCCTCCGAAGGGCATCTCCTCAGCCTGTCGAAAAAGTCTGCCGAGGTGCAGACTTTTTCATGTAAAGATGGTAAAATAGGGTACAAGGGGTGAGGAGAGATGTTGAAGCGAGGGAAAAACGAGCGCGGCGTGATAGAAATGGTGGATACGGAAAGCCTGGTACCGCAGGAGCATCTGCTGCGGAAAGTAGATACAGCGGTGGATTTTGAAAAGGTGTATGAGATTGTGGCGCCGCTGTACAGTGAGGACGAGGGGCGGCGGAGCATCGACCCGGTGGTGCTGTTC
>CANOBV010000110.1 GCA_947564255.1 uncultured bacterium | reverse complement strand
GCCTGACTGCCTGTTGTTTTCGGGGTGTCCCCGTTCCTTTACGATACACTCCTTTAGCGTTGTCACTGAACTGGTTGGGATCCAGGATGATGTTCAAACCATTGCTGTTGTTGTAGCAGCCGTCCAGCCAGTCATATACGTTGTCCCACCAGCCTTCGATGTTACGGTACTGGGTAAACCCATATTCGCTTCGATTTGCCGCAGTGGTGCCGGTGTGGTACTGCATGGAATCCGTCTGGCCGTTGTTCATTTGGTTGGAGTTGACAGAGCAGCCGTAGCCAATTGTGGCCTGACCATTCCAGTCTGCGAACTCCACCAGGAACAGCATCCCCACATACCAAAACTGGGCAAAGTCAATTTGCCAGAAATCAGCCCCCAAACTGTGGATTCCCGCCCGGGCGGCACTCCGGGTGATGTAACCCTTCTGGGCCTTGTTGGTCTCGGACTTCCATCCCTCAACACAGTGATACCGCCCGATGTAGGAGAAGTCCAGCTCACCCAGCCCGTCCCCCCGGTCCATGTTCACCGGGTCCACATGGAATCCCTCCACGGGCATGTCCGCGATCTGCAGCTTCATCATCTTCCCCGTCTTGGTCCACTTGAACCAATACTTGGGCTCTTTGACCTCCACGCCACCGGCCCGCTCCTCCCGTACCATCCCCGCCCAAGGCATGAGATCGTCGAATGGAGAACTGCCTGTGCCGTTGTTCACGGCGGGAACGGGATCGGTAAACCCCGCCGCGTCGTCGGTGCGGGTCCACTTGCTGCCCGGTCCCCCGTCCCACTCCACGCCGTAAATCTGGATGTTTTTCACGCTGACGGCCTGAACCGTCTCCGCGCTCTCCCCGCCCCAGGAGAACCGCACCGTCACGGCCTGCGTCCCCTCCTCCAGCGGCCCCGCCGGGTCGAACGCCAAATCGGCGTGGTTCACATACAGCCCGTAGCCGTTGGAGAACTCAGCCCACACGCTCATGCCGGTGGGGTCGAACAGAGACCCGGTTTTGTAGCTCACCTTGTTGGGCGGCGCAGTGATGGCGATGGATTCAAGCGACACCTCCCCGCCCGCCGGAATGGCCCGGATTCGGGCGGGGATATCGTCGGCGGCAATCCCGTCCGCCAGCCCGTCCTTCTCGTGAATCGCGTCCACAGAATCATCAAACAGTTCCTTCAGCGTTTTGTGTTCCATAGTACACCTCCTCAATGGCTCCCGTGATGGCCGCCGCTATCGCCGCGTTCACCTGAGCCATGCTCACGCCGTTCTCCCCCGGAGGGCCCTGGGGCCCGGTCTCACCCTGGTCGCCTTTGTCCCCCTTGGGGCCCTGCTCACCGGTATCTCCTTTGGGGCCGGCGGCCCCGGTCTCGCCCTGGTCGCCCTTCTCCCCCTTGGGTCCCTGCTCGCCCGTGTCGCCCTTGGGGCCCTGGGGGCCGGGCTGGCCGGCCAGCTCCAGCGCCTCCCCCACCGCCGCGATCAAATCATTGTGGTCCTTGGCCGTCCAGTTGCGCCCGATGGGCTCCCCGGCGCTCCACGCCCGGGCCGGGCCCTCCACCCCTCGCGTACAGCCGGACAGCGCCCCGTCCGTTTTGGCGGCGTAGAGGATGGTCTCCCCCTCCTCTCCGGTTCCGATGGTGGCCAGATTGGGGGCGGGCGGGAACACGGCGGCGTTCGTCACCCGGATGATGGTATCCGCCGCCCCGACGCTGTCCGTCAGCGCCGCCTGAGGCGAAAAGGCCATGCCGGGGTATAGCTTTGTCTCCAATTTCGTTCCCTCCTCAAACGGTGTTGTCCCCTCTGGACTGGATGAATCCCTGCACAACCAGGCCGATGCTCACATAGGCCAGGCTGTCCGGCCTCACCTCCAGGTCCAGCCAGCGGCCCCGGGGAATCATCTTGTCCTCCCCCGCCAGAAAGCCCGTGATGTCCAGCTCCGCCGTCCGCCCCTCGAAGTCCGCTTTTTTCTCTCCGTTGACGTACAGCCCAAACCGCTGGGGCTCGCCGAACTCGAAAATGCCGGGGGTGATGTCGTGGGCGTGGGCGGGCACCGTCACATTGTGGGCGTGGCCGGAGATCTGCACCGTGTGGTTATGGCTGGGAAAGGTTACGCTGTGCTGGTGGTCCGGAATGCGCACGCTGTGCTTGTGGTCCTGGAGCGCCACCCGGTGCTGGTGCCCGCTGACCACCCTGTACTGGTGGGTGTGGCCCTGGGCGGACTCGGTGGTGCCGTAGTCGTAGCTCACGTTGATGCCGCTGGTTCCGGTGTCGGTGGTGACGCCGCCGCCCCCCTCGGAGGTGGCCGTGCTGCCCCCGCCGGACGTGCTGGTCTGGGAGCCGCCCCCGCCGCCGGAGCTGGTCCAGGTCTGGCTGTCGCTGGTGGTGGAGGAGACCACCCTGGCCGTCTCGCTCTGGGTGCTCTTGGAATAGGCCCGGAACCGGCCCGCACGCACCTTCACCAGCACCTTGTTCACAATGCGCATTTCCCGGGGGAGGAAGAAGTCCATCACCGCCCCGCTCTCCGCGCTACAGTTGGCCTGCAGGGTCTGGGAGTAGATCTGTGTCGCCCCCTGGGCGTAGGTCATTTCAATGCGCTGCCGGTCCGCCATGTCCGCCAGGGAGGAGGCGATGGAGGCGTCCCGGTTGGCCACCGTCAGCGTGGAATTGGCCGCGTCGCCGTAGTCCCGGTTCACCCCGGTGACGAATGTGTCCACATACTCCCCCGCCTCCGGCAGCACCAGCCGCACCCGCTTGCCCACGGCGGCCCGGTCGTAGTCCGACTGAGTGAGCTCCTGAAATCCCACCTCATAGGACAGCAGAGGCTCCTGGAGGCCGTCCAGCATGGCCTGGGCGGCGGCTTTCAGGCTGGCCGGGTCCTCGTACCGCCTGTCCGTCCACACCCGCTCTATGACGCCGTATTTGTCCGTGACGGCCTTCGGGCTCTGGAGGTAGGGCACGCCGCCGTTCACCCCGGCGATGCCCAGCTGGTTTACCCCCTCGCCGTAGCCCAGGGGGTAGAGCCGGGTCACCACCTGCTGGGGCTCGCTGTCCCGGTGGAAGGAGGTCATATTGTGCCTGCGGCGGACGTACAGCTCCGGCGCGCCCGCCGTGTCCAGCCGGTCCAGGGACAGCCGCCAGGGGTATACCGAGGTGTCGGTCCGCCAGATGCAAGGCCCCTTCAGGGGGCCGGCGACGGAGAACAGGGCGGACAGGATGGTCTCGTTTTCCCAGCCGTACTCGAACTGATTGCGGAACGCGCAGCGGTCCAGCACCCAGTGCTTTGTGAGCTGCCGGTCCAGGACGTATTGAATGACGTCCCGGGTATACACGCCCAGGTTGCCCACCACGTGGTAGCCGAACAGCACCGTGTCGATGAGGGTAGCCAGCACGTGCTCGCACTGGTAGGACACGGCCCCCGCCTCGTCCACATCCAGGGCGGAGGGCATGATGCGGTAGAGCTCGCCGCCGTTGTGCCGGACGTAGTGGAAGGGCCTGCAGAACTGGTTTTTCGGGTCCCGGCAGGGCAGCGAAAAGTTCAGGTGCCAGACGGCGTTCATCCGCTGCTGCTCGGAGACGGCATAGGCGTTTTCCAGAATGGCCACCCTGCGCCGGGAGGCCCGGTCGAACACTTCCATCATAGGTATCTCTCCGTATAGATGATCTGGCCCTCCAGCCCGCCGCCGGAGGCGCTCTCCACCGTGAGGCGGAGCAGCTCCCGGGATATGGCGGGCCAGTCCCCGGACTGGGTGTGAAGGGCGTTTTCGCCGTCCAGCAGGACGGTGAACAGCCCGCTGTCGATGCGCAGCTCCCCGCCCGGCGGGATGGCGAGCTGAAACACCGCCCGCTCCGTGGTCTGGGAGGTGGCCTGCGTCATGGCGGTAAGTATCTCGGAGGCGGCCGCGGCGGCGGGGACGTCCTTGGACCCGGATACGGCCGCGCCCAGCCCCTCCGGCAGCGTCAGGGACGCAGGGATTACCTTGGAGCCCTGCGCGAAAGCCTCCAGCGCTTCCGCCATTCCCGCCGCGCCGGGCAGGTCCTTCTGCCCCCAGGCGCTCCCGTGAAGGGACGCGGGGAAGGCCCCTCCAAACAGCACGTCCGCCGCCATGCGCGCCGATGCTCCGAGGCTCTCCCCGGCGGAACAGGCAGCGGCCACCGATATGGTCCCCCAGGCGGAGCCCCGCACCGCCTCCCCATACCGCTCCCGGAAGGCCACCGGAATGGCCGCCCCGGCCACCGCCCCCATGGACGCGGAAAAGCGTCCGTCCACGGGGACCGCCTTTCCCTCCCGGTTGATGGAGTACCGGGTCAGGCTGTAACGGTTTTCACTGTACATGGTCAGTTGATTCCGACCTCCACCGCCCCCTCGGCGATGGTGGGCATGTACCCCCGCTTCAGCTCCACCGGCTCGGTCAGCGCCTTAATGAACACCGGTTCTCCGGAGGAGGGCGCGGAGTAGATGGCGGACCAGCTCCAGGTTCCCCAGGCGGTGGACGGCCTGGGGAACGAGGCGGCGGCGGAATTCCGGGCGGTGAGCTGTCCGGACGCCTGCTCCGCCGGAGCGCCGAAGGTCAGGGGGATGCGCTGGTAATTGTCTCCGGACAGCTCAGACCCGGAGGACTCTGGAGAGCCGTTCCACAGGGAAAAGCAGGGAAAAACCCCCTGGATGGACTGCCCCCGGAACACGTTGAGGACCTTGGCCTTCCACGCCTTGGACAGGTTCCCGGTGAGGTAGAACAGCACGTCTCCGGCCAGGAACACCGGAGGCTCGCCGCTGCCGATGACCAGCGGCTCCACCAGCTCCGCGCGGGCCAGCATGTTGCCGCCGGACAGGGAATCCAGCACGCCGATGTGCGTGATGGTGCCCGCGGCGGCGGTGGGAGTGGGAAAGGTAATGTCGGTGAGGTTCTGGGTCCCAAGCCCGCCGTTGGAGTCCGCAGGGGCGGAGAAATCCAGCTCCATGCGCTTGTACTCGGGATAGCTCACCTCGGTGCCCGCCGTCCCGGCCTCGCCTGGGTCGTTGAGGTACAGGGCCAGCCAGCACTTGGCCGGCGCGGTGAAGGTAATCCCCCGCAGGGCGTTCAAAACGCCGCTCTCTAAGAATTGACAGGCATACACGGCTAAATCCTCCTTTTGATGGCTGTGATGGTGACGTCCCGCACGCTTCCGCCGGACGGGTTGCGCAGTACGATGACGCAGGGCGTCTCCGCCGTGCCCCGGTACGCGATGGGGTTCTCCCCGGACCGGATGGCCATTGTCACCGTCCGCCCTAGGGCGAAGGGCGGATTGCAGGACCATGTGAGCGTAAAAGAACCATATTTGAGGTGCTGCTCCATGGGCGGGCCCCCGGTAATCTGGGCTGCATAATACTTGTCCGGCTCTTTGTCGTAGCTGAGCCGACCGGAACCGGCCAGCCAGTATGCTATCTCCCGGCAGACCTCTGGGACAGTCTTCCCTTGAGGGCATTTGAACCCGCACAAAATGCTCTCCTCCCGCTCGTCATAAACGCCGGGAACGGCTTCGTCATAGTATCCGGACCTGCCGGGAATGACCACCCGGCTCTCCCGCCTGGGCGGGAGGATGGTCCGGCTCTGGTCTTGGGTGTAAATCCCGAAAGTTTTGCTGTGTACGCCCCGAAATGTAAATCCGCTCACAGCCCCCCGCCTCCTCTGCCTCTGTACTCTTGTTGGATCAGCTGGTAGAGCTTTCGGGCAATACGGTTCACGTCCTGGTCGTCCCGAACCTCCACCCTGTCAATGTGAATGGTAAAACCCCCGGCTCCACTGCTCTGCGCCTGGAACGCCGCCGCCACGGCCTGGGCCTGCCGCTCCTGGACGGCGCTGGCGCTGGGCTCCACGATTCTGGCGGGCAGGTGGTGCTCCATGTTGTAAAGGGCTGTCTGCGCCAGTTCCTTGTATTTTGCGTCCAGATTGCGCCGTTCCGCCTCCGCGCCTTGGATAACGCCCTGGATGTCGTAACGGCCCGCCTGGAAGAATTTCCTGGACGGGGAGTGCTGGTCCACTTCCTCTTTGTAGGCGTTAATGGCGTCGCTGCCCATCTTGGCATAGGCAGCGATGAGGGCCCCAGTTTTGCTGAAGGTGCCGCTGATCAGCCCCTGGATGTTGTCCTGCCCGGCGGTGTACGCCGCGTCGTGCTGGTTCAGCTCCGCGATGGTCTTGTTCAGCTCCCGCTTGATTTCCTCCATTTTCTTGGAAAAATCCGTCTCCAGCTCGGCCACCGTCTTGGAAAAGTCATCCTTACCCTTTTCCACCTTGCGGAATTCATCATTCAGGGCGGCAATTTCCTCCTCGCCGCTGGACACAATTTCCGCCAGAATCCGGGCGGACTCCTCCGAACCGTCGGACAGCTTCTGAATCAGGCCCTTGTCCACCCCCAGCTCCATGGCCTTCTGGATGTTGGCGGCGTAGCTGTCCATGTACTCCGCCTGGCGCTTGACGCAGTAAGCGGTGCCGGTGAGGCCGTCGTTGCTGGTGTACTTCCAGTAGCCCCCGCCAATGCTCCCGCCCGTGCTTTTGGACAGGTAGCTGCCGAAGCCGGCCTGCTGGATGGTGACGGTGCCGCTGCCGTTCAGCGAGGCGGCGCTGGCGGGGACGGCCAGCAGGCCGACCAGCGTGGCCACGGCCAGCAGCATGGAGAGGATGCGGGTAAAGGGTTTATGTTTCATGGAAACTCCTTTCTGGTTGCGATCTGTTTGAGAACAAAAAAAGCGGCAGGCTGTTTTCACAGCCTGCCAGCGTGGGATTTGGTCTTTACTTTGTCGAGCCAGGGACAAATAATTCTTTGAGGAAGGCGGTGGCCTCCGGGGCCTGATCCTTCCCGATCTGGTAGCTTTCCACCAGCAGGACGCCGTTCCTGCCGGAGAGGTCGTTGGCGGACACGTCCACATGGAGCCACTGGCCGTCCACATACACGAGGTTCCAGGTGTGGGTCTTGCTGCTGACGGTGAAGCAGGGGATGTCCGCCGCCCCGCACAGGAACTTCAGCGCTCTGGCGTAGGACCCGCAGGCCGCTTTCAGCTCTCCGGCGTGGGGGGCGAAGGTCTGGGTGATGCCGGCTGTTTTTCCCTTTTGATAGGCCAGCAGGGTGCGGATGTAGTCGTTGAAGGCTTCCACCCGTTCCCGGTCGCCCATCTCCGCTGTGGCCTCGATGACCGGCTGGACGAAGTCCAGGGGCGCCTGATAGTTCTCCGGCATCTCGGCAGACACGGCATAATAGTCCAGGTGCCGCCAGTAGTCGGCAAACCCCTGCGGCACATGGTGTTCATACCGCAGCACCCCTTCCATGCGCCCGACCAGCTTTTTCACCGCGCTGTAGTCCTCATTGCCCACCATGGTGTAGGCGGGGGCGGTGCCGCTGGTGCCGTCCAGCATCGTCTGGCGGATGGTATTGTACAGCTCCCGGCTGTATACGCCGGTGAACACCTCCGGGTTGGCTGCCTGTGAGAAGTCCTCCCGGCTCCAGTGGGTGGCCTGGATGGTGTAGGGCTGGGGGGCTTCCGCCGCCTGGGCGGGGACGGCCAGCAGGGCTGCGGTCATGGTTCCGGCGAGAAGCAGGGACAGGACTGTTCTGTTTTTCATGCTCGATTCCTCCGTTTCGTAATATGGTGGGGCTTGCGCAAACCGAACCATACCACAGAAGGCAGGGAAAGTCGAACACAATCGGCAGACAGTTTTCAGCCGGATTATCTCGCCATGGGATCACGGCGGTGCGCTTTTGGCGTTCTCGCCGTTTGGCGGGCATCCCGCCGCATAGCGTTGCCGCACAGCGTTCCAACACACTGGCGCAGGGCGTCATCCTGGGGACGGTCCAGCCCGGTCGCTCTCAGCCACTGCTCCGCTACGGCCTGCAGCGGGTCCTCCAGCTTCAGCAGAGCCAGGGCATCCGATTCCGTGATCAGGTCAGGAAGTTTAGCCGCCACATTTCGGGCGGCCAGGATCTTTTCCAGATCTTCCTGCCGCTTACCGGGCGTACTGGCCTCCCAGCCCCGCGCAAGCCGCGCAAAGCGGTTGGCCAGCACCTGCGCCAATTCCTCTATGGCGCTGTCGTATTCCACGCTCATCCTTCTATCGCCGTGACCTTCCAGCGGTACTCCGGCTGGTTCATCACGCAGGTGTAGAGCGTCACCC
>CANOBV010000109.1 GCA_947564255.1 uncultured bacterium | reverse complement strand
CAAGGCCGCGCTAGTTGGGGAGTTAGCGGTGCCCTGTACCTGCAACCCGCTACAGCAGGGATGAATCCCGGCCCCCGGAGGCAGGATGTGCCGTCTGCCCCATATAAGCAGCGATGATGGATCGGTCCCGCGCAACGCTCACCCGTGAACCGTGTCAGGCGGGGAACCGAGCAGCACTAAGCGGACCTGGGCGTGTGCCGCGGGGCCGCCGGTCCTGAGCCGGCTGTATGGGTAACGGGTATGGCCTGTCCTTCAAAGGCCGGTGCGCGGTCTTGTTTTGCGCCGAAGCGTACCGGCGCCTCCGGGGCTGCTTTTTCTCACGTAAGAGAAAGCAGCCAAAGAGCGCGCATGAGGGCGCTGGTCCCCAGTGGGGACCGTCCAGCGCCGACCGAGCCGGAGGCGAGACCTGCGGCCCCTATGTATCCCATGGGGCTGCCCCTGTTTCGGTGCAATCGGGTCCGGCTGGTGCGGCTGACGAATTAGACTCACTTCGTTTTCCGGCCCGCAGGGGCCTGCTTGGGTGCTGGAACGAGCTTAGGCTGTTTTCCTGACAGCGCCTACGCTGGATGTTCATACGGTCCCGGTGCATATTCTGCCACTTGACCGAAAGCGTTTAAAGCGCAGCGTATCAAAAGCGCTGCGCATTTCTCTGTTATTGGGGGGATCTTCCATGTATCAGGCTTTGTACCGCAAGTGGCGCTCCCAGACCTTCGACCAGGTGGTGGGCCAGGACCATGTCACCCAGACCCTGAAGCGGCAGGTGGCGTCTGGGAGGCTGTCCCACGCCTATCTCTTCACCGGAACCCGCGGAACGGGCAAGACCTCCTGCGCCAAACTGCTGGCCCGGGCGGTGAACTGCGAAAATCCCCAGGATGGAAATCCCTGCAACCGGTGCGCCGCCTGCCGGGGCATCCTCAGCGGGTCCATTTTGGACGTGCTGGAGCTGGACGCGGCCTCCAACAATGGTGTGGATGACATCCGGGCCATTTTGGACGAGGCGGTGTACACCCCCGCTACGGTGAAAAAACGGGTGTACATTGTGGACGAGGTCCACATGCTGTCCAATCAGGCGTTCAACGCGCTGCTGCAGATTTTAGAGGAGCCGCCGGAGCACCTGATGTTCATTTTGGCCACCACTGAGATACACAAGGTGCCTGCCACGATCAAAAGCCGCTGCCAGCAGTTCGCGTTCAAGCGCATCCACCCCGGACGTATTGCCGAACATCTGCTCCACGTCTCTGAGAAGGAGAGTATCGGGCTCACTGAGGCAGGGGCGGCGCTCATTGCCCGGCTGGCGGACGGCGGCATGCGGGACGCCCTGTCCCTGCTGGACCAGTGCTCCGGCGGGGGCGGCACGGTGGATGAGGAGCGGGTGCTGTCCGCCTTGGGGCTGGCGGGCAATTTGGAGGCCGCCGCTCTTCTGTCCAATGCGGCCGATGGAGATGCGGCCTCCGCCTTGGAGCGGCTGGACAGGCTGTACGCCAACGGCAAGGAGATGACCGCTCTGGCCGGGGAGCTGTCCGCCCTGGTGCGGGACTTGTTGGTGCGTAAGACTGCGCCCCGGGGCGGGGCGGGGCTGATGACCGGCGGCTTTGACGCGGAGACGCTGAAAAAGCTGTCCGCTGTGCTGGATGTGCCCCGATTGGTGCAGATGCTGGGCCTTTTGCAGCGGACAGCGGCAGATCTGGCCCGATCGGCCAACCGCCGCACCGATATGGAGCTGTGTCTGGTTACTCTGTGCGACCCAGCGCTGGACCCGTCCCCCGCGGGGCTGGCCGCACGGGTGTCCCGGCTGGAGCAGGGCGGTATGGGTGTTTCCACACCAGCGTCCAAGGCTCCGGCACCGGTGCATACAGGCGCCTCCGACCCTGTGCGGGAGGAGGTTCCGGCGCGGACTGCGTCTCGGGAGGAACCGCCCCTGCCCGACGAGCCTCCCATTCGGGAGGAGGAGCTCCCCTGGAAGGAGCCGCCCGTCCGGCAGGAGATGCCTTCAAAGCTAAAAACCACGCCAAAACCGGAAGCTCAGCCGGCGCCTCCTCCTGTGGAGGCACCCGCGCCGGCGGCCCGGCCTGTTTCTCCAAATGTCCCCGGCTGGCCGGGCTGGCCCGCCTTTCGGGAGCAGCTCAGGGGAGCGCTGGCGGTGAGTGACTACAGTTTTCTCAGCAATTCGGCCATGGCGGAGGGCCGCTTTGACGGCCGGCAGCTCACCCTGTGGGTGGCCAACGATTTTCTTCGGGACATGCTGGACCGGCCCGCCATCACCCGGCCTATGGCGGAACTGTGCCAGAAGCTCACGGGAGCCGCCCGCCAGACGGTGGTGAAAGTGGGGCAGGCCCCAGCAGAGGACGCTTCTGCCGCCCCGTCCGTTCCGGTGGAGGCAGACCCTCTGGAGGCGTTTTTAGGCCAGGGCGGCAGCAATATCGTTGTAGAGTAAACTGGGGGAAAGCAGGGCGCCGCAAAGCAGAGAGGAGAATATGGGACCCCGCGAAAACATCCTTTCGTTTGGTAGAGAAGAAGGGGCAAGGGAGCGCAGCTGAGCAGACGTTGCCCCGGCGACACGACATAGGAGGTAATCAAAATGGCAAAAGGATTCAACAGCCGCGGTATGGGCGGCATGGGCGGCAACATGAACAGCATGATCCGTCAGGCTCAGAAAATGCAGCAGGACATGCTCAAGGCCCAGGAGGAGCTGGAAAGCAAAACCTACGAGGCCGCCGCTGGGGGCGGTGTGGTATCCGCCACCGTGTCCGGGAAGAAGGAACTGGTGGGCGTGGCCATCGACCCGGAGGCGGTGGACCCGGAGGATGTGGAGATGCTCCAGGACCTCATCGTGGCCGCCGTCAACGAGGCTCTGCGCAAGGCCAACGACGACGCGGCCAGCCAGATGTCCAAACTGACGGGCGGATTGAATCTGCCGTTCTAGCGTCTGGGCCGCCGTGGGCGGCGCGGATGGAGAGGTAATTATTATGTATAACAGCACCTTGGTATACCTGGAAAACCCCCGGGGCGAATACCTGATGCTCCACCGGGTGAAAAAGAAAGCGGACATCAACAAGGGCAAGTGGATCGGCGTGGGCGGCAAGTTCGAGGAGGGGGAGAGCCCCGACGAGTGCGCCCTGCGGGAGGTTCGGGAGGAGACCGGCCTCACCCTCACCGAGTTCCGGTTCCGGGGAGTGGTCACCTTCCTGTGCAATGACAGCGGCTCGGACCAGCTCATGTACCTGTTCACCGCCACGGGCTGGACGGGGGAGCCGGACATGGACTGCGACGAGGGCGAGCTGGCCTGGGTGCCCAAGGAGAAGGTCCCCGAGCTGCCCCTTTGGGATGGGGACAAAATCTTCCTCGACCTGCTGGCCCAGGACGCCCCGCCCTTCCTGCTCACCCTGGACTATCGGACGGAAACCGGCCAGGACCGGTTGACCCGGGCCGTTTTGAACGGGAGCGCTGAGCCGTTGTGAGCAGCGCGGATGGAACGGAGCGAGGGCGAGCGATGGGGCCGTAGACCCCAGAGACCAGCCCGAGTCGAAGCGAAGCCGCGCGTCGCGAACAGGCGAAGCGTGATAACATATTTAAGTTATTTGTAAGGAGATATTGAAACCATGAAATTTTCCGAAATGCCCTATGAGCGCCCCGACCTGGAGGCCCTGAAAGGCAAGATATCCGCGCTCACCGCCCGCCTCAAGGGGGCGGCCGGCTACGATGAGGCCAAGGCCGTGTTCCTGGAGCGGGATAAAGAGTCCCGTCACCTGGACACCCTGGCCACCCTGGCCCAGGTGCGCAACACCATCGACACCCGGGACGAATTTTACGACGGCGAGGTGAAGTTCTGGAACGCCGCCCTGCCCGAGCTGGAGGAGTATGAGCAGGCCTGGAAGCTGGCCATGCTGGAGTCCCCCTTCCGCAAAGACTTCGAGGCGGAGTACGGCAATCTCATGTTCCTGAACACGGAGATTGCGCTGAAAACCTTCTCCCCGGAGATCGTGCCCCAGCTCCAGAGGGAGAACGACCTGACCCAGGAATACCAGAAGCTCATCGCCTCCGCCCAGATCCCCTTCGAGGGCAAGACCTACACCATCTCCCAGATGACCCCCTTCACCACCGACGCCGACGACGCCCGCCGCCTGTCCGCCTGGAAGGCTGTGGGCCAGTGGTACAAGGACCACCAGGGGGAGCTGGACCGCATTTACGATGAGCTGGTCCACCTCCGGGACGAGATGGGCCGCAAGCTGGGCTACGAGGGCTACACCACCTTGGGCTACTACCGCATGGGCCGCAACTGCTACACCAAGGAGGACGTGGAGAAGTTCCGGGCCGCCGTGCGCCGGTACCTGGTGCCCCTGGCCGACCGGGTGTTCCGGGCCCAGGCAGAGCGGCTGGGGGTGGAGTACCCCCTGAGCTACGCCGACAACGCCCTGAAATTCCGCTCCGGCAACCCCCGGCCCCAGGGCACGGCGGACGACATCCTGGCCCAGGGCATGAAGTTCTACGGCGAGTTGTCTCCGGAGACAGCGGAGTTCTTCCGGACCATGCTGGACGGGGAGCTGATGGACGTGCTGTCCACCGAGGGTAAGGCCGGGGGCGGCTACTGCACCGGCCTACTGGACTACCGGGTACCCTTCATCTTCGCCAACTTCAACGGCACCCAGGGGGACGTGGAGGTGGTCACCCACGAGGCGGGCCACGCTTTCGCCGCCTGGATGAACCGGGACCGGGTGCCCTCCGGCTATATCTGGCCGGGGATGGAGGCCTGCGAGGTCCACTCCATGTCCATGGAGTTCATGGCCTGGCCCTGGGCGGAGGGCTTCTTCGGGCCGGACACCAAGAAATTCCTGTACAGCCACCTGGCCGGGGCGCTGACCTTCATCCCCTACGGCACCCTGGTGGACCACTTCCAGCACGAGGTGTACGCCAACCCGGACATGACCCCCGCCCAGCGCCACGCCAAGTGGAAGGAGCTGCAAGGGGTGTATATGCCCTGGGTGCGGCTGGACGGGGATATCCCCTTCTTCGCCGAGGGGGAGGCCTGGCAGCGCCAGAGCCACATCTACGAGATGCCCTTCTATTATATCGACTACTGCCTGGCCCAGACGGTGGCCCTGGAGTTCTGGGCCCTGCTGCAAAAGGACAAAAAGGCGGCCTGGGAGAAATATATGGCCTACACCCGCCAGGGCGGCAGCCGGACCTTCACCGAGCTGCTGCGAAACGCCGGGCTGGACACGCCTTTCGACGAGACCTGTCTGCGTACGGTGTGCGAGGCCGCCGGGGCCTGGCTGGACGGCTACGACCTGAGCGGCATCCAGTAACAGGAAAAAAGTCCCTCTTTTCCGGGAAAGAGGGACTTTTTTGCCCGTCAACGGCCGAATCGCCCCAAAAGCTCTTGACGTACCGGCAAATCTCCGATAAACTAGGTATGAATTCATAATGACCAAGGAGGATCGCCATGAAATCCACCGTTTACTTCACCCGCGACCTGTCCCCCCAGGCCGTGCTGCGCATGTATGACGCCCTGGGCGTTACCCTGGAGGGGAAGATCGCCGTCAAGGTCCACTCCGGCGAGCCCGGCAACCAGAACTTCCTCCGCCCCGACTTCTGGAAGCCCATGATCGACCAGGTGGGCGGCGCCATCGTAGAGTGCAACACCGCCTACGACGGCGGGCGCAACACCACCCGCGCCCACAAGATCACCATGGAGCGCCACGGCTGGCTCAACGCCGCCCAGGTGGACATCCTGGACGAGACCGACGACATGGAGCTGCCCGTCCCCTGCGGCAAAGTCATCCAGAAGAACTTCGTGGGGGCCCACCTGGCCGATTACGACTCCCTGCTGGTGCTCTCCCACTTCAAGGGCCATCCCATGGGCGGCTTCGGCGGGGCGCTGAAGAACATCTCCATCGGCTTGGCCTCCTCCCGGGGCAAGCAGTATATCCACGGCGCCGGGGACATGGACAAGTTCTGGGACTCCGACCACGACTCCTTCCTGGAGGCCATGGCAGACGCGGCGTGGTCTATTCATGACCGATTTAAGGGAAAATCCGCTTATATCAACGTTATGAAGAATATGTCGGTTGACTGCGACTGCTGTGCCGTAGCCGCCGACCCCAAGATCGGTGACATCGGCATTTTGGCCTCTTTGGACCCGGTGGCCCTGGATCAGGCGTGTCTGGACTTGGTATTCCAGTCCGACGACCCCGGCAAGGCCGATCTGATTGAACGCATCGAGTCTCTTCACGGCGTTCATACTGTGGAGGCCGCGGCGGATTTGGGCGTCGGCAGTCGGGAATACGAGCTGGTCACGCTGGAATAGTATAGTCAGCGCAGTTGAAAATCGGCAATTGCCGATTTTCAGACAGCGGAACAGCCGCCGCCCCTGGTATGCAGGGGGCGGCGGCTGTTTGAATGCTGTTCGTACCTGAACGCCACGCGCGGGCGGAGACTTCGTCGGGTCGGATGAGGGCAGGTATTCGTCCTGTCACCTGGCCGATTTCAGGGCCTGCGCCAGCTGGTCCGGGCAGGAAGTGGGCTTCATGCCGCAGCGGATGCCCTCCATCCGGGCAATGGCGTCCTCCACAGACATCCCTTTCAGCAGGGAGCTGAGGCCCTGGAGATTACCGGAACAGCCTCCCAGCACCCGGACGGCCAAAATTGTGCCGTCCTCCACATCGATTTCCATGCTTCTGGAACATACTCCCCTGGGCGCATATTTGATGGTTTGCATATCTTTTTCTCCTTTCAGCGGTCAATCCTCTTCCGGCAGCCAGTCCTCGCCCCGGCGCAGGGCGTCCAGCTGGGCGGAATCCTTATATTCCAGGCTCCGCTCTCCCGCGAGACCTTCCACATGGTGGGTCAGCTCATGGCGCAGGGTGGTGCGCAGCTCATCTTCCCATACCCGCTTTGGTTCGTCAAACAGCAGGGCGGCAAAAGAGCCATAATACACGTTGATATACCGGCCCATTTCGTCTACACAGTACTCGCCCATGATGTAGACATCCTCCCCGGCGTCCGGGTCAGGCAGGGCCTCCTCCAGCAGCAGAATGCCGCCGTTCAATTCCTGGAACAGCGCCTCCGGAAGCTCTTCACACAGCCTGTCCAGAATTTCGGTTACTTCGTCGATAGATAAAGTCATCCAAGCCCTCCTTTACAGCACAACAAGGCCGTACAGTGCGGCAAGCCGCTCCAGCTCTTCCCGGCCAATGTCGCCGGTGCCGTCGTAAAAGGCGCGGCCCTGATATACCCGCAGGGCCCCCTCCAGCAGCTCAGGTACGTCCGACCACAGGCACAACGCTTTCCGCACGGCATATTGGTGCTGAGCGAATATATCCACATCGTCCTGGCTTTGAATGGCGATTTTCACCGCCCCAACCGGGTCATCCTCAGCGGTGATGATGTCCTCCAGCAGGTCCGGGCCGCAGGCCAGCTCCTCTCCTACGTCCACGGTGCGGTAGATAAAACAGGGGTCTGTTCCGGTGGTGCAGGGGATGGCATCCGGGTCCCGGAGAGCGGGCTCATAGGGATAGAACTCCGCTTTTCCTCCCGCCATCCGGAATAAAGGGACCTGGGCGTGCGCGGCCAGCTCCATCATACGTTCGTCTGCGTTTTCCGGCGGGCAGTCGAGGCCAAATCCGGCAGCCCCCATCCCTTCGCACACAAACAGAGCGGCCAGCATATGGACCCGGGTGGGCGACTGTCCGTCCCCGCCGCAGGTCCAGCTCACCCAGGGCGCGCCGCATCCTGATTTTTTCACCGCCAGCAGAGCGGCGCGGCACTCGGCCATGGTGGTCATGCCCCGGATATGCACCGGACCCATCCCCGGTTCCAGACGGACACGGTAGGCGGCCACCAGCTCTTCAAATCCGCTTTCTCCCGCTGGGGGCACGTCCAGCCCCAGGGGCGCCAGCGTCTGCCGGAATATGGGCACAGAAGCGTCCATACGCAGCTTCACAGCTCCTTTTCTAAATATAATGTGTATGAGCCCGGCGGCCGTTCATGCCGCCAGACCAGCCATTCGGCTCAAGAACCTAAATTCCAACCTCAATTCACCGTCCGACCGGGTCTTTTCCCGCCATACTGCGTTAAATTTTCTGGAAATAAACACAATTATTCCCGCGAAAATTTGCCTTGCCTGGCGGAAGAATTCCTCGCCCGTCGGGCGGTTTTGGCTGTGAATGCAGGTTCTAAAACCTGGCGCCGCCGAACTCGGACAGGGTGACGGACTTGTTGCGCTCCGCCGTCCAGTTGATGGACCACAGGGAGGCGAACAGCAGAAGCTGGTTCTGCCGGTAGTCCTCCACCAGCATGGCGTCGCCGGGGAGGGTCAGGTC
>CANOBV010000108.1 GCA_947564255.1 uncultured bacterium | reverse complement strand
CGGAGGAGATTCTGTACGATAACATGAAGCAGGTGGTGATCAAGCGGCTTTTGAATCAGGAAGACTCCACGCTGAACCGGCAGTTCGAGGATTTCGCGGGCTTCTATGGGTTTAAGCCCATCCTGTGCCGGCCGTACCGGGGCCAGACGAAGGGGAAGGTGGAGCGGACGGTGCAGTTCGTGCGGGACAATTTCATGGTGGGGATTTAAGTACAACAGCCTGGCGGATCTGAACGGACAGCGTGGGACGGACATGCCACGTAAAACCGAGCACGAGCCCAGCGAAGCGGGTCGTGCTCGGAGGCGAGAAAATACCCCGTCCAGCGCAGACCTCTGCGAAGCGGAGGGCGGAGCGGCAAGGGGTATTTTAGAGCCGGACAGGCTGTGGAAAAACCTGAAAGCCTCAAGATGAAGAACACCCTGGACGACTTTGATTTCTCCTTCCAGCCCTCCATAGATAAGCGCCAGATCGACGAACTGGCCACCATGTGCTTCCTGGAAAACGGAGAAAATGTGGTATTCCTCGGGCCGCCTCGTCTTGGCATCCAGGAAGATTTCAAATCTGTTCGGGTGCCGGACGTGTTCCTCCCACCTCAGCTCCAACCCTCGGGCTGACAGGCCAACCCAGCGCTTTTCAGGATGACCCGCCGTCCGCAGATGTCAACGCCCACGGCGGGGAGATCAATTCCCCAGCAGGCCGCTAGGCAATCCGGCATATAAAATTGGGTAGGCACTCAACTCCACTTTGGGCCGATAAAATGCCCTGATCCGTTTTTCGCTCAAATCGGTGAGCACTACACCGCCCAGCCTGGGCGCCATGTGATTGGAAGTCAGGCTTCGGTATCCGCCCTCGATGTTGTGCGCCAGTTTTCCCTCCGCATGGACGTGGAACCACTCCACCGCCCACGCCCCCAGTATGATGTCCTGTTTTTCCCCTCCTCGCAGCACAAGCATATACCACAGAAGGAGAGAAATATCCAGAGAGAGATTGCCTCTGACCCAAAAATATTGTATCATAGCAAAAAACAGAAAGGGGCTGCGATATGAACACCTACACCACCACAGAGTTGACCGAAGCCCGGCGCTCCATTGATTCAACACTGCACAAATGTGAAAAAGCCCTGCTGAAGCTGACACCGGGCAAATCTCAACACACCTTGACCACGCGGCGGATTAAGGCGTTTCAAATTGCGCTGGAACTCATCAACCGGGAGTTGGAATCGACAAACAATTCGTAGCCAATACTGTTTAAACCAGGCCCCACTCAAGAATTTCCCGCACCAGGCGGCTCCCAACGGTGGTGCCCTCCGGCAGCAGGAACATCGCCACCTGATTTTCCACTCCGCCATCGCTGATCAAATGGGCGTAGTCCCCATCAATGGATTTCACGGTATAGTAGACAGGCTCCATCATGCTTCCCTCCTCAATTTCTTTAGGATCGTCTCGTCCGCAGGGCAGAATTCATACTGCGGGATCTCCTCCACCGTGATCCAACGGATATCGTTGTGCTCCAACATCTGCGGCGTCCCCTCGCGGATCGCGGCGTTAAACAGCGTCAGACGCACATTCAAATCCGGGTAGTCGTGGTCTACCTCCATGAACACCCCGCCCACCGAAAGGGTGACAGCCAGCTCCTCCCGGCACTCCCGGATCAGAGCCTGCTCCTTTGTCTCTCCCGGCTCCAACTTACCGCCCACAAACTCCCACAGCAGGCCCCTGGCCTTGTGTGCGGGCCGCTGACAGATGAGGAACCTGTCCCCGTCCCAGATGAGGGCCGCCACCACTTCCGTTACCGTTTTCTTCATACCAGCCACCCTCCTTACATCAAATCGTCGATCCGGTCCTCCACTTCGCTGAGCAGATCCTCCAAACTCTCGTGAGCCTCCGCCCACTGCTCGAACGCCTCGCCAGTCATGTCCTCCGGCTCCTCGTCATCCATATCGCACAACTGTGCTTCCAGCTCCGCCCGGTACTTCTCCAGCTCCTCCAGGGACAGGCCGTCCAGTTCGCCGCCCAAGGCCGCGAACCATTCTCCGTCCCGCTTGGTGAAGCGGACGGTCAGCTCCAGATCCAGCGCCTGCTCCATCAATTCTTTGAAAAAGTCGATCATCATGCCGCCTCCAAACACAGGAAGGATTTGCTTTCCTGCCCTGTTCGTGGTATCTTATTGGAAGTATAACACAAATCCGCCGCCGGGGAAAGTACCGGCGGTGATATTGGGGGAACTGATATCCATGGTTCGAGACATCATGCGCGACGAAGCGTTTTTGGCCCAGAAGGCCGAACCCGCCGCACCGGAGGACCAGCCCGTCGCCCAGGATCTGCTGGATACTCTCGCCGCCCATAAGGACGGCTGTGTGGGTATGGCGGCCAACATGATCGGCGTGAACAAGCGCATCATCGTCTTTGACAACGAGGGCGAGTACATGATCATGTTCAACCCGGAGATTATCAAAAAGTCCGGGCCCTACCAGGCGGAGGAGGGCTGCCTGTCCCTGTCCGGCGTTCGCAAAACCAAACGCTGGAGGTCCATCAAGGTGCAGTACCAGAACGAGAAGCTCCAGATCCGCTTCAAAACCTTTACTGGCTGGACGGCCCAGATCATCCAGCACGAGATCGATCACTGTGAGGGGGTTCTGATCTGACATGGACATCGACGCCTGCATCGCCCGCCTGACGGGAAAGGATGCAAAAGCCGCTTACGCCCTCACTCAGCAGATTACAGCGGAAAGTCGGGAATCCGCCGCCTGGTATCCGTATTTTGACCGATTTTCGGAGCTGCTGCGCCACAAAAATTCCCTGGTGCGGAACCGGACCATCTCCATCCTGGCGGCAAACGCCCGCTGGGACGCAGATGGAAAATTTGACACTCTGCTGGATGAATTTTTATCCCATGTGACGGATGAAAAACCCATCACCGCCCGTCAGTGTGTCGCGGCCCTGCCGAAAATCGCGGCGGCAAAGCCGGAACTCCTCCCCAGAATCCGCTCTGCGCTGAAGCAGGCCGACCTCAGCGGCTACCCGGACAGTATGCGGCCTCTGGTTTTAAAGGACATTGTGGCGGCGCTCCAAAAAATGGACGATGTGGAGTTGTCCTGACTTATTGTATGCGTCTTGTTGATATAGTTCCCCCAAAAATTTGGGGATGGGGTTCTCAAAAATTACAGATAGAAACGGAGGCGGACCATGCGGATCATCATCTCACCGGCCAAGAAAATGGTGGTGGACACAGACAGCTTTGCCGTGGATGGCCTGCCCGTCTTTCTGGAGCGGACGGAACAGCTGAAAGCCGCCCTTCAGGGGATGTCCCCGGCAGAATTGCAGACCCTCTGGAAGTGCAATGACGCCATTGCCAAGCTGAACGTGGAGCGGCTGTCCTCCATGGAGCTGCGCCGCCGTCTCACCCCCGCCATCCTCTCCTATGAGGGCATCCAATACCAATACATGGCCCCGCGGGTGATGGAGACTGCCCAGTTGGACTATCTCCGGGAACATCTGCGCATCCTGTCCGGCTTCTACGGCCTGCTGCGGCCCTTCGACGGCGTAACCCCCTACCGGCTGGAGATGCAGGCCAAATTTTCAGTGGACGGGCACCGCGACCTGTACGGCTTCTGGGGCAATGCCCTGGCTCAACAACTTGCTTCTGAGGCAGATTTCGTGCTGAATCTGGCTTCCAAGGAATACAGCCGCGCCGTGGAGCCCCATCTGCCCAAGTCCATCCGCTTTCTCACCTGCACCTTTGGTGAGTGGAAGGGCGGCAAGGTGATGGAAAAGGGCACCATGTGCAAAATGGCCCGGGGTCAGATGGTACGCTGGCTGGCAGAGAACAATATCACCAGCCCGGCAGACATCCGGGCATTTGACCAGCTGGGGTATCGGTTCCAGCCGGAATTATCCACGGAAAACCACAATGTATTCCTGAAAACTGGGCATAAAACAAGCGCCCACGATTGACCGCAGGCGCTTGGGCCGTATTCATTTCTCTCCCTTGAGATAAGCCAGGACCTCCGCCGCGTTGGTGTCCGGCTTTACCTTGGGCATGACCTTCTCGATGACGCCGTTCTCGTCAATGATGAATGTGGAACGTACCACGCCCATGCTCACCTTGCCGTACAGTTTTTTCTCCTGCCATACGCCATAGGCCTGGATGGCAGCCAGTTCCGGGTCGGAGAGCAGAATAAAGGGCAGGCCGTGCTTCTCCGCAAACTTTTTGTGGGAAGCCGCAGAGTCTTTACTGATTCCGATGACCAGCGCATCGATTTGCTTAAACTCCTCAAAGGCTCCGGCGAAAGCGCAGGCCTGCCGGGTGCAGCCGGGGGTATTGTCCCGGGGGTAGAAATACAGCACCACCCTTTTCCCGGCGAAGTCCGCCAGGGAGACGGGGTTCCCCTCTGAATCCGGCAGCGTAAAATCAGGTGCTTTCGCGCCAACCTCCAGCAGTTTGTTTGTACCCATACGAAACAGCCTCCATTTTGAAAATGTCAAAAGAATATATCTGCCCAGCAGTATAGCGGAAATCCCCGCCCAATTTCTTTCTTCTGGAGTTAGGAACAACTTAATCCGGCTCATCCCGGTGGTCAAAACCAATCAACTGAACTGTGCCCATTAGGTCGATATGGAAGGCCATCGTTTCCAGTCCATACGGCGGATTGTGGGGGCCACACAAAGTCTCCACCTGGATCACGACCTGATAATATGGCGATTGTGAAACCTTCTCGACGCTGAGAACTTCCTGCTTCCAGTATTGTCTCAGTCCATCATAATAGTCATTGACTGCCTCCCTGATCGGCTGTAAAATGACCTGCTCCGCGGCGTCCTGCGCCGGCCCGCTTTTTGATTCCGCCGCCGCGCCTGTTGACAGCAGAATGACTGCCGCAGTCATGAGCCCAACGGTAAAGAACATCAATTTGATAGAAGGCGGGGCCGCTGCAGCGGGCCCCGCCTTTGCGTGAACGCTTATTCCTCTTCGTCCTCGGGAACTTCGTCCTCGTCGTCCAGAGTGATGGACAAGACCTCGTCCTCCTCGGAGTCCACCTCCTCGGGCTCCTCGCCCAAAGCGGGCTCCTCGTCCTCCTTCAGGTCTCCTGCCAGCACCGCCACCTCTCGGAAACGGCCTTCGTCGTGGACCTCGTCCTCGATCTCGTCCAGCTTGCGGTAGGCGGCCAAACCGGAACCAGCCGGGATCAGCTTGCCAATGATGACATTTTCCTTCAAACCCAGCAGGTGGTCCACCTTGCCTTTGATAGCCGCCTCCGTGAGCACCTTGGTGGTCTCCTGGAAGGAGGCGGCGGACAGGAAGGACTCGGTGGCCAGAGACGCCTTGGTAATGCCCAGCAGAAGTCGGGTACAGGTGGGCATCACCAGCTGGGATCCGTCCTCCCTGGTCTCCCCGGCGGCAATGCGGGCACGGACCGCAGCGCAGGCATCCCGGAACTCGATGATGTCGATGGTGGAACCGGACAGCAATGCGGAATCGCCGGACTCCTCCACCCGGACTTTGCGCATCATCTGGCGGACAATGACCTCGATATGCTTGTCGTTGATGTCCACGCCCTGCTGGCGGTAGGGCTTCTGGACCTCCTGGATCAGGTAATTGTGCACTGCGTCCACCCCCCGAATGCGCAGCACCTCGTGTGGGGACAGGGCACCGTCGGTGAGGCGCTGCCCCTTGGTAACCCGGTCGCCGGTCTTGACGCGTATGCCGGAACTGTAGGGTACCGCATAAGTGACCACCTCGCCGTCATCGGCGGTGACAGTCAGGTTACACAGGGTAGCCCGCTTCGTCTCCTCCACCGTGACAGTGCCGGAAATCTCTGCCAGCTGGGCCATTTTCTTAGGCTTGCGGGCTTCCAGCAGCTCTTCAACACGGGGAAGTCCCTGAGTGATGTCGCCGCCGGCCACGCCGCCGGTGTGGAAGGTACGCATGGTCAGCTGGGTGCCCGGCTCGCCGATGGACTGGGCGGCGATGATGCCCACGGCCTCGCCCATGCCAACAGGCTCGCTGAAAGCCAGGTTCATACCGTAGCACTTGGCGCACACACCGGAGTGTGCCTCGCAGGTGAGTACAGAGCGCACCTTGATGGCGGGTCTGCCGTCGGGTCCGGCCTGCTCAACCAGCTTTTTTTCGATGAGCTGGGCCAGCTCGCCGTCCACCAGGGTGTCCCGGCTCATCAGCACCTGGCCGGTCTTGTCGTCCACCAGGTCCTCCGCCAGATAGCGGCCCCGCAAACGCTCCACCAACGGCTCGATGACCTGGCCGTTCTCGCCGATTTCGGACACGGTGATGCCGTCGGTGGTACCGCAGTCCTCTTCCCGGATGATGACCTCCTGGGACACGTCCACCAAGCGGCGGGTCAGATAGCCTGAGTCGGCGGTACGCAGGGCGGTGTCGGCCATGCCTTTCCGGGCGCCTCTGGAGGAGATGAAGTATTCCAGCACGGACAGGCCCTCCCGGAAGTTTGCCTTGATGGGAATCTCAATGGTGCGCCCGGCGGTGTCGGCCATCAGGCCGCGCATGCCGGCCAGCTGGCGGATCTGCTTCATGGAGCCGCGGGCGCCGGAGTCTGCCATCATAAAGATGGGGTTGAACTTGTCCATGCTCTTCTGGAGGGCATCGGACACGTCGTTGGTGGTCTTCTCCCAGGCGGACACCACCAGACGGTAGCGCTCGTCGTTGGTGAGGAAGCCCCGCTTGTACTGGTTCTCAATTTTGACAATGTCCTGTTCGGTCTCGGCGATAAGAGTGCGTTTCTCGTCGGGGACTGTCATATCGGCAATGGCCACGGTGAGGGCGCCCCGGGTAGAGAACTTGTAGCCCCGGGCCTTGATGGTATCCAGCACCTCGGCAGAGCGGGTAAAGCCATGCTTGGCAATGCACCGGTCCACGATGGCGTTAAGCTGCTTCTTGCCGCAGATGAAGTTGATCTCCGGCTCGAAAACCTGCTCAGGGTCATTCCGGTCCACAAAGTCCAGGTCCTGAGGAATGCCCTCGTTGAAAAGCAGCCGGCCCACAGTGGTACGCACCAGTTTGTATCGGGTCTCGCCGTCAAACTCAACGGAACGCCGGACCAGAATAGGCTCGTGGAGGTTCAAAATACCCTCCGCATAGGCCAGCTGAGCCTCGTTGTCGTCGGAAAATACGCTATAAACCTCCTGTGCCCTGCCATCCTCAGCCTGGGCACACAAAGCCGGGGTGGTGCGGTACCAGCGGCCGGCCTCCTCATCCCGGACCCAAATGCGGTCATTGGCCATCAGTCGGCCGTCGGTCAGCGCCTTGGCGGCGTCGGCGGTGGTCTGATAGGAGAAGTCGGGGTCGGGCTCCGGGTCCCGCTCATAAGTCAGGTAATAGGAGCCCAGCACCATGTCCTGGGTGGGGACCGTCACCGGTCCGCCGTCGGAGGGCTTGAGCAGGTTGTTGGCGGCCAGCATAAGGATGCGGGCCTCGGCCTGTGCCTCGGCGGACAGGGGGACGTGAATGGCCATCTGGTCGCCGTCGAAGTCGGCGTTAAAGGCGGTACACACCAGGGGGTGGAGCTTCATGGCCCGGCCCTCCACCAGCACCGGCTCAAAGGCCTGGATGCCCAAGCGGTGGAGCGTCGGCGCGCGGTTGAGCATGACGGGGTGCTCCTTGATGACGGACTCCAGGGCGTCCCACACGGCGGGGGTGCCCTTGTCCACTTCCTTCTTGGCGGCCTTGATGTTGCTGATGCCGCTCTCCACCAGTTTTTTCATGACGAAGGGCCGGAACAGCTCGATAGCCATCTCCTTGGGCACACCGCACTGGTAGATCTTCAGCTCGGGGCCGACAACGATGACGGAACGGCCGGAGTAGTCCACCCGCTTGCCCAGCAGGTTCTGGCGGAAGCGGCCCTGCTTGCCCTTGAGCAGGTCGGACAGGGACTTGAGGGCCCGGTTGTTGGCCCCGGTGACGGCCCGGCCCCGGCGGCCGTTGTCGATGAGGGCGTCCACCGCCTCCTGGAGCATCCGCTTCTCGTTGCGCACGATGATGTCGGGCGCGTTGAGCTGGATGAGGCGCTTCAGGCGGTTGTTGCGGTTGATGACCCGGCGGTACAAGTCGTTCAGGTCGGAGGTGGCAAACCGTCCGCCGTCCAGCTGGACCATAGGCCGCAGCTCGGGCGGGATGACCGGCAGCACGTCAATGACCATCCACTCGGGCTTGTTGCCGGAGATGCGGAAAGCGTCCACCACCTCCAGCCGTTTGACGATCTTGGCTTTTTTCTGGCCGCTGGCATCCTTCATCTGGGCCCGCAGGGAGGTAGAAAGCTCCTCCAGGTCCAGGTCGGACAGCAGCTTCTTGACGGCCTCCGCGCCCATGC
>CANOBV010000107.1 GCA_947564255.1 uncultured bacterium | reverse complement strand
AAAATTTTCCCATTGCTTTTTGCAAAATGCGTGAAAGTCAGCGATCCATTCGCCGCCCACTTTGCGTTCTCTGAAATCCGCCGTGGTTTGAACCTCCAAATTCGCCGACCTGGCAAAATCAGAAATAGTGTCAACCGCCCGTTTACAGGGGCTTGACAGCACGGCGTGAATATGCTTGTCCCGCAAGAATTCCGCGACGAGCGCTCTGTCCCGCAATCCTTTGTCCGAGAGCTCCCGGGACATGTCGTCATGATTGCTGTAGTTGGGCTCGGCATGTCTGATAAAATACACGGTTGTCATCGTTTCCTCCATACTCCGGTTGATTCATTTGATTTTACCACGCATGGCTCCGCACTTCAATACGCGTGGGCAAAATTGACGGAGCGTTCAGATTTCATCGGAAAAAGTGAGCCGGCGCCCGGTTTCTCCGCTTGACTTTCCGGAGCGCGGGCGTTAAAATAGAAGGAAACTCTAAGTAAAGGAAATGATTCCCAGTGGCAAAAATTGATATTGTATCCGGTTTTTTAGGCGCAGGCAAGACCACGCTCATCAAGAAACTGCTGGCCGAGGCGTACCAGGGCGAGAAACTGGTGCTGATCGAAAATGAGTTCGGTGAGATCAGCGTGGACGGCGGGTTTCTGAAGGACGCGGGTATCGAGATCTCCGAGATGTCCTCCGGCTGCATCTGCTGTTCCCTGGTGGGTGACTTTGGCAAGGCGCTTCACGAGGTGGAGGAGCGTTTCCACCCGGACCGCATTCTCATCGAGCCCTCCGGGGTGGGCAAGCTGTCCGACGTGGTGGCGGCGGTGGAGAAGGCGGCCGGAGAGGACCCGGCGCTGAAGCTGAACTCCTTTGTCACCGTGGCGGACGCGTCCAAGGTGAAAATGTATATGAAGAACTTCGGCGAGTTCTACAACAACCAGGTGGAGCACGCGGGCACCATTCTGCTCTCCCGCACCCAGAACCTGACTCAGGACAAGCTGGAGGGGGCGGTGGAGCTGCTCCGGGGAAAAAATCCTGCGGCGGTGATTTTGACCACACCCTGGGATCAGCTGGACGGCAAAACCATTCTGTCCGCCATTGAGAAGACCTCTCTGGAGGAGGAGCTGCTGGCGCGTATCCGAGCGGACCACGCCGCCGAAGAGGAGGCCCACGGGCACCATCATCACGACCACTGCTGTCATGACGATGAGGAGCACGAGCAAGGCCACTGCCGCCACGAGCACCACCACGACGAGGAGGATCACGAGTGCTGCCATGGTGAGCACCACCACGGGGGGCACGAGTGCCACGACCACGAGGGGCATGAGCACCACCATGAGCACGGGGAGGAGTGCGGCTGCGGCTGCCATGACCACGACCACCACGGCCACCACCATGCCGACGAGGTGTTCACCAGCTGGGGGCGGGAGACGGTGAAGCCCTTCGCCAGGGAGGAGCTGGAACGCATCCTGGCTGAACTGGACCTGGGTGAGTGCGGCGCGATTCTGCGTGCCAAGGGCATTGTCCCGGCGGAGGACGGCGGCTGGCTCCATTTCGACTATGTGCCCGAGGAGCATGAGGTGCGCGCCGGTCCGGCGGACTACACCGGACGGCTGTGTGTCATCGGCGCGGATTTGAAGGAAGACCGGCTTGCCGCCCTGTTCGGCCTGTAAAGGGGCGGAATACCCATGGATATCCCTGTTTACCTGTTTGCCGGTTTTTTGGACGGCGGCAAGACCACCTTCATCAACGGAATCCTTCAGGACGGTTTCGCCCTGCGGGACCGCACGCTGCTGCTGTGCTGTGAGGAGGGAGAGGCGGAGTACGACCCCAAGGTGCTGAAGAATGTCACTGTGGTCAACGTGGAAGAGGAGGGGGACCTCACGCCGGCGTTCCTCAAGCAGCTGGAGAAAAAGCACCGCCCGCGCCAGATTCTGATTGAGTTTAACGGCATGTGGTCTATGGGCCGGCTGTATCAGGAGGCCCTGCCGGACAACTGGGTGCTCTATCAGATTATGACCATGGTGGAGGCGGCCACCTTCGATATGTACGCCAAAAACTTGGGCCAGATGATGATGGAGAAGCTGACCAATGCGGACCTCATCGTGTTCAACCGCTGTGACGAGGCCCTCCGGGACGCCCTGCGCCAGCGCAATTTGAAAATGGTGAACCGCCGGGCCAGCATCTATCTGGAGTACAATGACGGCACCAGCGAGGACTACGCCGACGAAAGCGTATGCCCCTTCGACCTGGACCAGGAGATCATTGAAATTCCCGACGATGACTTCGGCGTGTGGTATGTGGATGTGATGGAGCACCCGGAGCGGTATGAGGGCAAGGCTGTCCGCGCCAAAACGGTGGTGTGCCATTTGCCCCAGTACCCGGACAACGTGGTTCTGGGCCGGTTTGCCATGACCTGCTGTGAGGCGGACATCACCTTTCTGGGTCTGGTGGCCGCAGGGGATGGCTTTGAAGCGTTCGAGAACCGTTCTTGGGCGGATGTGACTGGCGTGGTCCATCTGGAACCCCACAAGGCCTATGAGGGGGAGGGGGGGCCTGTGCTTCGTGTCACCGCCCTCAGCCCCGCCGGAAAGCCGGAACAGGAAGTGCTGACATTTTGAACCGGGGCCCCGTGTCAACAGGCGCGGGGCCCGTCTGTTTCAGAACATGAAAAAGGTCCCGTCCGCATAAGGTGTACCAACGCCGAGTATGGAGGGGTCAAACATGAATGGGACAAAAATAATTTACCTGCGCCGAAAGGTGATCGCCGGAGCGGCCTTTGCCCTGGCGGCGGCAATGATGTTCTGGGTGGTAAACAATCCGGCGGTGGTGGGCGCGTCGGCCTCCACCCGGCAGCTGCCCATCTACTGTGTGCAGAAGGACTATAAAGTGGTTTCTATCAGCTTTGACGCCGCCTGGGGCAATGAGGACACCCAACAGCTCATTGATATCCTGGGCAAATACAATGTCAAGGCCACCTTTTTTGTGGTGGGGGAGTGGGTGGATAAATACCCCGAGTCGGTAAAGGCCCTGTCCGACGCGGGCCATGAGGTGATGAGCCATTCCAATACCCACGCCCATTTCAACAGCCTGTCGTCCGATGAAATCATCGCCGACCTCAACGCCTGCGGGGACAAGATTGAAGGAGTGACGGGAACGCGCCCCACCCTGTTTCGCTGTCCATACGGAGAGTATGACGACCACGTCATCAACGCTGTGCGCTCCATGGGTATCGAACCTATTCAGTGGGACGTGGACAGTCTGGACTGGAAAGACCTGTCCGCCGCCGACATTACAAAACGGGTGACGTCCAAAGTACAGCCGGGGTCCATTGTGCTGTTCCACAACGCCGCGCTTCACACGCCGGAGGCCCTGCCCGGCATTATTGAGGCGCTTTTGCAGCAGGGCTACACTTTCGTCCCCATTTCCCAGCTCATTCTGCCGGGGACCTGCGGCCAAGAGTATACCATCGACCATACCGGGCGGCAGTGTCCCGGCAAGCCTTGACCGGGAGCGGCACCGGGGCGTTGTGCATTATTTGCACAAACCACTTGAAATTCCGGCGATAATATTGTATCATATATACAAAGGAGCGGAGGAGAAAGACCATGACAGCCATCTACGGCACACGGGGAGAGGATGGCCGGGTCCTGGCTTGGCGGCTGCTGGAGCGGGCGGTTCAGGTCCATTGGGGATGGGGCGGCCTGCCCCCGGTAGAGCGCTCTGCCCGTGGCAAGCCCTTCTTTCCGGGGCGCCCTGAGCACTGGTTTTCCCTGTCCCACAGCGGGGGGCTGGCGCTGTGCGCGCTGTCCGACGCCCCTGTGGGGGTTGATGTGGAACTGGTGCGGCCGCGGCGGGCGGAACTGCCCCGGCGTGTGCTGAGCGAAAGGGAGTTGGCCCGCTTTGACGGAAGCTGGGAGGATTTTTACCGCGTCTGGACGCTGAAGGAGAGCTGGTGCAAGCGGGAAGACATACCGCTCTATCCGCCCAGGAAAGTGGAGACGCCTCCGCCCTGCCCCCACGGAAGCTGTTCCGGAGAGGGGTGGCGGGCGGCGGTGTGCTGCCATGGTGAGCCGCCACGGCGGGTCGTCTGGCTGGATGTCCACTGCGCCAACTGTGAGAAGGAGGGTCTCATATGAGCAAACAGATCATCACCATCAGCCGGGAATTTGGCTCCGGCGGCCGGTCGGTGGGCCACCGGGTGGCGGAGCTGCTGGGTGTGCCCTATTATGACAAGGAGCTTGTAAAGCAGGTGGCGGTGGAGACCGGCTTCGATGAGAAATTCATTGAGCAGGAGGGGGAGTATGCCTCGCCCTGGCAGTCTCTGCTGTCCTATGCCTTTGCCGGGGGCAATGGGGCCCGCCAGCACATGAACGGCCTGTCCACCGCTGACTTTCTGTGGGTGATTCAATGCCGGGTGATTTTGGATTTGGCGGAAAAAGGGCCCTGCGTCCTTGTGGGCAGGTGCGCCGACTATATCCTCCGGGACCGGGAGGATGTGCTTAACGTATTTATCCATGCCCCGATTTCTTTCCGGGCGGACCGGGTGGTGCGGCTGTACGGCGAGTCGGATGTGTCGCCGGAAAAGCGCCTGGAGGAAAAAGACAAGCGCCGCCGGGCATACTACAAGCATTATGCGGACCGGGAGTGGGGAATGAGCCAGAACTATCACCTGTCCCTGGACTCAAGTCTGGTTGGAATGGAGCGGTGTGCCCAACTCATCCTGGACGTGGCCCGCAATCCTGAAACATGAGAAAGAACCCCCTTCCGACAGGAAGGGGGTTTTTCCATGACAGGCCCGGTGGAGGAAGGTGACGATCTGGCCCCGGGAGCACACCAGCTCCGGCTGAAAGGCGTTGGGGGACGTCCCACCGGCCACGCCCCGCTCCGCCGCCCAGGACACCGCTTCAGCGTGGGGCGAGCCGATAGGGACGTCGTCAAAGGATTTGCCTTGGGCTGAGGGGCTGCCGAAGGCCTGCCAGATATAGTCTACTGCCTCGCCCCGGGTACAGAGAACGCTCAGGTTGGCTGAGCTGTCGATTATGCCCTTTTCCTCGGCCCATATGGCGGCGGCGTGGAAAAAATCCGCCTTGCCGCCGCCGGAAGTCTGGAGGCCGGACTGGGGCTTTCCCGCCGCCCGCCACAGGAAGGTGAGAATCTCGGCGCGGGAACAGGGCCGGTCCGGGGAGAAAGCGCCGTTGGAGGTCCCGTTGGTAATCCCTTCCTCCACCGCCCAGGCCACAGGCTGCGCGTAATACTGCCAGGAGGGTACGTCGTCAAACACCTGGGGCTGGAATGATGTCGGGATGGCGGGAGATGCATGCGGGTAGTCCGTGCCGCTCAAAGGCAGGTAGCCGTCTATAAACAGGTCTTTTTGCCCTTCGCTGTAAGTATACGCCATAGAGCACCGGCCTTTGGACACCGTCCAGGTCCGTCCGCCGTCAGAACCGGCGGCTCCGGACAGAAACAGCCCGCCCTCCTCTCCGATCATTCCGCTGTCGCTGTTGGTCACGTCGGCAAGATAGTATCTGCCGTCCTCCATGCGGAGCACATTCCACATGTGCCGCCCGCCGTCCATGGTGCCGGACACGGTGAAACACGCTACATCCGCGTCAAAGCTGGACAGGTCGCACAGGTATTTGAAAGCCTTGGCATAGCCCTCGCATACTACGTTGGTATCGGGGTCGCCGTCAAAAACATGGACCAGCTGCCAGGGGTCGCCATAGGGGGTCCCGCCGCCCGCGGCGCTGAATTCGTAAGAGACAAGACGGCAGACCTCGTCCCGGTAAGCCGTCAGTTTGTCGTAATCGGACAGGTTTTGGTATTTGTCCACCACAGCCTTGGCATTTTCTGCGGCCTGCCGTGCGGCGGACACCTTGCGCGCGCTGACAGAGGTGGTTTCACTGCCCCGGTATGCTTGGGCCGCCTGAAGGTAGACCACCAGATTTCTCACTTCCGCTCGGGCGCCGTTTTGGGCAAACGAGTAGCCCCAGGAAAATTGATTGTCCGCCCAATACATCTCATAGGGGAGGTCGGCGGTCAGACAGTCATAGATTTGCCCCAAGTGGAGCGAGTTGGCGAATTGCTGTTCCAGCTTGTCCAGGACATCCTGCTGACCGGGTTCGTGCAGTCCCATCTCCCGCAAGGACCAGGATAACGCAGGCTGGTCGGGAATGGCGATGGCGGTGCCGGACCTGGAACCGTTGGCGATTTTGACCACCTCGGCCCTTAAAATTTCATATACTGTCCGGTCCACCCCGGTGAGGCGGCTGCCCGCGGCCCGCCCGGCGTCCGACGCCCAGGCTGTGCCCGGCAGAAGGGTGGTGGTCAGCAGGAGGGCGAGAAGGGCGGCTGTCCATTGTCGTTTCATCGCGCGTTCCCCTTTGCCTGTTTTTACATATTCTATCATGTAATACAAAAAATTACAAGAGGAAAGCTTTGAAGTACATCGGCCTCAGCGGTTCAACCGGCGGAGCAGCGCCTCCTCCAGCTTGTCGCCGTATTTCATGGCCAGCAGGAAAGCCGCCAGTCCGGCCAGCCCCAGCAGCGCCATTCCCCACATTGGAATGGAAAGGGTGGCGCTTCCCACCATGCAGGCGACCAGCAGGCCCCAGGGCCGGGCAATGAGGACCAGCAGGAGAAAACGTTTGGAGGAGATGTCCGTCAGTCCCGCCAGGATACACAAAATGTCGTCGGGAAAAAAGGGAAAGAGGAAAGCCAGGGCCAGGAATATGTCCCGCTTCCGGCGGATCAGGTCCAAGTATTTCTCGGACAGCTTGTCGCTGACGAACTGACTGACAAACTGCTGGCCCAAGGCCCGGGCCAAGGCGAAGACGATGGCGGAGCCCAGGGTCACCGCCCCCCAGGTGAGCAGAAAAGCGGGCCAGAGTCCGAACAGGTAAGCTCCGGCGGCGGCGGTGATGTTGCTGGGAATGGGGGCCACGATGACGGACACCAGCTGAACTCCAAAATAGGCGAGATGGGACCAGGGAGCGCATCTGGCGATGTATTCCCCCATCTCCTGGGGAGAGCCCGCCGCCTCAAAAAAGCCGGTGGCGTACAGCGCCCACACACTGCCCCCTAGAATGGCGATGGTGAGCGCCCAGAGGAGGATTTTAACCGATTTGTTTTCCATAAAAGCTCCCCGCTTTCCACTGATTCTAATCTATGGCTATTATAGCGTCAAATTGGAAAACTGCAACAAAGGTCCCCTTAGGAAATTTTGAAGATTCTTTTTAGGGAGGGACGGATGAAATCCACAAGAGCGGTTCGCGAGAGGTTTTTTGCCGCAGCGAGGCGGGCGGGCATAAAAACTCCCCCGGAAGCTGTCTCCGGGGGAGTTTGCTTGCTGTTTAGTCGGTGACGTAGGGCAGCAGGGCCACGTGACGGGCGCGCTTGATGGCGTCGGTCAGCTGGCGCTGGTGCATGGCGCAGGTGCCGGTGGTGCGGCGGGGCAGAATCTTGGACCGCTCGGACAGATAGCGCTTCAGCTTCTGGGCGTCCTTATAGTCGATCTGCTCCACCTTGTCCACGCAGAACGCGCACACCTTGCGGCGCTTGCGGTTGCCGCGGGGCTTCGCATTATCCATAGCCATAATTGGCAGACCTCCTTTATGTGAGATAGGCCCTTCTCAAACCGTTAGAAGGGCAGGTCGCCGTCATCGTCGGCCAGTTCGGCGAACTGGTCGCCGCCCGACGGGATGCCATAGTCGGCGGGGGCGGAGGGAGCTGCGGGACGCGCGGCGCCATAGCCGCCGCCGTAGCTGGGCGCGCCATAGTTCTGGCCGCTGTCGCCGGTATCCCGGCGGGAATCGCCAAAATAGACATTCTCGGCCACCACCTCGGCGGTGGTGCGGCGGTTGCCCTCTTTATCGGTCCATTCCCGCATTTGCAGCCGGCCCTCCACCACGGCCAGACGGCCCTTGGCGAGGTAGCGGCTGACAAATTCCCCGGTGCCCCGCCAGGCCACCACGTCAATCCAGTCGGTGGCCCGCTCGCCGGTGTTCTTGTCTTTGAAATCCCGGTCCACCGCCATGCGGAAAGTGGCCACGGGAGTGCCGGTCTGGGTGTGGCGCAGTTCCGGGTCACGGGCCAGACGGCCCATGATGATGATACGATTGAGCATGATGTTCTCCTTCTCAGGCGTCCTTTGCCACGATGATGGAGCGCATGACGCTGACGTTGATACGCATCAGACGGTCCAGCTCGGCGGGAAACGCGGGGTCGGAGGAGAAGGTCATCAGCACGTAGTAGCCCTCCTCCAGGTCGTTGATGGGATAGGCCAGACGGCGCTTGCCCCACTCGTCCACCTCGGCCACGGTGCCCCGGCCCTCGGCCAGCTCCTTGAAACGGGCCACCAGGGCGGCGGTCTCCTCC
>CANOBV010000106.1 GCA_947564255.1 uncultured bacterium | reverse complement strand
TCGGCGTCCAGGTGGCACATGCCGCCGGTGTGGAGCTGGATGGATTTCACCCCCGCCGCCGCCATGGCGCGGGCATCCACATCGGAGTCGATATCGGCCTCCATCACGCCGATTTTCAGCTCGTCCTTCAAAAGTGCCGCCGTTCGCTGAAGAGTGGTGGTTTTTCCCGCGCCGGGAGAACTCATCAAATTCAGCAAAAAAACGCCCTGCTTTTTCAACTCGGAACGGAGCTGGGCCGCCCGTTTGTCGTTGTCGGCAAAGACACTCTGCTTCACTTCAATGATGCGGACCTGATCCATGGGATATTCTCTCCTCTCGCTGGTTCAACCAGATATTGTCATAATTTTATCATTTTCTCTGTTTTTCGTCAACAGCCCGGAAATCTTTTCAAATTTTCTGTGTAATCAACAATTTGCAACAATTGCTTTTGTCGAATATGTATGATAAACTGATGGCTGTGACACGTGGCATGACCAGAACCAGAGGAGGTTTCAGTGTGGAGTTTGCCAAATTGTCATCCCCCAGCCTGAAAGACCTGTTTGTGCAGCAGCTTCAGGGGATGATTCTATCCGGAGCGCTGCCGGTGGGGACCCAGCTTCCGCCGGAACGCACCTTGGCTGAACAGATGCAGGTGAGCCGAACGGTAGTAAACAGCGGCCTTGCCGAGTTGTCCGACCAGGGTTTTTTGGAGGTCCGCCCCCGGCAGGGTACCTGTGTGGCCGATTATCGCCGCAGGGGAAACCTCAGCACACTCATCGCCATTATGCAGTTCAAAGGCGGTGTGCTGGGGAGAGAGGAGATCCGCTCCATTTTGGAGGTGCGCCGGGCGCTGGAACACTTGGCGGCGGAACGTGCTATTCTTTACGCCTCCGACGAGGGGCTGGAGCGGCTGGGAGAGGCTCTGGACCATATGGCGGCCGCCTCCCATCCGCTGGAAGCGGCGGAGGCGGCCTTTGCCTTTCAGCACGAGCTGGCCCTGGTGGGGGGCAACAGCATCGTACCGCTCATCTATTATTCCTTCAAGCCGCCGGTGATAGCACTGTGGGTGCGTTTTTGCGACCGGTACGGCATTCCAGCTCTGGTGAGCAATACCCAGACTTTGTATGCCCTGCTGCGGGAGCGGGATGCCGAGGGGGCCTCTCAGTGGATCGACACCTATCTGGAACAGGCCATCAGCGGCGCCCAGCAGATCTATGAATGATGGGCACCCGAGGGCAAGCGGAGGAAGTTTTCAATCCTTATTTGCCGAGGGCGGCGCTCCACTCCGCCTCGCGGAATCCTGTTAATACGAAATGTTCCCCCACCAGTATAGGGCGTTTGACCAACATTCCGTCCGATGCCAGCAGGGCGAACTGTTCTTCTTCGCTCATCTGGGGCAGCTTGTCTTTCAAGCCCAGCTCTTTGTACTTGAGCCCGCTGGTGTTGAAAAACTTCTTCAACGGCAGGCCGCTGCGTTGGTGCCATAACCTCAGTTCGTCGGCGGTGGGGTTATCCTCTTTGATGTGCCGCGCGGTAAAAACAGCTCCGCCAGCCTCCAGCCATTTCCGGGCTTTCTGACAGGTGGTGCATTTGGGGTATTCCAAAAATAACATTTGTTTGCCTCCATTTCTGATTATTTCGACAGGGATTCATAAATCATATCAGACTTTTTTACTGTGCGCAACTGTAAGAAAGCAGCCGTGTGACATTTCAGCGTCACACGGCTGCTTGAATCGATGAACTCGTCAAACGCCTATGCCTGCACATCAACCTGAGGCGCGGGGGCGGGGGAGTCCGCAGCCGATCCCGTCTGTACTGCGGAGGAATACTGCTGTACCGCGGCATCCATAGACTTCTGAGCGGCAATACCTAACTGCTCGGCCTGCAGCCGCAGCTCCATTTTGGTGGCGGTGAGTTGGTCGGCTTGGCGGTTGGCGATGTCTGTCTCTCGAATATATCCCGATTCCCGGATAGCCCGCATAGATTGGCTCCGACGCAGTTCCTGCTTGATGCGCTGTTCTTCGCGGCGTTTGTTCTCCCTGGCCATACGCTTTTGGCGGGCTCGGGCCAGCTGCTCCCGATTCAGCTCCAGCTTTTTTTTGCCGGCCCGGCTCACCGCTTTTTTCAGTTGGGTGACGGCGGCTTTGATTTGGTCGGCGTGGTCTGGGTCGGAGCGCTGCGCGGACTCCAGCTGGGCGATGCGGCGGCGGGCATACCCTGCGGCAGAACTCACCTGGGCTTGAGTCCGAGCCCGATTCAGCCGGGCATAAGCCTCCAAGGGTGCGTCGCCATACCGGGGGGTGGCTTTGGCCAATTTAAATTTCTCCCGCTGGGCATCTGCTTTTTCTTTTGCTTCGCGGATCATTTCAGTGAGGGAGGTTCGATTTTCCTCCTGCTTTTTCAGGGACTGCGCCAGCAGGCTGGCCTGCTTTTCATCGGCTTGCCCGGAAACAGACGGGTCCTCATGGACTATGCCGGAGACAGGTTGAATCCCCATTCTCTACCCCCCTTTCCAAATCTTCTACAGTTATTATATCGGCTAAGTTATAGAAAAGGAAAGGGGGAAAAGATTATTTTTTCCCAGTCCGGTGTTGAAGCGGGGTGCCCTCAACAGACATCCGCCGGAACAGGCGAGCCAGGATGACTACGGCGGCCGCAGCCAGTACCACCTCGGCCACAGTTTGGGCGCAGGCCAGACCGTAAAGAGGGATGAAGTAATTCAGAATGTACAGGGCGGGAATTTCCAGTACGATCTTGCGAAGGACAGCGAATACCAGGGCATATTGTCCGAGGCCGCAGGCCTGGAACACGCCCACCGCCAAAAAGTCCATGCACAGGAATGGCTGAGCCACGCACATGCGGCGGAGAAATTGGGAACCATAGGCTATCACCGCTTCGGTTTTCATAAACATGCTGATGAGTGACCCAGAGGCAAAAAAATAGCCTGTTGATACCACAACCATAAAGCTGAGGGACACCTTTGCGGCGAAAAACACCGCCTTTTTCAGACGGCTGCTGTTTCCACTGCCGTAGTTGTAGCTTACTAAAGGCATCAACCCCTGGGAGACACCCATGGCAATGTACATGGGAACCATGTTGAGTTTATAAGCGATTCCCATGGCGGCGATGGCGTCCGCACCGAAGGCGGCGGTGAAGTTGTTGAGCACCGTCATGCCGGTGACGTTAAGCAGGTTCTGGATAGCGGCGGGGATGCCTACGCCAAACACCCCCTTTACCAGTGCCTTCCGGGGCCGGGCCATGGCAGGCTGGATGCAGACGTAGGTTTTTCCCCGTCGTACAAACAGCAGTACAAAAAAGTACAGGCAGGCGAAACAGTTGGATAAAAAGGTGGCAAGTCCCGCTCCTGCCGCCCCCATGCCCAGCCCCCAGGGAAGGATGAAAATGGGGTCCAGCACAATGTTCAGGGCGCAGCCGCTCATGGTGCCGATGCTGGCGTGAAGGGTGGCTCCCTCAGAGCGCACCAGATAGGCCAGTACGACGTTGAGAATGGCAGGCACCGCCCCCCAGCTCACAGTCCAGCGCATATATTCCATGGTGGCCTGTGTGGTGCCGGCATCCGCTCCAAGCACGACGAGCAATGGGGTGCGGAACCCGGTGGCCAAGATGGAGAACAAGACGCCGCTGATCAAGGCGCTGTAGAAACCAAAGGCGGAGCTGCGTTGTACGGTGTCATAGTCTTTGGCGCCCAGAGCGCGGCTCATCATACTGGATGAGCCCACGCCGAACAGATTGTTCACTGCGTTGAAAGCCAGCAGCACCGGCGCGGCCAGAGTGACGGCAGAATTTTGAATGGAGTCTTGCAGCATACCGACGAAATAGGTATCGGCCAAATTGTAAAGCACCATCACCAGTGAGCTTAGGACAGTGGGTACGGCCAGGGTGAGGACAGCCCGGGGAATAGGGGTCCGTTCAAAGAGCTTCGCTTTTTGTATGTCTTGCATGGAGATACCTCGTTTTCGTGAAATAGTCGAAGTGAAAAAAGCCAGGCGGCCGAAAAATCTGGCAGTCGGGTGAAAGAAACATCTTTGGAAATATTTTGGACCTGTTTATGCGCTCGAAAAAAGCACGATGACAACATCGTGCTTTTTTCGAGGGGCGCAGCCGAATCCGATGCGTATGGTCCACATGCTCCGGCGGCTCTCTTATTTTTCCTCGTCCAGCTCAAACTCCGGGCCGAATTGCAGTTCGCCCGGTCTGTGGACCCCGTTCAGCTCCGGCTCCAGAGCCGGCTGAGGTTTTATAGTGGTGCAGCGGCCATTCAGGATGCCGCCGTCTTCCACCACCAGAGAGGCAGTGGTCACATCGCCATCCAAGCTGCCGGAGGATTCCAAGCGCATGTGCTCCCTGGCATGGACATTGCCCTCAACCCGACCGGCCACGCGGACCACGTCCGCCGCCACCGGGCCGCGGATCAACCCAGATTCCGCCACGATTACCGCGCCGGTCAGGTCGAATTCACCCTCCACGACGCCTTCGACCTGAATCACGCCCTCACCCCGCAGGGTGCCGGTGAATGTAATGCCCTGGGCGATTACGGTGCTGCCCGCCCTTGCGGGGGCAGGGGGGCTTACCGGCTCCTCATTGGGAAGGGCCGGAACATCTGCCGGGGAATCGACCTTCTGCATTCCAAAGAAACCCATAACGACCTCACCTTTCCTTTAGAAGGCCTGAAAAAATCCACTTGCGGGGACGCTGTTCAGTCCTTCTCTTGTGCACTCTATACTAGCACAGGCGGGAAAGATTTTCAAGCCTGAATGTTTTCCTGTTTTTGTAAAATGGTGTGGTTTTATGGTGCTTTGTCACCGCTCCACCAAGCGCCGCCGGAACAGCCACACCGCCAAGACCATCACCGCCGCCGCCCAGGCGGACACCCACATCAGATGCTCCGGCAGGACGGCCCACTCTCCCGCCAAAGCGGCTTTGGCTCCATCTGCTCCGTGAACAAAGGGGAGCATATAAGCTACCGTCCGGAAAGGCCCGCCAACCAGTGACAGGTCGAACCAGATTCCCGCCAGCCAGGCGGTTACATTGGTGAGAATGGCCCCACACATACCGCCCACCTGCTTGTCGTTGAACAGTGTGCCGCAAAGCAGGCCCAGAGCAACGAAGAGCAGGGCCGATGGGAGGAGGGAAGCCGCCACCGCCAGCAGGTTCCAGCTCAAAGGCAGGCCAAGGGCCACCGCGGCCCCCAGACAGACGGCGGTTTGCCCCACGGCGACGGGCAGCATGGGCAGCAGATAACCGAGAAGGAAGTCGGCGGCCGTCATGGGAGAAGCGGCCAGCCGGGATAGAAAAGCGGACGTTCGGTCCCTGGCCAGAAGCAGACCGGAAAACAGTGCCAGAAAGGTCAGCCCAAACAGAGCGATTCCTGGCGCCAGGGTGTTCAATTCAAAGATGTGCACCGGGACATTGCGCTGAATCACGTTCATCAGCAGCAAAAGCACCATCGGAAATCCCAGACCGAAAAACATAGTGAGGGGGTCCCGGAGCATCTCCTTCAGGTTACGCTTGGCAAAAGCCTTTACTCTCATGACGCCGCCTCCTCTCCAGCCAGGGCCACGAAAGCATCCTCAAAACTCACGCAGCCAGCCAGGGTTTTCAATTCCTCCGGTGTCCCCACAGCCCGGAGGCGTCCCTGGTTCATGATACCGACGCGGTCTGCCAAGGACTCCGCTTCTTCCAGGTAATGGGTGGTCAAGATGATTGTGGTGTGTCCCTTGAGTTCCCGAATCACGCCCCACAGCTCCCGTCGGGCCAACACGTCCAGCCCCAGGGTGGGTTCATCCAGAAACAGCACCTCCGGCTGAGATACCAGGGCCATGGCGATGGACAGCCGCCTCTGCCAGCCGCCGGACAGGGTTTTGGCCCGCTGTTTGGCCCACTGTTTCAACCCCAGTTGAGCCGTCACTTGGTCCACCTGTCCTTTGGACCGGCCATAAATGCCTGCCATCAGCTCCATGTTTTCTCGGACAGTGAGGCTGGAGGCGATGGCAGTTTCCTGGGGGGATACGGCCAGCACTTCTTTTGCCCTGCGGCTGTCTGTCCGAATACTGCGGCCCATCAGCAGCCCGTCCCCCTCGGTGGGGACCACCAGACAGGACAGCATCTTGATGGTGGTGGACTTACCTGCCCCATTCACACCCAGCAAGGCGAACAGTTCCCCCGCCGGGACGGACAGCTCCAGAGCGTCCACAACCCGCCGGCCTCTATATTCTTTGGTGAGGCCCAGGATTTCAATGGCGTTCATTTTATTTCCTCCTTCTGCTCCTGCTGAGCTTTTCTGGCCTGCCGGAGGGACTCGTCCATGAAGTCCATCATGCCGTCGAAGCCCACAATGGCGATGCCCCGTTTTTTGTCCGCCATCAGCAGCAGACTGTCCCCCGGCTCGATCTCGAACAGGTCCCGTACCTCCTTGGGGATGACGATCTGACCCTTGTCCCCCACCCGGACAGTGCTCAAAAATTGATCCTGCGGCAGCTTCAATTTCATAGCGCACCTCTCTGAAGGGCCATGCCCTTTTTCTTGTCCGCCAGGAATAGCAGCTTTTCTCCCGGCTCGATTTTGAACATCTCCCGCACCTCTTTGGGAATAACGATCTGGCCCTCCTCGCCCACCTGAACCTGGCCCATAAACTTGTCCCGGGGTATTTTCAGCTTCATGGGAATTCCTCCTACTAGTTATACTTTTCCCATTTAGTATAACTTAGGAAACCGAATTTGTCAAGCGTCTAATATGGACCTCTGCCGCATAGGATGCAGGGAGGTGAAGCGTATGCGAAAGAAAAGGACAACCCGGCCCTGGGTCCGGGGATTGCGGACCGGAGCGGCGGTATTGGTGGGGATACTGGCAGTTTGGCTGGCATGGCTGGTGGGTGACCCGGGGGCCGCGCTTGACCATTTGAAAGAGATGGCGGGGAATGCCCAGGTGTCCCTGGCCCTGTTATCGGCGGAACTGGGATTGGAGGCGCAGGAGGTTGGTCTGTCCCGCTGGGACCGGCTGGTGTTGGCCCAATCCTCTTTGCTGGGAGGTTTTTTGCCGTCATTGGAACCGGGAGAAAGTGACCCGCCTCCGGAGGAGAGCGAAGACTTGCTGGAGTTGGACCCCGCTGGGGAAAATGAGGAATCTGATTCTCCCGCTCCTTCCGCCGGCCTGTCAGAGGGGGTAATTCCCAAAACCATGGTGGCGGGGACCTCCGCGAAATACGTCACGTCGGGAAACGTGTCCGTTTACAATCACACCGATTACACTGTAGATATACCGGCGCTGCTTGAAAACGCACCGAAATTGTCCACAGCGGGGGAGGGGCCGAAGGTACTTATCTATCACTCCCATGCCAGCGAGGCATATGAAATGGACGGTACCGATGTATATGAACCAAGCGGCGACCACCGGACCTTAGACACAAACTACAACATGGTCCGGGTGGGGGAGGAAATGAAGGCGGTGTTTGAGGCGGCAGGAATTGGCGTGGTACACGATACTACCTTATACGATTACCCCAGCTATAACGACGCCTATATCCGTTCGGTGGAAGGTGTGGCGGAGAATTTGAAAAAGTATCCCTCCATCGTGTTGGTGCTGGATGTGCACCGGGACGCGCTGGTGGCTAACGATGGTACGATCTACAAAGTTGTGGCGGGGACAGTGGAGAACTGCGCCCAAGTGATGATGGTGATGGGCAGCGATGCCACCGGCCAGGTCCATCCAAACTGGAAAGTAAATCTAGCGCTGGCATTGAGCATTCAGTCGGCGTTGGCCAATAAGTGGTCCACGCTGGCCAGACCCCTGGTCTTGCGGCCCACCCGATTTAACCAGCACCTGTCCACCGGAATGCTTTTGGTGGAGGTAGGTACCCATGGAAACACCCTGCAAGAAGCAATCACCGCCGCCCGGCTGTACGCACGGACGGTGGTGGAGCTGATGGAATAGAACAGGAGCGCCGGATTATCCGGCGCTCCACAGCCTGTCGAAAAAGTCTGCCGAAGGGTGGCACTCCATAAGGTAGTGCCACCCTTTGACCATAGGCCAAGTAAGCGCTCTCCCGCATCAACTATGTGGAACCCCTAATGATAGGGGAAATGAGATAATGGTTCTGCATTTTCTGGGTAGCACCCTTTTTCGATTCTAAAAGGGCGCTATGTCCTGTGACCAGGAGAATGCCTAAAAATAGTTTCTGCTTGACAGAGGACCAACCTTAGCGTCTCTTTTGAATGTGGCTCGGTGTGAGTTCAAATCCCCCCTGTTTGGATTTGATAGCAAAATTTCACAACCTTCAGATTTTTCCATATGAAAGCTGTGTAGGCGTTGAAAACACTGGCTTGACGGGCAAGATAGCATTTTCACCCTATTAAGTTGGCTTACCA
>CANOBV010000105.1 GCA_947564255.1 uncultured bacterium | reverse complement strand
CACCACTGGAAAGCTTACAGGCAGAAGGCGTTCCAGAGGTGCGGGAGGGAAATGGTGTGCCACTATACGGTGATTTGGGACGGACGATGAGTATATAGCAAACCTTGATTCTCACACATCGCCGCTTTAACGGCAGAGAGGATGCTGAGGAGTACCCGCTTTTCATATCCGCCGCAGTCTGCTGTGATAGATAGAATAAATAGTTTTGTGCTGTGACTTTTTGAGGATAATATGGACCACTTTGGATATACTGGGGGAAGAGGTGAAGTGCATGGACATGAACAATCAACAATATAACCAATATGTCAGCAGCAAGGCGGACCCCTCTCCCTTGTGGAAAGACTGCCTGTGGGCTTTTTGCGTGGGAGGTGCAATCTGTGCTGGAGGGCAGGGACTGCTGGCGCTGTATCAGAATTGGGGAGCAGATAAAGAGGATGCCGCCGCGTGGGTATCCATCAGCCTGATTTTTCTGGCCTCCCTGCTTACAGGGCTGGGGGTGTTTGACTCCATTGCCAAACGGGCTGGAGCGGGTACACTGGTACCTATTACCGGATTTTCCAACGCTATGGTGTCTCCGGCTTTGGAATTTAAAAGCGAAGGGTTTGTCACCGGAACTGGGGCGAAGCTGTTCACCGTCGCTGGTCCTGTGCTGGCCTATGGTATCTCGGCCAGCGTAGTTTATGGTATTATATTGTATCTAATCAGCTTATTTTAAGGGGTGCGGGGCGAATTTATTCGTCCCGTGTCTCATTTTATCCGGTTTAGCTGGAAAAGACCTTGCCCGCCAAAAGAAAAGATGCTATACTTTCCTTACAAAAAGAGAAAGCAAGGAGGACGGGCCCATGACCTACCAGGAGGAATTCATTCACTTTATGGTGCGCTCCGGGGTACTTACATTTGGGGACTTCACCACCAAGTCCGGGCGAAAGACCCCCTATTTCGTCAATACGGGCAACTATAAGACCGGCTCACAGGCGGCGCGGCTGGGGGACTATTACGCGGCCTGCATTCAGGAGCATTTGCCCAAGGGAATCGACGCTCTTTTTGGTCCCGCCTACAAAGGAATTCCGCTGGCGGTGGCTGCGGCATCGTCCCTGTACCGCACCTATGGCAGGGACCTGCCCTATTGCTTCAATCGAAAGGAGGCCAAAGACCATGGAGAGGGCGGGACCATGGTGGGCTATAAACCTCAGGACGGAGACCGTATTGCAATTATTGAGGATGTTGTGACGGCAGGCACCGCCGTGCGGGAGACCATTGAGCTGTTTAAATCCGTGGCGGATGTAAAATTCGCCGCCCTTTTCGTCAGTGTGGACCGCATGGAACGGGGGACTCGGGATTGTACCACGCTGGATGAGCTGAGGCAGGATTACGGCATCCAGGTTTATCCCATCGTCACTGTTCGGGACATTATGGAGTGCCTCCGAAACCGGGAGGTGGACGGAAAGGTGTACATCGACGACGCTATGAAGGGCCGGATGGAGGACTATCTGGCCCGGTATGGTGTTCAGGGCTGACGATTGATGGCTGGAAAAGGGAAGGAAAATATCCATACCGGACACCGCCAGCGGGCGAAAAGCGAATTTACCGCCAACGGGCTCAACGGTCTGCCTGACCACAAGGTGCTGGAGCTTATCTTGTTTTATTCCATTCCGCAAGGTGATGTGAATCCTTTGGCCCATCGGCTGATTGACCATTTTGGTTCTCTGGTGGGGGTGTTTCACGCCACTTATGACCAGCTGCTGAAGGTGCAGGGGGTAGGGCCGGCCACAGCTGTTCTGCTTCAGCTCATTCCCGCCGCTTCCGCCCGGTACCTCCAGCAGTCCGCCAGCTTTGAAGGGCAGATTGTGAGCAGCTGGCAGCTTCGGGAGTTGCTCCAACCGTATTTCTTTGGGCAGCGGGATGAGCTGGCTTATCTGGTGTGCATGGACGGCAAGGGCAAGCTGTTGGCTGTGAAAAAATTGGGCGAAGGTATTGTGGACACGGTGAATATCACCGCTCGAAAAGTGCTGGAGGAAGCCCTGGCTTGCAATGCCAGCCGCGTGGTGCTGGCCCACAATCACGTGTCCGGCGTGGCCGTCTGGTCGCCGGAAGACGTCCGGACCACTTTGCGCCTGAAAGACCTGCTGGATGCCACGGGGATTGCCCTGGTGGACCACCTGATTTTTGCGGGAGATGACATGGTGTCTATGCAGGAGTCCGGATTGTTTCGAGGGCAGGGACGCGAAAATATGCCGTGAATGGCGGCCATGAGCTGTTGCCGCTTAATAAAAAACAAGGCCGCTTTCGGTTTTATCCGAACGCGGCCTTGTTTTAAGAGACGGCTGTCAACCGCCCAAATAGGCCTTTTTAACGGCTTCGTCGTGAAGCAGTTCATCCCCCGTGCCTGTGGCCACAATTTTGCCTGTCTCCAATACATAGCCCCGGTCGGCTACGCTCAAAGCCATCCGGGCGTTCTGCTCTACCAGCAAAATGGTGGTGCCCGCATGATGGAGGCGGTTGATAATGTCAAAGATTTGTTCCACCAGGATTGGGGCAAGTCCCATGGAGGGCTCATCCAGCATCAGCAGCTTGGGATTGGACATGAGGCCGCGGCCCATGGCCAGCATCTGCTGTTCGCCGCCGGACAGGGTGCCCGCCACCTGCTTCCGGCGCTCCTTCAATCGTGGGAACTGTTCGTAGACTCGCTCCAGATTGGGGTCGATGCCGGACCGGGGCTGGGTGTATGCACCCATCTCCAGGTTTTCCTCCACAGTCATCTGTTGGAAAATGCGGCGTCCCTCAGGGACATGGGCGAGGCCCCGCTCTACCAGCTTATGTGCGGGGATACCCGCCAGATTTTGGCCGAGAAATTCAATGGACCCGGTACGAGTGTGGAGCAGGCCGCACACGGTATTCAAAGTGGTGGATTTACCCGCGCCGTTGGCCCCGATGAGAGTGACCACTTCTCCGGCGTTCACATGGAAGGATACGCCCTTGATGGCGTGGATAGCGCCGTAATACACGTTGATATCGTTTACCTTCAGCATAAGTTTCTCGCCCCCCTCACTGCTGCTTGCCCAGATAGGCTTCAATGACCGTGGGGTTGGACTGGATTTCCTCCGCCGTCCCCTTGGCAATGATCTGGCCGAAGTTGAGCACGCAGATGCCCTCGCAGATGCCCATGACCAGGCTCATGTCGTGTTCAATGAGCATGATGGCGATCTGGAACATATCCCGGATTTTCACAATGTTTTCCATCAGCTCGGCGGTTTCCGAAGGGTTCATTCCCGCCGCAGGTTCGTCCAGCAGCAGAAGGGACGGATTGGTGGCCAACGCCCGGACGATTTCCAGCCGCCGCTGGGCGCCGTAAGGCAGTGATCCGGCCTGGTAGTTTGCCATGTGCTGCATGTCGAAAATGGACAACAGTTCCAGCGCCCGCTCATGGGCGGCCTTTTCCTGCCGCCAGTATTTGGGCAGACGCAGGATGCCGGACACCATGGAGTACTTCTCCTGGTTGTGCAGGCCGATCTTCACGTTGTCCTCCACGCTCAGGTTGTTGAACAGCCGGATGTTCTGGAAGGTGCGGGCGATGCCCATACGGTTGATTTGGGCGGGAGTCTTGCCATGGGTGTCCAGACCGTCCAGCAGAATAGTGCCCCGGGTGGGCTGGTACACTTTGGTGAGCAGGTTGAACACGGTGGTTTTACCTGCGCCATTGGGACCGATGAGGCCGGCGATCTCGGTACGGCCCACGGTGATGTTGAACTCGTTGACGGCGGTGAGCCCGCCGAAGTCGATGCCCAGGTGGCTGCACTCCAGGATGGGGGATTTGCCCAGGTCTCGTTCCGGGATAATGGATACGCTGGGGACAGGAACCATTTTACCCTTTTCAAACACCTTCTTCTCAGCCATTAGAGGAGACCCCCTTTCGCTTGGGGATGATCCGGCCCGCCAGGGCCTTGAGCTGGTCGTTATTGGTAGCCAGCATCACCAAAATAAGGACAATAGCGTAAACCAGCATACGGTAATCGGCGAACTCCCGCAGAGCCTCGGGCAGAATGTACAGGACGGCGGCGGCGATGATGGAGCCCCACATGCGGCCCAGTCCGCCCAGCACCACGTACACCAGCACCAGAATGGATGTGTCAAAGCTGAATTTGCTGGCGGACAGGTTGGAGTAATTGAGTCCATATAGAGCACCGGCGCCCCCGGCCAAGGCGGCGGAGGTGATGAAAGCCATCAGCTTGTACTTGGTGATGTTGATGCCCACGCTCTCGGCGGCGATGCGGTTGTCCCGCAAGGCCATGATGGCACGCCCCGCCCGGCTGCGAACAAGATTGAGTACGATGACTAGAGTAAGCATAATCAGGATGAAGCCAGCTGTGAAAGAGGCGATGGTGGTGGTACCGGTGGCGCCCTGAGCCCCTTTGATGATAGCCATGCCGCCGGGCTCCATGCCGATGTCGTTGATGGTCAGGTTTCCGGTGATATTGAACGCAATGTGCAGCCCCCGGCTGTCACAGCCCACCAGCAGGCAGTTGATGAGTTCTTTGATGATCTCGCCAAAGGCCAGGGTGACGATGGCGAGGTAGTCTCCCTGAAGGCGCAAGACAGGAACGCCTACAATGGTCCCAGCCACAGCGGCAAACAGAGCGCCCACCAGGATGGCGATGGCCAGCCGGACCGGAGCGGAGGGGACGGCGGCCTGGAGGCTCTGGGCGGCGATGACGCCGGAGAAGGCGCCCACGCTCATAAAGCCCGCGTGGCCCAAGGACAGCTCGCCCAGGATGCCCACCGTCAGGTTCAGGGACACCGCCATGACGATGTAGGCGCAGATGGGCACCAGCATTCCGGTGATGGAGCGGTTGAGCAGCCCCCGATCCCGGAGGACGGTAAACAGGACAAAGGCCAGGATGACCCCCAGATAGGTGGCAAAATCCACCTTGGTGGTCTTTTTCAGCCCCTTGATTCTGCCAATCAGTTTTTTCATCCCGGCCACCTCAGACTTTCTCGGGTACGTACTTGCCCAGCAGGCCCGAGGGCCGCACCAGCAGCACGATGATGAGCACGGCGAACAGGATGGCGTTGGCCAGCTGGGTGGAGATATACGCTTTGGCCAGGGACTCGATGATGCCCAGCAGGATACCCCCCAGGAAAGCCCCGGGGATGGAGCCGATGCCGCCGAACACGGCGGCGGTGAAGGCCTTGATGCCGGGCATGGAGCCGGTGGTGGGCATGAGGGAGGTGGTGAAGGAGCACAGCAGCACCCCCGCCACAGCCGCCAGGGCGGAGCCGATGGCAAAGGTGACGGAGATGGTGCGGTTCACGTTGATGCCCATGAGCTGTGCCGCGCCCTTGTCCTCTGAACAGGCCCGCATGGCTTTGCCCAGTTTGGTCTGTCCGGTAAAAAAGGTGAGCGCCACCATAACGATGATACAGACCGCCATGATGAGCAGGGAGAGATAGGGGATGGACAGCTGTCCGTCAAACAGCTGCAGGGCGTTGGGCTCTCCCTTGGCATTGAGGGCGGGGACGAGAGGGGTATAGCCTTTGGGGGAGGCACCCCAGATGAGCTGGGCGGCGTTCTGGAGGAAATAGCTTACGCCGATGGCAGTGATGAGCACCGCCAGGGAGGTGGCCTGCCGCAGGGGCTTGTAGGCCAATCCCTCGATGACCACACCCAGTACCGTGCAAACCGCCATGGCCAGGACCACTGACAGCCAGCCGGGCAGCTCCAGATAAGACATGGCGCAGAAGGAGATGTAACCGCCCACCATGATGACGTCGCCATGGGCAAAGTTCAGCATTTTGGCGATGCCGTACACCATGGTGTAGCCCAGGGCAATGATGGCGTACACGCTCCCCAAGCTGATTCCGCTGATCAGATAGGAAAGGAATTCCATAGATGCACCTCTCTTTTCTCAAAAAATAGGGAAGGGCTGCCGGGAATTTTTCCCGGCAGCCGGTCCTCTATTGGGGGTAAAATCGTTGTGGATCAGGGAGTGACATACACGCCGTCCCTGATGACCACGGCCATGGGGGCCTTGGACACTTCGCCGGTGGCGGACCAGGTCATACCCTGGCCGGTGAGGCCGTCCACGGAGATGGTGGGCATCACCTTCACCAGCGCCTCGCACAGGTCGGCGGTGGACATATCGCTGGTGCAGCCGGCGGCCTGGATGGCCTCATAGATCACATACACCGCGTCATAGCCGTCGGCGGCAAACTGGTTGGGGGTCTCGCCGTGGAGCTCATTGTACTTTTTTACAAAGCTCTGGGTACGCTCGTCCTCCGCGTCGGCGGAGAAGGGGGTGAGCAGCATCACGCCTTCGGCCAGGGAGGTGTCGAAGCCCTCCACGGTCAGAATGCCGTCCATGCCGTCCACGCCAAAGAAGGTGGGGGCAAAGTTCATCTGCTTGGCCTGGGCCAAAATGACAGAGGCAGGCTGGTAGTAGATGGGCAGGAACAGCACGTCCGCACCCTTGTTCTGGGCGGAGGTGAGCTGGACGGAGAAGTCGGTCTGGGTATCCTTGGTGAAGGTGCCCTCATCCACGATCTCAATGCCTTTGGCCTGAGCCTCAGCAACAAAAGTATCCCGAATGCCCTGGGAATAAGCGTCATCATTGCGGTAGATCACGGCCACTTTGGCTCCGGGCAGGTTTTCGGCGATGTAGTCGGCGGAACCGGTGCCCTGGTTGGGGTCGGTGAAGCACACCTGGAAGGTGTTATCTCTGCCGCTGATTACGTCCACGGAGGAACCGGAGGGGGTGACGGTGAACACTCGGTCGGCGAAGGTCTCGGCAGACACGGCAATGCCGGAACCGGAGGTGACGCTGCCCACGATGATCTGGGCACCGTCGTCCAGCAGCTTGTGGTAAGCGTTGACGCCCAGCTCAGGGTCGGCCTGGTCGTCCTCTGGCTGGAGCTGGAACTGGATGGGACCACCCAGGGCATTGATTTCGTCCACGGCGATCTGGGCGCCGTTCATGGCGGCCTTGCCGTAAATGGCGGTATCGGTGGTCAGCGGGCCAATGCCGCCCAGCTTGAAGGTTCCGCCGGCGGTGCCGCCGTTTGGACCGTCGGTCACGGCGGGCTGACTGTCCTGGGTGCCCGGGTCGGAAGCGGGTGGATTGCTGGTCTGGCCGCCGCTGTTGGAGCAGCCGGCCAGCAGGCTGAAGCACATGGTGCCCGCCATAAGCAGAGCCGCAAGGTTTTTCTTCTTCATTCTGCATTCCTCCTAATGCTATGTGATATCCGCAAAATCCTCTAATATCGAAGGGGGCACTATTGCGCCCCCCAGATTGTTGACAATTATATACTTGTCGTCTTAAGTTGTCAACTGTAAAAATCGACAAGGACCGCCGAAGAAAGAAAGCTGTTATTTCATATTGTGACGGATATTTATGCTCAAATCACCAAACCGCCATTGGGGGCAATCACTTGACCGGTGAGGAAGGAGGCCTCGTCGGAGGCCAGAAAAGCGATGGCGGCAGCGGCCTCTTCCGGGGTGCCAATGCGTCCCAGAGGGGTTTCGTCCGCAAGGATGGACAGGTCGGATTGGGAGAGATGGGCGTTCATTTCTGTGTTGATGACGCCTGGAGCGACGCAGTTTACCCGAATATTGGAGGGGCCAAGCTCCTTGGCCAGGGCCTTGGTGTAGGCAATCACCGCGCCTTTGGTGGCGGAATAAGCGGCCTCACAGGAAGCTCCCACCTGCCCCCACATAGAGGACACTGTGACGATGGAGCCGGATTTGCGTTCCAGCATGTGGGGCAGCACAGAGCGGCAGCAGTGGTGGACGCCGTCCACGTTGACGGCAAATAACCGCCGCCATTGTTCACCGTCAATTTGACTGATAAGGCCAACGTGAGATACCCCCGCAGAACAAACCAAAATGTCAAGTTGACAAAATTTTTCTAACACATTGTCAACCATTTCCCACACCTGGTTTTGGTCGGCCACATCGGCGGAGACGGCCAGGGCGGGGACTCCCATAGCTTTCATCTCTTGAACCAGTTTTACAGCCTGAGCTTCACGGTGCTCGTAGCCTATGGCAATCCCCCAGCCCCGTCGGGCGAACAGACGGGCGGCGGCAGCTCCTATGCCCCGGGAACCGCCGGTGATCAAAGCGTATTTCATATTGGCCTCCTTTTTCATATACATAGAGAAAATGGTTAGAAATATGGCGCGCTATATGTTAGAGCCGGAGAATATATGGCCTGCGCCAATGCTCATGTGTGGTAAAGTATCACAATAAAACTTTGTCGAATTGACAGCCACCCCCGTTATTCCGAACCAAAGACAAAAGAGAAACATTGTGGAAATGTGTGTAACAAGCTACAAAGTCTTGGATAACTCTATTCACAGCACATGGAAAAGCTAAAGTGCAACTTTCTACCTTCCTGTGTACATACAATAATCCTTTTATCTTTTTGT
>CANOBV010000104.1 GCA_947564255.1 uncultured bacterium | reverse complement strand
AATCTTTTTCCCAACGCAAATATATGTCGAAATGCCCCTGCCTGCCTGTCAAATACATTTTGCGCCGCCGTTCATGAAATAGCGGCGTATGTCTCCCTCCATACAGGGGAATACTTGCTCTCTGTGGTAAAATAACAGCACCATATGAGACAATACGGGGGGGCATTGATATGAGAAGCCGGCACATCACCATCAAGCGGTTCGAAAGATATAAGGATCACCTTTTACAGGAGGAACGCAGTCCGGCGACGGTTGAAAAATACCTGCGCGATGTAAAAGAGTTCGTCCGGTGGCTGGACGGAGGACCGGTGAGCAAGCAGTCGGCGGTGGCGTGGAAAAGCGGGCTGCTGTCCCGAGGACTCACCCCGGCCACGGTGAACGCCAAGCTGTGCGCGGTAAACAGTCTTCTGCGGTTCCTGGGCTGGGACGAGTGCCGGGTGAAGCTGCTGCGGGTCCAGCGGCGGGTGTTCCGGGAGCAGGCGCGCTCTCTGAGCCGTGAAGAATACCTGCGCCTGCTGGACACGGCCAGGGACCAAGGCCGGACCCGGCTGGAACTGTTGATGGAGGCCATCTGCTCCACCGGGATTCGTGTGGGGGAGGTAAAATACCTCACTGTGGAGGCCGCTAGGGCGGGAAAGGCGGTGGTGACACTGAAGGGCAAGGTGCGGGTGATCCTGCTGCCGGGGAAGCTGTGCCGGAAGCTGTTGAAATACGCGCAAAAACAAAAGACCGCCTCCGGCGAGATCTTCCTCACCAAAGACGGAACCAGCCTGTCCAGAAAACAGATCTGGCGGGAGATGAAATCGCTGTGCGCGGCGGCAGGGGTGAAGCCCTCCAAGGTGTTCCCCCACAACCTGCGCCACCTGTTCGCCACCGTATTTTACCGGGCCTGCCGGGATATCGTGAAGCTGGCGGACGTACTGGGCCACAGTTCCATCGAGACGACCCGAATCTATCTCCAGTCCACCGGCCTGGAACACACCCGGTGCCTGGAACGCCTGGAGCTCATCGCTTAGGGGACAGAATACGCAATCCGGGCCAAAGGTGAACCAATTACCTGGATTTGCTAGGATTATAACATAGCCCAACCGCAAATGCAAGGACATTTATCCGGCTTCTACATATAAAATCCATAGTAAAAAGCGCGAGAATAAGGATCGCAGAAGTAAGTTTTCTACGATCCTGTTATTTCGCGCTTTTTTTGCGCCGGTCCGTCGGCGGCATAGTATGAGACGACAGTGCCGGCCGGACCGGGAGCAACATATTGCGTATTCTGTCCACAAGGGGCGCGGAGGTATGGGACATTCAGGGAAAAAGCTGGATCTGACGGGACAGCGGTATGGAAAACTCACCGTTGCCGGGCCCACGGAGCAGCGAAAAAACGGCTACACTGTCTGGCGGTGCCGGTGCGACTGCGGCGGCGAGGTCCTGCTGGACACCCGGCGCCTGCGGCGGGAGACTGTGACTGACTGCGGCTGTACCTCGAAAACAAAACCAGGCCAGCGGGACATTTCCGGGATGCGCTTCGGCAGGCTGACCGCTGTGGAGCCCACCGGCGAGACCGTACACGGCAGCACGGTCTGGCGGTGCCGGTGCGATTGCGGCGGTGAAGTCCGCGCGCCTCTCCGCCAGCTGACAGCGGGCTACCGGAAAAGCTGCGGCTGTCTGGGGCGTCCGGCAAAGAAAAATTATGTTGGCAGGCGTTTTGGGCGGCTGACTGTAACGGCCTACGCCGGGAAGGAGAACGGGATGCACCGGTGGCGATGCCAATGCGACTGCGGAAAGGAAACCGTGGTTGGTCAGACCTTGCTCCAGACGGGAAAGACGAAAAGCTGTGGCTGCCTCCAATCGGAGATATACCGGGACAACCTAAAGCTGATCGACGGTACCTCTGTGACGATGCTGGGCGCGACAATGAATCGGTTGATTGCCAGCAATACCAGCGGGCATACCGGCGTGTACTTAAACAAAAAGAGCGGGAAATGGGTGGCACAGATCACCTTCAAGGGGAAGACCCACTATCTGGGCGCCTATACGGAGCTGCAGGAGGCGGTGAAGGCCCGGAAACGGGGAGAGGAACAGCTTTTTGAACCGTTTTTAGCGGAATTTGCCGTTTCCACCGCCCAGGATGCGGCGGCCCGCTGATTTAGGAGGAAGTCGCGGCATGAAAAAGAAAGGCATGGGCAAGCGTGCGGTCCGGCCGGAGGATGAGGCGAAAACGTTCGGCGAGGGGCTGAACTTCGCAGCGGCGGAGGCTTACCGGCTGCTGCGGACGAATCTGCTGTTCGCGCTGCCCTATGGGGCCCTGCCGGAGGGAGAGAACTGCCGGGTGGTGGGTGTCACCAGCTCGCTGAGCGGGGAGGGTAAGAGTACCACGTCGCTGAATCTGGGCTATATGCTGGCAGGGTCGGGGCGGAAGGTGCTGCTGGTGGAGGCGGATATGCGCCTGCCCACCATCTCCAAACGGTTGGGCTTGGACTGCAAAACCGGATTGTCCAACCTTCTGGCGGGACTGTGCGGAGAGCAGGGCGTCCTCCAGCTCTCCACCATCCAGGAAAACCTGTGGGTGATGGGGGCGGGGGAGACTCCGCCCAATCCCTCGGAACTGCTGGGCTCCGACCGGATGAAGGCGGTGTTGAAAAGCATATCGCCCAACTTCGATTTTATCATCCTGGACCTGCCGCCGGTGAACGAGGTGGCGGATGCATTGGTGGCGTCGCGGCTGACCCACGGGATCATCATGGTAGTGCGGAAGGATTACGCCACGCGCTCATCGGTGGAGGAGGCCATGCGGCAGCTGAAACACGTGAACGCCAAGGTGCTGGGCTTTGTGATGACCCACTCAGAGGGGCAGGGCGGAAAGTACAAGAGCGGCTATACGGGGGAATACGGCTATGCAGGGGCCAAAAAGGGGTCCTTAAAATGATAGACATCCACAGCCACATACTGCCCGGTATGGACGACGGGAGCCGGAGCGTGGAAGAGAGCCTGGCCATGCTGGAGGCGTCGGCGGTCCAGAGGATTGGGTGTATTGCGGCCACGCCTCATTTCTATGCGGAGGAAAACAGCCCCGAGGGTTTTCTGGCCCGGCGGGCCGCGTCGGCGGAACGGTTGTATCAGGTGTGGCGTCCGGGCCTTCCGGAGTTGAAGCTGGGGGCGGAAGTGTGTTATTTCGAGGGAATCAGCCGCTGTAAGGGAATCGAACGCCTTTGCATTGAGGGTACTGGGCTGCTGTTGCTGGAAATGCCCTTCTGCCAGTGGAGTTATCATATGCTCCATGAGGTGTGGGAGCTCCAGGCCCGTCCGGGGGTCACGGTGCTGCTGGCCCACATCGAGCGGTACCTGCGCCGTCAGGACGCGGATGTGTGGCGCGCACTGGCGGAATGGGGCGTACTGAACCAATGCAACGCGTCCTTTTTCCTGGACTGGCGCACCCGGCCTAGAGCACTGCGGATGCTGTGGAGCGGCCAGATCCACCTGCTGGGCTCGGACTGCCACAATATGGAGGAACGCCCGCCCCGGCTGGGCGAGGCCCTGACGGTGCTGGGCAAGCGTGGACGGGGCGTCCTGGAAGAGAGTGGAGATACATTCCTACCCCGATGGAAGGCGGCGCAGACATGAAGCGGTGGTATATCATCGGCGGCGGCCTGCTGCTGGCAGCGTTGGTGCTGTTCGGTGCGGTATTTTATATAAAGGCAAACCCGAAAGAAACGGCAGAAGCTATGGTACAGGCCGCGGTAGTGGAACAAGCGGCGGTGCCGCAGACCCCGCCGCCAAAGGAGCCGGAGACGGTTGAGGAGGCTGTCCCGCCTTACGAGAGCCCGGTGGACTTTGCATCCCTCTGGGCCATGAACCCGGATATCTACGCCTGGCTTTATATACCGGAGACCCAGGTGAACTATCCCATCCTCCAGCGGGAGGGGGACGACGGGTTCTATTTGAAGCATAACAGCGAGGGGAAGCCCAGCGAGGCGGGGGCCATTTTCACGGAGGCCTCCTTTACCAAAAAGGACTTTTCGGACCCGGTGACCGTGGTCTACGGGCACTATATGCGCTCGGGGGCCATGTTCGGGAGTCTACAGGGCATCTATTCCGCCCAGGGCGGGATTGGGGAGAACGGGGAGATCGTGGTGTACCTGCCGGAGCGGGAGCTGCGCTATCAGGTGTTCGCGGCGGTGCCCCATGACAAGTGGCATCTGCTGCATAACCACGATTATACGGACCCGGAGGTATTCAAGGCGTTCCTGGAGCAGGTGTATTCCGTGCGGTCCATCAATGCCAGCATCGACGAGGAGGCCGGGGCGGAGGTGGGCGACCAGCTTCTGGTGCTGTCCACCTGCCTGCGGGGCGACTCGAACCAGCGGTATCTGGTGCTGGCAAAGAGGACGGCGGAGTTTTCCGCCCCATGAACCATAACTTCAAAAGGAAAGGATGTGTACTGACCATGAGGAAGCTGCTGACACTGCTGGCGGCGGTGATGATGTCAGTGGTGCTGATGACGCCGACGGCGTTTGCCGCGCCGCTGGTGAACTCCGCCACTGAGCCGCCTCCCCCGGAGGTGGAGATCGACGAGCCTGATGTTCCGCTGGACGATGGGCCGAAGGTGTCCACCCCCCCGCTCAGTGAGGTGGAGATCGACGACCCGGACGTACCATTGGGCGACCTGCCGTCTCCCCAGACCGGCGTGACCGGACTGAGCGGGATGGAGACCGTGAGCCTGATGGCCGCAGCCCTGGCCGCAGGCGGCGCCCTGGCGCTGGCCAAAGCAAGGAAACAGACTGGTTCTGTCCGTTGAGATGAAGGCCCGCGTTGACCGCAAGGCGATCTTGGCGGCCGCGGGGCTCTTGACGGTGCTGTCCCTCCTTCTGGCGGGAGCGCTGCTGCTCTCCCGCTGGGAGGAGGGCGGCTTCCCGGCAAGGGAGAGTACCGCGCCGGAACCTGCCCCGGAGGACGATGGAGAGCTGGTTTTTTATGATGGGACTTGGTATGCGCCCCGAAGGGACCTGGAGACGGTGCTGGTACTGGGTCTGGACCGCTCAGAGCGGGAGGGAATCGGGACGACGGGAGACTATGCCCAGTCCGACCTGATGCTGCTGCTGGAGATCGACCGGACCGCCGGAGTTTGCCGAGCCGTCCATCTGAACCGGGACACCATGGCTGAAATACAGGATTTCGACCGCTACGGACGTCCCAGCGGGACCTATAGGGCTCAGCTGACTCTGGCCTATGCCCACGCCCAGGCGTACACAAAAAATAACACAACAGCCTGCAAAACGGCGGTGAAAGCGGTGTCCGAGCTGCTGTACGGGGTGGAGATCGACCACTACGTAACGCTGACCATGGACGGGCTGATGGAGCTGAACGACCTGGCAGGGGGCGTGGAGGTGGAGATCCGGGACGATTTTTCCGCCGTGGACCCCACGCTGGTCCGGGGGGAAACCGTAACGCTGCTGGGAGAACACGCGCTGAACTATGTGCGGGCCCGGTGGTATGTGGGGGACAACACCAACCTGGAGCGGATGGAGCGGCAGCGGGAGTATCTGCTGGCGCTGCAGGAGAAGCTGTCCGGGCTGGCGGAGAAGGATGAGGAATTCATCATGTCCTCTCTCCTGAGGGTGAATGAGCACATGAATTCAGACTGTACAATCCAGCAGCTGGTACAGCTGGCGGAGGATGTCCGGACCTTTCCGGTGGAGCGGATTTCCACGCTGGAGGGCGAGGCGTTGCAGGGCGCGGAATTCATGGAATTCCACGCGGACGAGGAGGCCCTGCAAAGGCTGGTGATCGAGGACTTTTACCAGCCGGCGGAGGATTGACCCTTTCAGGTTTGGAGTATTTACGAGAATTTCGGGCTTTACTCAGAGGTGGACAGGGAAATGGAGCAGAAAAACGAAGAGTACATCGAAATCGACCTGCTGCGGCTGCTGGGGGCGGTTTGGCAGCATATGGTTGTCATCATCCTGACTATGCTGTTGTGCGGCGGGGCGGGGCTGGCGCTGGCGTACTATGTGATTCCGGCGAAATATGAGGCCAGCGCGCTGCTGTATGTGAACAACAGCTCCATCTCGGTGGGAAGCACCTCCATCAGCCTGTCCGACCTGTCCGCATCCCAGACGCTGGTGGACACATACATTGCCATTTTGAACACCCGGCTGACGCTGAACGAGGTGATCGAGCAGGCGGACGTGGACTATGAGTATGAGGAACTGAGGAAGATGATTGAGGCGGAGGCAGTGAACGGCACGGAAATCTTCGAGATCGCGGTGACCAGCACCGACCCCCGGGAGGCAGAGCGGATTGCCAACACCATCGTGACGGTGTTGCCGGACAAGATATCTCAGATTGTGGACGGGTCATCGGTGCGGACGGTAGACTTCGCCATCGTGCCGGAGAAAAAAGCCAGTCCCAGCTTCGCCATGTTCACACTGGTGGGAGCGCTGATCGGGGCGCTGCTGAGCGGAGGCATCGTGGTGGTCCGGGAGCTGATGGACGAACAGATTCACGGCGAGGATTATTTGAGCCGGAGCTATGGCCTGCCGGTGCTGGCGGCGGTGCCGGACCTGCTGGCCAAGCCGGGGAAGGGGTATGGTTCGTCCTATTACGCGGCGGCGGAAAAGAAGGCCAAGGGATAGTGGATGAAAAACGGGCGGAGGCAGCGCACTGTGCTGGCGGTCTGCGCGGTGCTGGCGCTGGCCAGCGGGGCGGCGATTGTCCAGCTTTCCGGGCAGGACAGCGGGCAGTCCCAATTTTTGAGCCGCGGGCTGACCATGTGGCTGATGAAGCTGCTGCCGATAGAGGATACCGTGGAAAGCCTGGAGCAGTTGAACTTTATCCTGCGAAAACTGGCCCATTTGGGGCTGTACTTCCTGCTGGGGTTGGGGTTGACGGGGCTTGCCCTCAGACAGAAAAAAGTGCCTGCGGCGCTGGCGGTCATTGTGCTGTGCGGGCTGTTCGCACTGTCCGACGAGTTCCATCAGCGGTTTTCTTTTGGGAGAACTCCCAGCGGATGGGATGTGCTGCTGGATGCCTGCGGGGCGGCTGCGGGGTATGTGGTTTTTAAGCTCTTGAGGCAGTCGAGGAGAAAAGAAGCTTGAAAAGCTGAGATATATGGGGGATCGCAATGGAGTGGTACGGCGGAGCGGAGGCCACGGTTCTAAAAGACAAAAAGGAACTGCGCCGCTACCTTCGTGTCAAACGATTTCAGGATGTGGTACTGTCAGTGCTGGCACTGCTGATGCTGTCTCCATTGCTGCTTGTGATCGCGGCCGCGATTGTCATTGACGACCCCAAAGGCGGGCCGATTTTCTGCCAGGAGCGGGTAGGGAAGGGCGGGCGGAGGTTCCGCATGTACAAGTTCCGCTCCATGTGTATCGACGCGGAGGAGCGGTTGAAGGAGCTGGCCCGGTACAATGAGATGGACGGAATAGCTTTTAAGATGAAAAAGGACCCCAGGATCACTAAGGTAGGAGCATTTTTGCGCAAGACCAGCTTGGACGAACTGCCCCAGCTGGTGAATATCCTGAAAGGGGACATGACCATCGTGGGGCCCCGGCCGGCGCTGCCGCGGGAGGTGGCGCAATACGGCTGGTATGAGCGGCAGCGGCTGAAGGTGACGCCGGGGCTGACGTGCTACTGGCAGGTGCAGCCCAACCGGTATGATTTGTCCATGAATCAATGGATGGACCTGGATATGAAGTACATACGGGAGCGGAATTGGTGGCTAGACTGGTGGCTGATTTTCCGCACGGTAAAAACCATGCTGCATGGGGATGGGGTGTAGGTGGATTTGAAGGGGCAGAGAACTGGCCAGACACACCTGCGTGTGGCTATGCTGGGCCATAAACGCATCCCGTCCAGGGAGGGCGGCGTGGAGGTCGTGGTGGAGGAGTTGTCCACTCGGCTGGTGAAGCAAGGCTGTGAGGTAACTTGCTACAACCGCGCTGGGCACCATGTCAGCGGGAAAAAGTTTGACAATAAAATTGCTCATGAATACAAGGGAGTCAGATTGAAAACTGTTCCCACCATTCAGTGTAAAGGCCTTGCGGCGGTAAGTTCCTCGGTGTTCGCCTCACTTTTTGCTGCGCTAGGGCACTATGACGTGGTGCATATTCATGCGGAGGGGCCTGCCTTCCTGTGCTGGCTGCCGAAGTTATTCGGGAAACGGGTGGTGGTAACCATCCATGGACTGGACCATCGGCGGGCAAAATGGGGGCGGCTGGCATCGGCATACATTATGGCGGGGGAGAAAAACGCAGTACGCTTCGCAGACGAGGTCATTGTTTTGAGCCGGAACGTCCAGCAGTATTTCATGGACACCTACGGGCGGAACACGGTATACATTCCTAACGGAGTAACGACGCCCGAGAAACGGGATATAGAATTGGTCCAAGAGCGATATGGATTGGGAAAAGACAGCTACATTCTTTTTCTGGGAAGGATTGTTCCTGAAAAAGGGTTGAAATATTTGATTGAGGCGTTCAGAGGCGTAGAGACAGAAAAGAAATTGATGTGATGGTTGAATCTTTGGAAT
>CANOBV010000103.1 GCA_947564255.1 uncultured bacterium | reverse complement strand
CTCTTTCCCTACACGACGCTCTTCCGATCTAAAATGCAGAGTGTCCTCAACAGGGTACACTTCCCTTGTCGCCATATCGTGGGCGACAAGGGAAGTGTACCCTGTTGAGGACACTCTGCATTTTTATTGTCCAAAACCGTATCAAGTGGTTTTGTCCGGGGAGTAGCTGACGGCTACTCCCTTTCTCATCCCCATGGTGATTTGCGTGGCCGGGATGTTCCGGCGGTCAGGGACAGCAAAAGCGCCGATACAGTTGTAGTAAATCGTGATATGCTGGGTGGTGGCGCCGTCCTTCTTCTCGGCGTGGTATACGTCGATGTGGTCGATCAGCTCCGCCACCATGCGCTGGGTGGATCTCCGTTGCGTTGGTGTACCGCCGGACCGTCTCAAGAAACGTGTCAACGTCCATCCACTGGCCCTCGCTCTTTTTCAGCTCCAGCCGCAGCACCTTGATCCGCTTGGCGTTTTCCCCCTGCTCCTGCTCGTACCGCTGGGACATTTTAGCAAACCGGGCGTCGCTTATCTTCTGATTCACATTGTCCTCAGAGAGCTTTTGTCAAGGGTAAATTTCAACTGTCACAACTTCTTGGCAACAGGAAAGGAAAACAGATATAAATTAACCGCAATAGCCGGAAGAATAGAATTTCGTCCTCCGGCTATTGCGGTTCTGATGATCAAAAAGAGTGATTACTTCTTTTGCACGTACTTTAAGCAGTCCAGCATGACCGCCACCAGGATGATGACACCGGAGATTACAAATTGCAGGTTGGCGTCAATGCCCAGGGTGGTCAGGGAGTATGTCAGGGCAGTGAAGATGAACACGCCTGTCACCACACCGGAAATCTTGCCGATGCCGCCGGTGAAGGAAACGCCGCCCACGACGCAGGCCGCGATGGCATCCATCTCCCAGCCCTGTCCGTAGGAGGCAGAGCCGGAGCCCGTCATGCGGATACACTCCAACCAGGAACCGAAGCCGTACAGGATACCGGCCATGATGAACGCGCCCATGGTGACCTTAAACACCGAGATACCGGAGACGGAGGCTGCCTCGGGGTTGCCGCCCACGGCGTACAGGTTCTTGCCGAAGGTGGTCTTGTTCCAGATGAACCACACGATGACCACCGCCGCCAGCGCCCACAGGACGATGGTGGGGAATTTGGTGCCGCCCTCCGGGCCTAGCTTGGGGATGATCATGTCCGGGATGCCCGGCGTATCCGCTGTTCCGGACTCAATGCCGCCGAAGGACACGCCCTTGGTGGCGTAAGTAGCCAGACCGTAGATCATCAGCATGGTGGACATGGTGGAGATAAAGGGGTGCATCTTGAACTTGGCGGTAAAAAATCCGGCAACGGTGCTGAAGATGGTGCACAACACGATACACACCACCAGGGCTAAGAACACCCGGGCTACCACAGGCACGTTGGTAAAGTCGAAGATGTGCCCGAACACGCCGCCGGTGTTGATGCCCTTGTGCATCACGATGGTGGCGGCGGTGATGCCCATGCCCATCATTCGACCAATGGACAGGTCGGTGCCGGCCAGCATGATGAGGCCGGCCACACCCAGGGCCAGGAACATCCGGGGGGAGGCCTGCTGGAGGATGTTCAGGATGTTGTTCACCGTCAGCAGCTGCACGCTGGGTCCCTTGACGGCGGGGGTGATGAAGCACAGGGCGATGAAGACCACGGCGATGGCCAAGTACAGGCCGTTACGCAGCAGGAAATTCCGAAGATTGAAGTTATACTTGTAGTTTTCCCACCGCTGGGCCGCCGATTCGGCAAAGGTGAATTTGGACATACGCAGCAGGTCGATCAGGTGGTACTGGTGTTCAAAGGCAGCGTGCCTGTGATCCTTCACGTCCTGGAGGTCCTTGGCCAGCTGCATCTTGGCGTCGAACAGCCGGTTCTTGTGGACGTACTTCTCGTCCTTAATCTCCTGGGTGTCGGTGAGCTTGGCCAGCGTCTCCTGGTGGGCCTTGTTGAGCTGCTCCACAGTGGCTTGATACTTGGCCTGGGCCTGGGCCTTCTCCTGGACGCAGCTTGCCTCCACAGCCTGGAAATACTTGTTGTAGTTGGCCTTCAGATAGCCCTCAGCGCCGGCGATGAGCTTGGCGATCTCATTCTTGTTCTTGGCTTCCACAGCCTTGGCCTGCTCCAGCTCCTTCTGGAGCTTGGCACGCCGGGCTTCCTTCTCCTGGGCGGTGTAGATGCGGTCCCGCTTCAGGCTGTCCAGGGCGCTCTGTATGTCGATGACCCGGTCCGTGCCGTCTTTCCGCAGGGCATTAATCTGTTCCTGAATCCCGCCGACGTAGTCATCGATCGGCCGGCGGAGTTCTCTCTCCTGCTCCGCAGTTAGAATCTTTGTTTGATCTGCCATACTTGGTTCCCCCCTCACAGATATTTCGCGCTGAGCCGCAAAAGCTCTTCCTGATCGGTCTCCGCCGTGTTTACAATGCCCGAGAGATAGCCGTTGGACATCACGCCGATCCGGTTGGTAATGCCGAGAATCTCCGGCATCTCAGAGGAGACGACGATAATCGTCTTGCCCTGTTTTGCCATTTTGATGATAAGCTCGTAAATTTCGTATTTGGCGCCCACGTCGATGCCCCGGGTGGGTTCATCCATCATAAAGACCTGGGGCTCCCGCTCCAGCCACTTGCCAAAGATCACCTTCTGCTGGTTGCCGCCGGACAGGCTGGTGATCATGTCGTCCGGGCCCATGCACTTGGTGCGCATGGTCTTGATCTCCTTGCTGGTGGCCTTCACCATCTTGGAGTCGGACAGCGCGAGACCGGACTTGTACTGTTCCAGGCTGGCGATGGTGGTATTGAAGGTCAGGTCGCACTTGAGAAACAGGCCGTTTGCCTTGCGCTCTTCGGTAATCATGGCAAAGCCGTGCTCAATGGCTTCTTTGGCATTGCTGAAGTTCATCAGCCGGTTTTTGAAATAAACCCGGCCCGATGCACGGGTGCGTACGCCGAAGATAGTCTCCAGCAGCTCGGTGCGCCCGGCGCCCACCAGTCCGTACAGGCCGAAGATTTCTCCCTCGCGCACCTCAAAGGAGACGTCCTGGAGGTGGGGGGCAAACTTGGTGGACAGGTGCTGAACGGACAGGATGGGCTCCCCCGGCGTGTTATCCACGGGCGGGAAGCGGCTCTCCAGGGAACGCCCCACCATGGCGGCGATCAGTTCGTTCATGTTAGTGTCCTGGGCGGCCTTGGTCATGACCAGGTTACCGTCCCGCAGCACTGAGATCTCGTCGCAGATCTCAAAAATCTCATCCATCTTGTGGGAAATGTAGATCAGCGAAATGCCCTGCGACTTCAGCATCCGCATCATCTCAAAGAGCTTTTCCACCTCCTGAACCGTCAGGGAGGAAGTGGGCTCGTCCAGCACGATCACCTGGGAGTTGTAGGAAATCGCCTTGGCAATCTCACACATCTGCCGCTGGGAAACGGACATGTTCCGCATGGGCTGGTTCAGGTTCACCGTCATGCCCAGCTTGCGGAACAGCTCGGCGGCCTTCTTTTTCATGCTGCCCTCGTCTACAATACCCGCAGAGTTGGTGGGGTAGCGGCCCAGAAACAGGTTGTCAACCACGCTCCGCTCCAGGCACTGGTTCAGCTCCTGGTGAACCATAGCGATTCCGTTTTCCAGGGCGTCCTTCGGACCGGAAAAGCTGATTTCTTTCCCGTTTAGATAGATTTTTCCCTCGTCCTTCTGATAAGTGCCGAACAGACATTTCATCATGGTGGACTTGCCGGCGCCGTTCTCGCCCATCAGCCCCATGACAGTTCCGCGCTTCAGATCCAGATTGATATGGTCAAGCACCCGGTTCCGGCCGAAGGACTTGCTCATACCACGGATCGACAGGACGACATCGCCTTTTACATCAGCCATTCTCGTCTCTCCTGTTATGCAGATTAGCAGTCTCAGCTAAGGCGCTGATTCCGCCGGGTTTTTCCTCAAAAATGTATCAGGGAGAGTTCTTTCTGCCGCACGGAGTTTTCCCTCCTCCGAACGGAGAATTCCCTCTCCCTGATAGCGGTTCATTTACTTGTCAGCGGGGAGACGGTTTCCCGGCTCCGCCCGCCGGCCTTACTGGTTGAGCAGGGCGGTGTAGGAGGCGGAGTTGTCGGTCTTAACCATGTTGATGGCGAAAGCGTCATACTGGCTGGGGTTGCCCAGACGATTGGTGATGTTGGCCTCGGTCTGGCCGTCGCCGCCGATGTACTCCACGTTCAGGTTCAGAATGTCGTCGTAGTTCTGGAGCAGGGGCTGATAGGTGGCGCTGAGGAAGTTATCAGCGGAGTTGTAGATGTTCAGCCACACGCTCTTGGTGGGATGGGCGTCATCCTTCAGCTGGTTGCTCACGGGGGCGTAGGGCTTGGTGGCGTCCAGGAAGTCCTGATAGTTCTCAGCGGTGACGGCGGCGTTCAGGGCGTAGTAGGAGCGCTCGGCGTCCACATACTTGTACACGTCGTCGCTGAGTACGTTGCCCGCATCATCGGCGGTGCCGATACCGGTGTCGATGTCCACGCCGTCCAGGGCGTTGCGCAACACGCGCAGAGTCAGGTAGGCCTGCACGTCGGCGTGCTGGCTGATGGTGCCGCCGTAACCGTCAGCGATGGCGGCCACAGCGTCGGCGTTGGCGTCATAGCCGAAGGTGGGAACCTTGTTCTCCTTGGACCAGGCGTTGAACATGGCCATGCCCATGCCGTCGTTGTTGGAGGCCACGATGTCGATCTGGTCGCCGAAGGTGGACACCCAGGTGCCGATGGTGTTGCCGGCGGTGGCGGCGTCCCAGGTGGCGCCGGCGGAGTTCTTCATCTCCTGAGAGGCCAGCTCGCGGACGGTGTACTCCTTGCCGCCGATGGTCAGCTTGCCGTCCTTGACGGCGGAGGCGGAGCCGTCGGCGTTGATGCCCACGGCGTCGCTCTTGATGGCGCCGCCGTCCTCAACGGCGGTGTCCAGAGCCTTGCGCACGCCCCGGGTACGGGCGATGGAGTCGTTGTGGCCGATGTCACCGATGGCCAGCACGTAGCCGATGACGCCGTCGCCGTTGCGGTCGATCTCGTCGATGTGGGCGGTGATGTAGTCCAGGATCATCTGGCCCTGGAGCTCAGCGCCCTGAACGGCGTCAAAGCCCACATAGTAGGTGTCCTTGTTGAAGCTCAGGGCGTCCATGTCCAGTTCGCCGGTGGAGCTGTTGGAGGGCTGACGGTTGAACCACACCAGGGGCTTGTCCTTGTTGGCCACGCTGCCGCCCTGCTCGGGGGGTGTGGAATCAGCGGGCGCGGAGGAGTTGGTCTCCTCGGGGGCCTTGCTGGCCTCGCCGTCGGCGTTGTTGCCGCAGGCGGCCAGGCTCATGACCATGACCAGAGCGAGGAGCAATGCAAGAGTTTTTTTCATAACAATTCTCCTTTTCCTTAAGTTGATTAAAACGGAATATTTCCCTCATATCCTTTGGAGCGGAGCGCCGTTTTTGTTTCCCGGCTGGCGCCGGGAAACAAAAGGACGTACGTCCTTTTGAACATGATCCCATCTTATCAATTTAAGCATATCGGAAAACACGAAAAAAAACAAGGGAAAAAATCACCGGAAGCTGTGCAAAATTTTACTTAAACTATAGAATTCTCCAAAATTACAAGAGCAAATTTGGCTATTTTGACCGTTCTTTATATTGATCGAACGCAAAGAGTGCCTTTTGGCTGTCCATGGTGAAGATATTCTCCCGATTCACGATCTGGGTGGAGGTATCCACAACGGGTTCCAGGCTGCCGCCCTGTTCGGTGAGGAGCTTATAGGCGCTCTCTACCCCTAAATACCCCATGGCGTAGGGATTCTGGACGATGAGCGCGTCCACATAGCCGTCTTGGAGCCCGTCGATGGTCACCACGTTGGAGTCAAAGCCCACAAGGAAAATGTCATCCGCCCGGTCCAGCGTACGGACCGCCCGGGCCGCACCCACGCTGGTGGGTTCATTGAACGCCATCAGCACATTGATCTCAGGGTGGGCCAGCAGCAGGCTGACCGTATCTGTCTGAGCGCGGGGGGCGTCCACCAGGGTGGTGGCTACCCCCACAACCCGGGCCCGGCCACTCTCGTCCAAGGCGTTTATCGCGCCCCGGACCCGCTCCTGGCCGTTGGCGGTACCCTCATTGTAGGTAACGATCCCGACGCGCAAAGGCCCTTCCACTCCCTCCAGGGCAGCCCGGGCCGCCATCTGTCCGGCGGCATAGTTATCTGTCCCGATATATGTGCTGACATACCTGGAGCCCACGCCGCTGTCAATGGACACGATCTTCACCCCCTCCTGGGCAGCGGCGTCGATGGCGGCGGCGCTGCGCTCATAGTCGATGGCGGAGAGCACAATAACCTCCGCCCCGTCCTCCACCGCCTGAGCGATCATTTTGTTCTGGGTCTCATAGTCCTCCTCGGTCCCAGGGCCGGAAATGGTCAGCTCCAGGTTATACTCAGCCGCCGCCGCCCCGGCCCCGGCAAAGACAGACAGAAAGAACTCACTGTCGGTAGACTTGGTGATCAGCGCCACCGAACGCCTGGCCGCAGGGGCATGGCCCGCCCTGCAGCCGCACAAAAGCAGGAGCGCCAGCACCGCCCACAAAGCAAGGCGTCTATTTCGCCTCATGATCTTCCGCCTCCCTCACCTTGGGCATACGCAGCTCCACGCTAGTTCCAACATCCAATTCGCTAGTGATACGCAGGCCATACTGCCGGCCAAAATAAATCTGGATCCGGTCGTTCACATTCTTGATTCCGATACCGATGCGATCCTGGGCGTCCTCATTCAGGATCGCCGCCGCCTGTTCTGCGCTCATGCCAACGCCGTCATCCTGGACAGTGAATACAATATCCTCCCCATCCTGACAGACCCGCACGATGATGTGCCCCTCGTCCACCAGCAGATCCAGCCCGTGCATGATGGCGTTCTCGATGATGGGCTGGAGCGTAATCTTATTGCAGTAGTAGCCCAGACAACCTGGATCCACGTCAATGGTGTAAGTAAACTGGTTTTTGTAGCGGTACTTCTGAATCTCCAGGTAATTTTCCGCATGTTCGAGCTCCTTCCCGATGGGGATCAGCTCATGCCCCTTACTGATGCTGATGCGGAACAGACGGGCCAGGGCGTGGATCATCTTCACCGCATCGCCGCCCCGGCCCTGCTCGCACATCCAGGCGATGGAGTCCAGGGTGTTATACAGAAAGTGGGGGTTGATTTGGGCTTGAAGGGCTTTCAGCTCGGTTTTGCGCAAATTAACCTCCTCTTGGCGCACTGTGGACATGAGCTGCTGGATGCGCAGCACCATATGCCCAAAGGAGTCGGACAAATCCTGCACCTCCCGGGTGCCTCCCCCGGGACAGTAGGTGAAATGGTCGGCGTCAGTCTCGAATTTCCCCATGGCGGAGGCCAGCTCCCGCAGCGGGCGGTCCAGCAGCTGAGAGAGGATCCAGCTTGTCAACAGGGCCGCCGCCAGGATCAGACACGCCAGCCAGGCCGACAGGCGGATCATTTCCCGCACGCTGCGGTTCACCAGCTCGTCCACATAGCTGACCCCCACCACCCGCCAGCCGCTGTCCCCAACGCTGGTCAGGCAATGGATCACGGTGTTGTCAGCGTAGGCGCCGTCCTCTAAGGGGACCAATGCCCTGGTATCCTCTGATTTCAACCCGGAGTACAACAACTGCTGCTGGGGATGGTAGACAATGTTTCCGGCCTGGTCCATCAGGAAACAATAGCCCCGCTGTCCGATACTGACGTTGTTGATGTAGTTGCAATTTCCTCATCAAGTATTCGTCCATCATAAAATTCTTTAGGAATTTTTCCATCACCGTAGAGCACGGCGTCGCCAGCCCCACCCGGGACAGCGATACCGGCTCCATCCGGCTCATCATCAAAGAAACCGGAATGCGCACCAGAAAAGCTCCCACGATTCCCTGTGCCATGACGAAAGCCGTGTTTCCCCGTCCGTTGAAGTAGCCGATGAAGCAGAACAGAATCGAAGTCAGCAGGGTGTCGATGGCGTAGGCCCGCAGGTAGTCCGCCGCCGCACTGATTACCGCCGTATCCCGTGCAAACAGTCCCGCCAGCAAATCGCCGTGGAAAAAGGACAGCCACGCCAGCACAATCCCGCAGCAAAGTGAGGAACCCATGCCATAGAGCATCGCCCGTTTTGCCCGGTCCTTCCGGCCCGCGCCGATGTTCTGGGCCACGAAAGCCGACAGGGACTGCCCGAACGAAGACGGCACCAGCATGATAAACCCGCACAGCTTCTCCGCCACGCCCACTCCGGCCGACGCAATCACGCCCAGACTGTTGACGATGGCGGCGATGGCCAGGAAGGAAATACTCACCAGCACATCCTGCAAGGCCACCGGCGTACCCAGGCGCAAATGTGGCCGGTGTGCCCTGCTTCCAGACGGATGTCCCTTGCCGAGAAGGAAAAGGGCAGGCCTCTTTTCCGGATAAAAAGCAGGCTCAGCGCCACACTTACCGCCTGGGCCAGCACCGTAGCCAGAGCTGCTCCGGCTACGCCGATCCCGCACACGCCTACCAGCAGC
>CANOBV010000102.1 GCA_947564255.1 uncultured bacterium | reverse complement strand
TACAAAAACTATGATGACCTGCCATTGTTTCTCAACGCAGCAACCGTGGCGAAGGTACTGGGTGTATCGCCGTCCACGGGATATGAATTAATGCACGAACAAGATTTTCCTGTGCTGAAGGTTGGCAGCCGGATGGTGGTGCCGAAGGAGAAGTTCATGGAGTGGGTAGAGCGGCACACGGGAGGGCAGCAATGAGAAGTGCATGGTCAGCATCAGCACCTGCCAACGAGTTTCTTTTGCCGCGTGAAGTATTCCAACTCGGTCTGGGACACGGGCCGCTGCTGGTGTATCTCTACCTGATCTACTGCAAAAGTATGGGACACCGCGCGGACAAGATGAGCTGCGCCATCATCAGCAAAGCTGTCGGTTGGTGCGAGAAAACAGTGCGGACACACCTACGCGCATTGGATAATGCTGGGCTCGTCAAGCTGGAGCATCACGGGCAAACGTTCTCCTACTCCCTGTGCCCTATCCAAGCAAAAGTACGTGAGCGCCGCGATGAGGCATCGCGCAGGAGTTGGATATCCACAAAGCGCACCTGGCTCACCGGCGAAATGTTCGATGCTATATTCCCTATTCCCAACGAAGTGTTCCAACTTGATCTCAAACCCGGTGAGCTGCTGGTGTATATCTACCTCCACTACCAAAAGGGTGCACGGAGCGGACAGTGCTGGCCGAGCTACGCTACCATCGGCAAGACGGTGGGCATGAGTCGGAAAACAGTTCAGACGCACATCGGATCGCTGATCAACAAGGGACTGATTCAAGCGGAGGAAACTATGATCCGCCGGAAGAATGGACGCCGCTGCAACGGCAGCCTGCGGTACACGATCACGCCGATCTGCCAGGTGATGAGGGCTCGGGAGAAGGAATTTTTGGAGCAGTTGAAACTTGCGGAGGCCCAGCGGAAGTGGGCCTCCGCGCAGCTGAGGGCGTGACCGCCCCTGTTTCGCGTTTTGAAGCCCCGTGTGCCCATCCTGTGCGCCAGGTGGCATCCATACACCTCCCAAGCCCTAAAACGCGGCGTTGGCCCCCCGTGTGGCCCGTTGCGGAGAAAATGGCCACACAGGGAGCGGGACAGGCCAACCGGGCTTGAAATGTAAAGCCTGTCTCGGTTAAAAGCGGAAAATTTTACTATGCCGTAATCAGTAAGGATCATCACGGGACAGGGGCGAAGGGCAGCACAGAGGCCCGATTTTAGGACACGCAGGATAAAAGCCGGCGTCATAAGTGACGTCCGGCAGGTCACATCGGCCCGCAGTGCGGACCGTTTCCAAGGGCTTCCGGGTTTTCTCGCGGGGCTCTTAACAGACGTCTGTTTCGGGCTGAAAATCTCCGGATGGCGTCTGATTTCACGGAAAGTCAGCCGTCCCAACGGGTTGGGGCGGCGTCTATCAAAGATTTGGAGGTAATATGAGCACAGAAAACAAGAATCGTTTGGCCCTTCGCATGAAGGCGGACACCAAGCGGAAGATCGACCAGTGGTACAAAGCAACAGGTTGCCGAAGCCGGAATCAGTTCGTGGAGCGGGCAGTGAATTTCTACGTGGATCACCTGGCCGTCCAGGACGACAGCGGCACGCTGCCCAGGGCGGTGCTCTCGTCCCTGGACGGCAGGCTGGGAATGTTCGAGGACAGGCTGTCCTCCCTGATGTTCAAGCACTCAGTGGAGCTGGACATGGTGATGGGCATCCTGGCAGACGCCTACGAATTCACCCCGGAGGATATCCGGCGACGGCGGGCAGACAGTGTGCGCACCGTCAAAAGTACGAATGGGCGGCTGCCCTTTGAAGAAAAGATCCGCAAGCCGGATGGCGGCACGGAGGACGAATGGCCCGACTGATTTTGAAAAGCCCGTACATCAAGAGCGGCAAAAACGCGAGCGGTCACGCCAAATACATTGCCACACGGGAACGGGTAGAGTTGGTGCCCGACGGCCGTCCCGTCACAAAGAAGCAGGAGCTGTTGATCGCCAGCCTGACAAAAGATTTTCCTGACGCAAAAAAGCTGCCAGAGTACCACAGCTACCATGATGTGCCTACCAAAGTCAACGCCTCAGCGTTCATCACCCGGACGCTGGAGGATCACTGGTCTAATATTCAGCAGAGCGATATCTACGCGGAGTATATTGCTATCCGTCCGCGGGTGGAGCGTGTGGGCAGCCACGGCCTGTTCGGTGACGAGGACTACGTGGATTTGAAAAAGGTGACGGCGGAGCTGCAAAGCTGTGAGAAAAATGTGTGGACGCACATCGTCTCGCTGAAGCGTGAGGACGCCGCACGGCTGGGCTATGGCAACGCCAGGACATGGCGCAATCTGCTCCGCGCTCATCGCAACGACATCGCCGCCGCTATGAACATCCCGCCCAATGACTTCCGCTGGTACGCCGCCTTCCATGACGAGGGCGACCACCCCCATATTCACATGATGGCGTGGTCTGCCGGGGACGCTCCCGGCTATCTCAGCCCGGTAGGTATTGAGAATATCAAATCCATGCTCACCAACGGCATCTTCCATCAGGAACTGCTCCACGTCTATGAGCAAAAAGGCCAATCCAGGGATGAATTGGTGGCGGAGGCCCGCCGCGCCATGCTGGAGTTGGCTGATGAGATGAAGCGGGGCGTCTGCGAACACCCGGAAGTTGAAACGCTCCTGCTGACCCTGTCCTGTGACCTGAAAAACGCGAAGGGCAAAAAGCAATATGGCTATCTCCCCAAGCGCATGAAAAATCAAGTGGATGAAATCGTGGATCAGATGGCGCGGCTGTCGTCAGTGAACGAGTGCTATGAAAAGTGGCTGGAACTGCAACAGGAGGTAAACGAGTTCTACTCAAACAAACCGATGGAGCGTGTGCCGCTTTCTCAACAGAAAGAATTCCGGGCTATCCACAACGCCGTCATCCAGGCGGCACTCCGTCTGGAGCGCCTCACTTTTGAGGATCGGGCTATGGAGCGGCATGACGAGTCAGACGATATTCTCCAAAACAGCGAAATCTGCGGACAGCTCTGGTCGGTGGTCTGTGATGACAGCCTCCCACTGGATTTGCGTGACAAAGGGGTGAATCGGCTCCGCGCACAGGCGGAGGACGGCGATCCATACGCCCAGCTTCTCCTGGGCGGACTGTACCGGGATGGCCCACTGCTCACGCCAGATTCTGTGGAGGCGCGGTATTGGTTTGAACAGGCAACACCGAGGCTCCCCGAAGCACAGTACGCCTTGGGCAAATTGCTGCTGACCGATGATGTGGAGGTTCACGACCGGGAGCAGGGTATCCGTTGGCTGGTGCGGGCTGCTGAGAACAGAAATGAATTCGCCGCCTACTGTCTGGCAAAAGAGTTCTTGAAGGATGGAAATATCGAGGAAGCCTTGCCATGGCTCACAGCATCGGCAAAGGCAGATAACCCCTACGCCGAATACCTCCTGGGCAAGCTCTACTGGGAGGGTGAGGACATCCCCCAGGACATGGAACAGGCTGTCTACTGGCTGACCCGGGCGGCGGAGCAGGGACATACCTATGCCCAGATCCTACTGGAGCGGCAGGACAGCCCATCCCTGCCCTCCGCCATCCTGGCGGTGAACAGTTTGCTCCATTCCATCGGACAGATTTTCCGGGACAACACTCAAGCAATGGACAACACCCGCGGCCACCAATTCACCGACCGAAAGTTGCGGCGCAGAATCCAGGAAAAGAAGATCGCCATGGGCCACAAGCCGGACGGCCATGAGGAGCAGGGTTACATCGGCCCCGCCATGTGACCCCACGCAAAATTTGCTATGCCGTAAACAAAGAAAAGGCCTGTCCGCCCCCTGTGCAATGTGCTTCGTTTGCCACCCTGTTTTTCTCCGTGCTGAACTCCGATTCTACTTGACTTCCCGGAAACCCTTCGGCATGGTTGTGTTTGCCAAAAGCATAATAAAAACTGAAGGGAGCGCAACAGCATGAACAGGAAAAGAGAAGCGATCTTCATGGGGCTCGGCATCCTCGCGGGTCTTGCCCTGAGCGGCCCCGCCGTCCAGGCGGCGGACTACCTCACAGCCACGGTCAGTAGCCAACCTATCTACATCAACGGGCAACGTATCCAAATGGAGGCATATTCCATCCACAGCAATAATTTTGTAAAACTCCGGGACATCGGCAAGGCGGTAGACTTCGGTGTGACCTACGATGCCGTTACCAACAGCGTCTACATCAACAGTACCCAGCCCTACCAGGAAGAAACCCCAACCGCACCATCCGGCCCCACGGAAGAAAGTGTGCAGACCGCCCTGGCCCAACTGAAGCAGGCCTACCCAACCGGCTCCACCTACCCCACACCTTACCGCTCCACCAGCGGCGGGCCCTATGGCCGCGGCGTCACTTGCTCCGGCTGGGCTACGCTGTGTTCCGATGCCGCCTTCGGGGAGCTGCCTTGGCGGCGAGTGGACAGACCAAGCTGGGAGCAGCTCCGCCCCGGCGACCTGGTGGAATACAAAAACGATGAGTCCTACCATGTGGTAGTCGTGGTGGATAAAACAGACGAATATATCAAGGTCACCGAGAGCGGGTTGAACAACCACGCCCGCTGGGGCGGGCAGTACTTCCGCTGGTGGCTGGAAGAACAGCCCCATTATATCAGCTACACCCGATACCCGCAATAGCGCCGCCAGGGTGAACCACCGGGGGCCGCTCCGCGCGGGGCGGTCCCCAGACTGTTTCCGGTGTGTCCGCTGCCGTGAAACGGTTTGTGCCCATCCTACGGAACAGGCGGCATCCGTACCCCTCCCGCAAATGAAACGCGGCGTTGGCCCCTTTGTGCGCCGCTGTGAAGGGCTGCGAATTGCACCACTGTCTACAAAGAGAACGCCGCCAGTACAAATGAAAAAAGATATGTCTGAATTGATAATCTTTCCCGTTTGCCGTGGATATTCCCGCCTGCCTGTGGTATGGTTTGTCGCTACAGGAGGTGCGGAAAATGCGAAAAACGCTGGAAGATTTCTACTACGGCAATATCACACCCAACGCGCAGGACATGGCGCCCCATTCCGAGCTGAGACGGGCGACAGACCGTGTAACCCGTTTCGAAACCCAGCTCACGGAGCAGCTTGACGCGACCGGACAATCGATCCTGGCAAAGCTCATCGAATCGCAGCAGGAAATTGACAGCATCACCGCCATGGAAAACTTCATCCTGGGTTTCCGGCTGGGCATGAGGATGATGGCCGAGTGCATGGATGATAACGACGGTGACATTAGAACTGGAGGTGAATAGCCATGGCAAAACGCAGACCATCCGGCGATGGGATGGTACGCAAGCGGGAGGATGGACGCTGGGAGGGCCGCATCGTAGTGGGCCACAAGGAGGACGGCGATTCTATCTTCCGCTATCTCTACGCCGACACCCAAAAGGAACTGACCGCGAAGCTCCGCCAGAACATCGACCTCTACCAGGGCATCGACCTGACGGAGCAGAGCCGGATGACTCTCGCGGAATGGCTGGAGCAGTGGCTGGGGCAGATGTGCGCCACCCTCCGGCCCGGCACTCTGGAACATTACCGAAAAGACATGGAAAATCATGTGGTGCCCTATCTGGGGGAGAAAATGCTCACCCAGGTGACGGCGGCGGATCTGCGGAAGCTCTACGATGCCCTCAAGCGGCGGGGCAGGCTGAAGCCCCGCCCCGGACAAAGCCGCGGGCTTTCCGGCACCACCGTCCACAACATCCACGCCACGCTCCACCAGGCGCTTCGGGCGGCGGTGAAGCAGGGGCTTATCCCCAGAAATCCCGCCGACGAAGTGGAGCCACCCAAGATCGTCCGCCAGCCCATGAAGATTTTGAACGAGAGCCAGCTGGACATCTTTATGGAAACCATCAAAGCTGATCCCATCTGGCACGATTTCTTCTACACCGAGCTCACCACCGGCCTTCGGTTGGGTGAGATCTGCGGCCTCATGTGGATAGACTTCGATGGGAAAGCGGGGACGCTCCAGATCAACCGCACCATCCACAAAGAAAAGGGTGGGAGGCTGGTAGCAGGGGACACCAAAACCTACGCCGGGACGCGGAAAATCGTTCTGCCGCCCAGCACAGCGGAGTTGCTGAGGGCACGGAAGAAAGCCTCTTTCTCCCCCTGGATTTTCCACGATCCCCTCCGCCCGGAAGCCCCTGTGAACCCCAGCAGCGCCTACTACCAGCTGAAGAAACTGCTGGCGCGGGCGGGACTGCCCGATATCCGCTTCCACGACCTGCGTCACACATTTTCCAGCCATGCCCTGGCCAGCGGGGTGGACGCCAAAACCCTGTCCGGCATCCTGGGCCATACAAAAGCGTCCTTCACGCTGGACACCTACACCCACACCACAGGCGATATGCAGAAGCGGGCCGCTGATATTGTGGGCGGCTTCCTGACGGACTACCTCGGAGAGGAGATGAAACCTTGGCAAAACGCAGAAAGCGCGGCGACGGCGGAGTAAGCCTGCGAAAAGACGGGCGCTGGGAAGGGCGGGTAGTTATCGGCTACGATGATAAAGGGCTTCCTGTCACAAAAAATGTCCTTGCAAAAACCAAGAGCGAGTGTACGGCAAAGCTCAAAGCCCTACAGGACAGCATTCAAGTCCCTGCCTCAAATCAGCCCAAACCGGGCATTCTTTTGGGCGATTGGTTGGATTTTTGGTATCAAAGTTACAAAAAGCCAAATCTGCGTCCTAATACCCGGATGTCCTATGAGCGGCGCATCTACCAGCACATCATCCCCGCATTGGGCAGTACCCGGCTGGACAAGCTGACCACCAACGACATCCAACAGTTCTATGCCACACTCAAGCAAAACGGCAGATTACTCCGAGCGGAGATTTACGGCGAGGGCCTGTCCGATCAGACCGTCCGGGGCATCCACACCACCCTCCACGCCGCACTGAACAAGGCTATGACGGAGAATCTGATCTTCCGCAACCCCGCCGATGGCTGCCGCCTCCCTCCCGCCAAGGCCAGGGAGATGCAGGTGCTGTCACCCGAGGAAATCCAGCGCCTGCTGATTCAGGCAAAAGAGGATGGCTGCTTCGAACTGCTCCTACTGGAGCTCTCCACTGGCCTACGCCGGGGTGAGATCTGCGCCCTCCAATGGGACGATCTGAACTTCCGCACCGGGGAGCTCCGGGTTCGGCGGCAGGTTCACCGGGTTAGGGGAGAATTGGTAGTATCTCCGCCCAAAACCAAGGCGGGCAATCGGAGCATAATCCTCCCCGCCTCTGTCCTGGGCATCCTCAAGGCATACCAGGAAACTGTAAATTCCAAGTGGATGTTCCCCTCCCCACTCAAAGAGGACTCCCCCAGGGATCCCGCCGCCGTCCGCCAGCGGTTACAGGTCATCTTGGAACGTGCCGGGTGTAAAAAGGTCAGGTTCCATGACCTTAGACACGCGTTCTGCACCGCTGCGCTGGAACATGGCATGGACATCAAAACGCTTTCCACCATCATCGGGCACGTGTCCAGCAGCACCACGCTGAACATCTACGCCCACGTCACCGACGAGATGCGCCGAACAGCGGCGGCAAAGATCGACCAGGGAATCGGGAAAGCAGATTCTCAGGCAGAAACCGGGGCAACGCCCCGAAAGCCCACCCCAAGCACCTTCCAGCCCTACAAGGGCCAGAGGCGGAAGGCGGGCACAGGCTGCGTCACTCAGATCAATGACCACCTGTGGGAGGGCCGGTACTCCCCCGTTTGGCCTGACGGCAAAAAGCGTCCCCGCAACATCTACGCCCATAGTGAGGAAGAATGTGAGAAACTGTTGGCAAAACTGATCGTGGAGATGAAAACGGAGATCACCGCAGAGAAGGAGCGGCTGAGGACAGCCGCCAAGGCGGGTTAGGCCAAACGGCGCACCGGGTGAAATACCCGGTGCGCCGCTTTTTTCTTGTCTGTGGCTGGTTATGTGGTCAAACCCGGAAGGCAAAAAATCAAACGTCCGAAAAAGTGTTGCATTGCGAAAGAAAGCGGCGCTTTGCCGCAAAATCCAACGGGGCTTGTGAAGTGGTTTTTCGGGCATGAACCTGCTATCACATCCTTACCAACTGATTGGCCGCCCTCGGAACGCCTCCATATGGCGCTTTGGGGGCATTTTTGTTCCAAAAAATCGGAAGCAATAGTGCTTTCCGCTCCATTGCCTCCGCCCGCTCGTTTCCTGTTGTGGGTCAGGTTGTGGGTCAAGATGCGAAGGCCGGAGGCACATCAGAGAGGGGAAGCCCCAGCCGAACCGCCCGCTCCCGCTCGTAAGTGACCCGGGTGACCTCCTCAATAAACCGCCGTTCCTTCTCGTCCGCACTGGCCCATCTCACCCTGTACTTCCGGCACATTTGGAAAAATATCTCATAAAACCGATCCCCTTCCGGATCCTCGCGGCAGTACCACTCCGCATCGGAAACGGAATTCTCTTTTCTGGGTTCCATCTCAGCACCTCCAAATCAGGCAAGATAGGTGAAAAAGATTCGTTTCGCCGCCTCGTCCGCAATCAAATACCGTGGGGCAGAGGTATCAAATATCGGAAGCGGAACCGCCCCAAAGTCTTTTTCGTAGTGTCTCGCCAGCTCGGTAGTCTTCGCCTCCAACACCAC
>CANOBV010000101.1 GCA_947564255.1 uncultured bacterium | reverse complement strand
ACCGGAGGTCAGGTTATAAAAGCCTTTAAACATATTCCATCACGCCTTCTTCCGCTTTTTAGACGATTTTTCCGGAGCTTCGCTGTTCATATAGGCGCCCATATGGTCCCGCAGCTTCTGGATTGCGCGGGAATGAATCTGGGAGATACGGGGCTCGCTCACCCCCATCACATGGGCAATCTCTTTCATGTGGAGATTTTTCTCGTAGTAAAGGGACAGGACAATCTGTTCATTTTTCTGCAAAGAGGCAATTCCCCTGGCCAGGGTCTCCTGGAGCTCCTGGTCCTCCAGCACAGTCTCCGGCTGGACAGTGGGGTCTTCGCTGGACACTTCAAAGCGGTAGCCCTCCAGGTCCCGGGCGTCCATCAGCGCATCCAGGGAAAGGGTATTGCTCAGCGCCACCCGGGCGGCCTCTTTCTGGTATTTATCTGTGGGTATGCCCAGGTGGCTGGCCACCTCGTGGTCGGTGGGAAACCGGCCCAGCTCATTGGCCAGACTGGATACGGCGGTGTCAATCTCTTTGGCCCGCTGCCGGATATTCCGGGGCAGCCAGTCCTGCTTCCTGGCCAAATCAATCACCATTCCCCGAATACGCTTGGCCACATAAGTCTCAAATTTGATGCCCTTGTCCGGGTCAAATTTGTCGATGGAACTGAGCAGGGTGAGAATGCCCTCGCTGACAATGTCGTCCACCTGGGCAAAGCTGCTGTACACCCCCCGAATCTGCAGGGCCGCGCTTTTGATCAGTCCCTCATACCGCAGCACCAGGGGCCATTTCAGCTCTTCATCTCCGCTCTGCTTGTAAGCGGACAGCAGTTCCTGTGTACTCATACCCTCGATTTCATCCTGGGTATAGCGCCGTTCAGCCACGCCCGCGCTCATGTGCCCACCGCCCTTCGCTGAACCTGAGCGGCAGTCTGGTCGGTGATGTTGCCCAAAGCCTGAATCTGCACGGTGTTGGTAATCTCGTTAAAGGACAGCACGTAAACGTGGGGATAGAATTGCGTGATCATCCGGCTGAAATAGCCCCGGATTACCTGGCTGACGAGAATCACCGGCGTCTGGGACAGGTCGCCGAACTTCTTCAAATGCTCCGCCAGCTGAGTAATGATGGACTGCATCAGGTCGGGGCCCATAGCCAGATACACGCCCTGCTCGTTGCGTGTGAGGGAGGAGATGATCTTTTTCTCCACCTCGGCATCCAGGGTGATAACCCGAAGCTGCCCATCCTCGCAGAACCGGCGGGTGATGGTCCGGGCCAGCGCGCCGCGTACCTGCTCCGTAGCCATATCCAAGTCTCTGCCCTGAGAAAACGCGTCGGCGGCGGTCTCCACGATGGTGGCCAGGTCCTTGATGGGCACACCCTCCTGGAGAAGGTTGCGCAGCAGCTTTTCCAGCTTAGAATAGGGGATGATGGCCGGGATGGCCTCCTCCACCAGCTCGGGGGAGGACTGCTTCAAATTGTCCACCAGCCGGATGGTCTCCGCCCGGTTGAGCAGCTCGTAGGCGTGCTTTTTCACCGTCTCCGCCAGGTGGGTCAACATGACCGACAGGGGGTCGATGACGTTGTAGCCGTAAATCTCCGCCATTTCTTTGTTCTCCGGCAGAATCCACCTCGACGGGATGCCGTAAGCGGGCTCGATGGTCTCGATGCCGTCGATCTCTCCCAGGGGGTTTGGCGGCTCCAGCGCCAAATAGTAGTCCACCAGAATCTCGCCCTCCGCCACCACCTCGCCCTTGATGCGGATGGCGTACTGGTTGGTGCCCAAGGCGGAGGAGTCGTGAAGCCGGATGGAAGGAATGACAAAGCCCATATCCTGGGCATACTGCCGCCGGAAGATCACAATGCGGCTGATGAGCTTTCCGCCGTGGCTCTCATCCACCAGGGGGATGAGGCTGTAGCCAAACTCCATCTCCACCGGCTCCACCGACAGCAGAGTGTATACGTTGTTGATATCCTTGTAGTAATCGCTCTCGCTGGGCGCGGCCAGCTCAGCGGGCTCCTCAGGAACCTGTGCCGCAGCCACCGCCGCCTCCTGCTGGGCGGCCATCCGCCGGTTGAGGAAGATACCCCCTCCCAGCAGCGCCACGCCGCCCACTATCAGCGGTACCGTCGGGGTACCGGGTATGACGGACAGAAACAGCAGGATAACACCGGTGGTCATGAACGCCCTCGGCTGAGCCGTGAACTGGCCCATCACGTCGGCGTTCAGGCTGCCCTCGGACACGGAACGGGTGACGATCATGCCGGTGGCGGTGGAGATCATCAGGGACGGGATCTGGGACACCAGACCGTCGCCGATGGTGAGGATGCAGATGCTGCTCAGCGCCTCCATGGGCTCCATCCCCCGTCCCAGCATTCCGATGAGCAGGCCGCCAACCAGGTTAATGACGGTGATGACAATGGACATGGTGGAGTCGCCTTTGACGATTTTGGTGGCGCCGTCCATAGCGCCGTAGAAATCAGCCTCTTTCTGAATCTTCTCCCGGCGCACCCGGGCCTGCTGTTCGTCAATCAGGCCGGAGGACAGGTCCGCGTCGATGGCCATCTGCTTGCCCGGCATGGCGTCCAGGGTGAAGCGGGCGGCCACCTCGGACACGCGCTCCGCGCCCTTGGTGATGACGATGAGCTGCACCAGAACGATAATGAAGAAAATCACAAAGCCGACCACGATATCGCCTTGGGTGATGAGCTGGCCAAAGTTCCGGATGACCACGCCGGGGTCGCCGGTGGTGAGGATCATACGGGTGCTGGACACGTTCATGCCCAGCCGGAACAGCGTTGTAATCAACAAAAGCGAGGGAAAGATGGAGAAGTCCAGCGCTTCCGAGATGTTCATGGTAATCATCAGGATCATAATGGACAAGCCAATGTTGACAATCAGCAGAATGTCCAAAATAGCGGGGTCCAGCGGGATAAACAGGAACATGACCACGACCACCACAAACAGCGTTATGGCATTGTCTAAAATGCGTTTGAGCATGGGTGGTCACCTCCTTCGTCGGAGCAAAGTCCGTTCAGCTTCGTTTCCGCCTCCGGCGAAAACAACTTTCGCTCCCTTGCTCCTCCCTCTCCCCGCATTGTCGAGACAAACTTTATGCCATGCGCCTTCGCTTTCGGCGAACGCTCATTCTTTCCGCCCTCTCTCCTGCCTCCACGAAAACTGAAAGCCGTTCTCGCGGGGCCCTCATATTAAAGGCGGCCTTGCGGGGACTCCGTTCTGATTTTGCCGGGGCCTCAAAAGATTTTTCCTACTTCACAATTTGCTGCTTACTGTTCAGCTTGAAGATATATACCAGCACCTCCGCCACCGGGCCATACAGTTCCTGAGGAATGAACTGGTTCAATTCAGCCTGCGCGTACAGGGCCCGGGCCAGGGGGACGTTTTCAATCACCGCCACTTCATTCTCTTCAGCAATCTGAACGATTCGCAGGGCCACGCTGTCCTGACCCTTGGCCAGCACAATGGGGGCGTCGTCCTGGTCGGGCTTATACCGCAGAGCCACGGCAAAGTGGGTCGGGTTACGGATGACCACGTCCGCCCCGGGCACTTGCTGCATCATCCGCTGCTGGGCCCTCCGGCGCTGAATCTCCTTGATCTTCCCCTTCACCTGGGGGTCGCCTTCCATCTGCTTGTACTCTTCCTTGACCTCCTGTTTGGTCATCATCATATTCTTTTCGTAGTCCCAATGCTGGTAAAAGAAATCCATGGCGGCTACCACGATGAACGCGATGATGATCCGCACCACCATTCCCACCGCCACCTCAACCAAATGGGCGGCAGACGCGGAAAGGTCGGTATACAAGTACCGGGAACTCTCAAAAAACATGTCCCGGACACTCAAAAACACAATGGTCATCAAAATTGCGATTTTGATGAGGTTTTTCGCCGTTTCCACCAAACTTTTCAGGGAAAACAATCGCTTAATACCCTGCAAGGGGTTGAGCCGGCTGAATTTCGGCTTGAGGGATTCGGTGGTGACCAGAAATCTGGTCTGGGCAAAGGTGGCCGCCACGGCACATAAAATTGCCACTGCGATCACCGGGCCCACCGTCCGCGCCAAAAGCATAACGCCCTGCACGGCCATCTCGCCGCTCAAGCTCGCCACATCCTGGGGCTCTTCCCCCACAGCGGCCAGGCACAAGGTCATGAATCCCGACAGCTGGGTGGAAAACGTATCCAGCAGCAGCCACAGCGTGGCAAAGGTGCCCAGCAGGCCGGCCACCGCGATGGCGTCCTGGCTTTTAAAGACGTTGCCCTTCTTTCGCTCATCCCGCCGTTTTTTTGGCGTCGCTTTTTCTGTCTTATTGCCCTCGGCCAACGTCTATCCCCCCTTTGGCCTCTCGCCGTCCCCTTCCTCATTGGGGGCGGGGAAGGGGGACTAAACATGTTCTCTCATCAGACCATTTTCGGTCGAAATCATCCGCTCAGAACCAGAATGTCGTGCAGGCTGGCCAGCATGGCCGCTTCCGCCTGGAGCAAAAACTCACTGAACGGAGCCATCAATACCAGCAGCAGCGCCAGACCCACCAGCACCTTCAGGTCAATGTTTATGACAAACACATTGATCTGGGGGATCACCTTCATCAGCACACCCATACCCACCTGCGAGATGATCTCCGCCGCCAGAATGGGCATGGCCAGCTTCACCGCCAGCACAGTGCACTCCACAAACAGCTCAAGCAGCAACTGGTAAGCCGGCACGCCGATGGACACCTGACCGAAGGGCACAATCTGCTCCGAGGTGAGAAACAGCCTCAGCAAGGTAAAATGTCCGCCTCCGGCAAAAAACAGCAGCGTCATCATGATGTTCAGCAGCTGCCCGGTGGTGGACAGGTTGCTCTGGGCGCCCGGGTCATACATCTGGTTCATGGTCATGCCCATCTGAGTGTCAATCACCGACCCGGCCAGCTGCGGGATATAGAAGAAAAAGCTTACCGCCATCCCCAGCAAATACCCAATGCCGATTTCCAGCAGCATGAGAACCATGAACTCCGCCGTCCCCGCCGGTGCCGCGGGCTGCTGCTCCGACACCGACGTCACAAAGAAAGACAGCACCATCACCATACCCGCGCGAAAAGCGGCAGGGACATTGCTTCGTCCTAAAATTGGGTTGAACAGGATAAATCCGCTGACCCGGGCGGTGACAAACAGGAACAGGGTCAGCCCCTCCCAGTCAAACATGGCGCAGTTCCTCCGCTCAGCTGGCGATAAGGGTAAAGACCTGCCGTGTGAAGTCCTGAAGGGTATCCATCATCCACCCTCCCGCCATCAGCAGAACCCCGCCCACCACAATGAGCTTCAGCACAAAGCCGATGGTCTGCTCATGAATCTGGGTGACCGCCTGAAAAATGGCCACCGTCACGCCCACCACCATACTCAGCAGCAGCATGGGGGTGGCCAGCCTGAGGATCACACCGACTGCGTCCCGCAGAAGGTCTGCCACCTGTCCGGTATCCATAGCGTACTCCTTCCTTCCGGGGTAATGATTACTTCACGCTCTGAACCAGCGAGGAGAACAGCAGGTTCCAGCCGTTGACGGACACAAACAATAACAGCTTAAAGGGTGTGGAGATCATGGCCGGCGGCAGCATCACCATACCCATGGACATCAGCGTAGAGGACACTACCACGTCGATGAGCAGGAACGGCAGGTACAGCAGCAGCCCCGTATAAAACGCCCGCTGAAGCTCCTGGGTCATGAAAGCCGGCACAATAATGCGCAGGGGCAGCTCCATGGCCGCCTCACGGGTGTCCACCTCGTCCACATGGGCCAAATTACAGTACATTCGCAGGGTATTGTATTCCAGGTTGTCCACCATAAAGTCTTTGAGGGGAACGGATGCCCGGTCAATAAACTCCTCCTGGGTGATCTCCTGTTCCCTGTAGGGTTCCCACGCCTCCTCCTGAATGCGTTCGACCACCGGATTCATGGTAATGAGGGTGAGAAAAATCGCGATTCCCACCAGCACTGTGTTGGGCGGGGTCTGCTGGGTGCCCATGGCGGTGCGCAGGAAGGACAAGGAGATGATATACCGGGTAAAGGAGGTCATCATCACCAGCATGGAGGGCAGCAGGGCAATGATGGTGGTCAGGAACAGAATTTCCAGGGTCTGTACGCTGTCGCCGTTGATGTTAATCAGACTATCTGTGGGCATCCTGTCCTCACCTCGGTTTCTTTTGCTTGAGTACAGTGCGCAGCGCTTCCCCAAAGCTGGGGGGCGCCGGCTGGCCGGGCGTGGACTGGGGATACAGCTCCTGGGCCTCTTCCCGGGTCAGCTCCGCCACCAGGGATACCTTTGACGGTGCCACCCCCAGCAGAAAGTACCGCTTTCCCGCCTGAACCAAGGCCAGGGACTGCTCCCGCCCCAGAGACAGGCGGGCCAGAACTTTAAACCCGTCTGTCCCGCCTCCTATGCCCAAAAAGCCGCCGCTCCGCCCCGCCACATATTTGGTGAACAGGTAGGCCAGCGCGATGATGACCAGCACACAAACCAGCAGCCATACCAAAGAGAGAATACTGTCCAGGGCGGTGACCTCCAGGGCCAGGGCAAATCCGCCTGGGGAAGCCCTCATCAGGGCGCGCCCAGAATGGAGGTGACGGTCTTGAGCACACGGTCGGGCTTAAAGGGTTTGACGATAAAGTCTTTGGCGCCGGAGCGCACCGCGTCCATAACCATGGACTCCTGGCCCATGGCGGAGCACATGACCACATTGGCGCTGCCATCCTTGGCGCGAATGGCCTTCAGCGCCTCAAGGCCGTCCATATTGGGCATGGTGATGTCCATGATGACCAGGTCGGGGCCGATCTCGCTGAACTTCTCCACCGCGTCCGCGCCGTCAACGGCCTCAAACAGTTCGGTGTAGCCGTTCTTGCTCAGGGTGTCCATGATCATCTTGCGCATAAACGCCGCGTCGTCCACTAACAGAATTTTCTTAGCCATGGTTGATCCATCCTTTTCCATTTATGATGTGTACCCCGGTCCTGTTCGGTCCCTGGGGGCAGAATGTATACGGTCAGCCTTTCCTTGCGGGGCCTTATTTGCCTGTGGCCAGCATTTCAATGGCGGGCGTCTGGACAATCTCGGTGATCCGAACGCCAAAATTGTCCTCAATCACCACCACTTCGCCCCGGGCAATGCACTTCCCGTTGACGAACAGGTCTACCTGATCGCCCGCCAGCTTATCCAGCACCACCAGCGAACCTTTGGCAAACTCCAAAATATCCTGGACCTTCCGGCGCGCCCGCCCAATCTCCACCGTCACCTGGAGGGGCACCTCCATAATGAGGTCCAGATTCTGCGCCTGTTCCTTGCCAAGGCGGTCCATGGGGTCCATCTCCTCCATGCGCACCGGCTTGGTGGCGATCACCTTGGGCTCGGGCGCCGCCTTCTGGACCACGGCCTCAGGCTGCTGCGGATAGGGATATGGGTAAGGGGGATAGTACATGGGAGGATAGCCCATATAACCGTTCTGCATCATCCCATCCTGTCCCGGCATGGGATAGGGAGGCATTGGCATCTGTCCCGGCTGGCCCATCTGGGCCGCCGGAGCGCCCTGCGCAGGCTGCTGCTGGGGCGCCGGAGCCGCCGGGGCCGGCGCGGGAGCCGGGGTCGGGGCGGGTTCCGGGGCGCTGTTCATCCCGGCCATCATCGCCTCAATTTCCGCCTGGCTCATCTTCTTGCCGCCGGAGGGCTCAGGCGCGGGGGCGGGAGCCGGTTCAGGCCCGCCGTTCATTCCCGCCAGCATGGCCTCAATCTCCGCCTGGCTCATTTTATGGTCCCCGCCGGAGGGCTCCGGCGCAGGGGCGGGAGCGGCAGAAACGCCGCCTGACAGCATGGCCTCAATCTCTTCCTGCGTCATCTTGTGGTCGCCGCCGCCGGAGGGCTCCGGCGTGGGGGCGGGAGCCGGGGCCGCCGCAGGCGCTTCGCCGGGCGCGCCGCCGGTGACCTCGCTCTCAAGGCCCAGGCTCTTCAGCAATTCCTTGGCCAGCGAGACCGACATGACATTCATAAACTCGCTTTCCAGCGCGTTCTCAATCCGCAGGAAGAAGCGAACCACCACAATCTGGTCCGCCCCCTGGGGCAGGTGGTCCTGCTTGAACTGGTCCAGATTGTCCAGCTCGAAGGACTGCGGAGTGGAGATATCCACCCGGAATCCCAGAAAATCGGACATGGCGGTGGCGGCGGACCCCATCATCTGGTTCATGACCTCGCACACGCAGCTGATGGTCAATTCGTTGAGCTCAAAATCCTCGTCGGCGGTCTCCATACCCATCAGTATGTCCACGATGATTTTGATGTCGCTGCGCTTGAGCAGCATGATATTGCTGCCCTCCAGCCCCTCCACGTACTTGATCTCCACGCCGATGGCGGGCTCCAGGTTCCCCAGGGAGAAATCTTTCACATCCACCACGGAGACCGTGGGTGTGGTGATGTCCACCCGGTGGTCCAGCATGTTCGACACAGCGGTGGCCGAGGAGCCCAGGCTGATATTCATCATTTCGCCCAAGGCGTCAATCGCCATTGGGCTGAAAATTTGCTTCTCCATCGCTTACTCGCTCCTTTGTTCGGCCGAATAGCATACCTCGTCTATCTTGATGGCCATGTTTTTCTTGTG
>CANOBV010000100.1 GCA_947564255.1 uncultured bacterium | reverse complement strand
GCTGATCCTTATCCATGCCCCACACATCGGCGTCCGCGTCCAGCACGGGCAGGGGGCCGGCCATGGAGGCGTACCAGGGGGCGGACCACTCGGTGGCGTTGGCCACCTGCTTGTTCTGGTAGAGGTTCACGGCGCAGTCGAAGTAGTCCAGACGGTCCTGATCCACGATGATCTCGCCGTTCTTGACCCAAGGGTTGGAACTGATGGAGAACCAGCGCAGGGCGCCAGTGTCGCCAAAGATGGTGTAGCCCTTGGACTGGAGGGTGGCGGCGGTCTCCTCGATCTTGTCGAAGGAGGCGAACAGCTTGCCGATCTCGTCGGGGTCGTCGGTGCCGAACACCTCCTGGGCCAGGTCGCGGCGGTAGATCACGCTGCCGGGGCAGGCCTGGTAGCTGATGGCCCGGAGCACGCCGTCGGAATCGCAGCCAGCTTCGTAGGTGTAGTCCACCAGGCGGCCCTTGACCTGGCTGTCCAGGGCGCTCAGGTCGGCGCAGAAGCCGGCCTCATAGTAGTCGGGGAGCATCTGGGGCTCGCCCACGAACACGTCCACGTCCTTGCTCTTGGCGCCCAGGGTCTGCATGATCTTGGTCTTGAAGTCGGCGGAGTCGAATACCACGACCTCCACCTCGTTGCCGGTCTCCTCTTTGTACCGGTCAGCGAACTGCTGTAAATCCTTTGCCAGCGTCCACAGCACGATCTTGCCGTCAAACTTCTTGTATCCGGTGGAATCGCCGGCGCTGTCGCTGTTGGCAGGCGGGTTATTTTCGGGGGCCTTGGAATTGCCGGGGCTGCCGGCGCTGCTGCACGACGCCAGGGAGAGGGTCATCAGCAGCGCCAGAATCATCGCGGTCAGCTTTTTCATGTCTACTGCTCCTTCCAAATCTGTGTCCGAGTGGGTCTCGGCTTGATGGGTTCATCATAGCAGAGCGCCGGGCGTACGGAAATGGGGTGGATTTTAAGGAGGTGTCGTTTTTTTATGTGACCGCACAGACCTGTGCCGCCCTCCAGGCGCGGCATACCGAAGGTGTTTATTGACAAACAACCCGATTCGTTTTATGCTACAGCAATAAACGGCCGCCTATGATGAATGGGCTGTCAAAAAACAATCCCACAAAAAAATTTTCAAACCACGCAACGAAACCGTTTGTTTTCTTACTTGTCAAGTGAAAGGCAAAACGCCTTATCACCACAGACATGGAGGAATGAACGATGAAAAAGACTCTTTGCGCCCTCGGCGCCATTTCCCTGCTGACCGTTTCCCTGCTGACGGGCTGTTCCGCGGGGGCTGCGGACACCCCCAAGGGTAACACCGCGCTAAAGCCGGTCATCAACATTGAAGGCGTGGTCACCGCCGTGGATGAGGGAACTGTCACGCTGGACAGCGGCAAGGTAGTTCTTATCACGGAAGAAACACAGTTTGCCCCCGACCCGGACGGTGATAGCGCAGTCAGCAAAGACATTGCGGTAGGCAACCTGATTCAGGGCTACACCGCGGACGACCCTGACGCCGAAAAGGTGACGGCCAGCCGTATCTGGACGAATACCGCGCCCACCGGCGGCAAAGGCGGCAAGCTGGCCGTGAACTTCGAGGGCCGCGTGGCCGCGGTGGAGGGCGGCAAGGTGACACTGGAGGACGGCAGGGTGGTGCTCACCGACGGCGCTAACGTATTCGCCCCCGACGGCAGCACAGCCGGGATCGCCGTGGGCGACTACATCCAGGGCTACGCGGAAAATCCCCAGGATGGTGAGATCGCCGCGCAGTCCATCCTCATTACCGCGCTTTAAAATCAAGGGCGGCATGACCTCTGGGTATTCCGGGGGCTGTGCCGCGTTGGAAGGAGCCCCGTCATGACGGACGCTGAGATTGTTGCGCTTTACTGGAAGCGCTCGGAGGAGGCCATCGCTCACACCATGGGGAAGTACGGACGGTATCTTATGAAGCTGGCCGTGAACATCCTCCGCCTGCGCCAGGAGGCGGAGGAGTGCGTCAATGACACCTACCTCTCCGCGTGGAACCAGCTGCCGCCGGACCGCCCGGAAAAACTCCTGCCCTACCTGGGGCGGATCGCCCGCTGTCTGGCGCTGAACCGGTACGACTATTTGACCGCGCAAAAGCGCAGCGCGGAGTTTACCCTCCAGCTGTCCGAGCTGGAGGAATGCCTGTCCGCCTCCGATTCCGCCGAGCGGCAGTACGAGAGTGCGGAGCTGGCCGCCGCGATCTCGGCGTTCCTGCGGGGGTTGGACGAGGAACCCCGCAACCTGTTCATCCGCCGGTACTGGTATTCCGACTCCATCCGGCAGTTGGCGGAGCGGTACGGTATGGGGGAGAGCAAGGTCAAATCCCAGTTGTTCCGCATCCGCGGCAGGCTGCGGGAGTATCTGAACAAGGAGGGCTTCGCCCTATGAACGCAAGGGAGTTTTATCAAACCATCGGGCAGATCGACGACGACCTGGTCCTCGCCGCCGGGGAACAGCCCATAAGGAAAAAACGGTTTGCCGCAGGGCAGTGGGCGCTGGCCGCCGCGGCCTGCCTCTGCCTGGTTCTTGGCGGCGCGTGGGTTTATTTCTTCAACGCTCCCGTCGTCTGGAACGAGGGCCCGGTGGGCGCGGTCTCCAACTCCAAGCTCATGATCCCCGCCGGGAGTACGTCGAGGGAATTGTCAGAGATGGAGTTGGCCGGTTACTATCAGATCGATCCCCTGCCGAATGTCTTGGGGGATGATTTGCGGCAGGTTCACACTGGAGCCGCCCTTTATGTGGATGGCGGCGGCACTGTTGTCCATGACTTCAATCAGATCCGCTATGAAAGCGCGGATGGAAACCGTGCGGTGACAGCGGCGCTGTCCCGAATCTCCTCCACGGCCCCGGCGGCGGACGGCGCGAGGGCATCCTGTATCCATGGCAATTCTGTCGTGCTGACCCAGGACGGTTCCATTCCGGGGTATTTGCTGCTGGAGGCCCGGTGGGAACGGCATGGCACAACGGTTTGCCTGTCGGCGGAAGGATTGGACAAAGGGGAATTCACCGCCATCGTGCGGCAGCTGATTGGGGGATAGTGTGTATGAAAAGCATGAAATGGGTGTGTGCGGCCCTGCTGGCCGCGGCTCTGTTGAGTTCTGCGGCCTATGCCGCGAAACCAGCCGTTACCTTTGACTTTGAGAAGGATAACGCCGGATTCACTCCGATTTTTGCCGATTATCCCGCCGGGGATGGAGTGGATGACTTCTATGAATTGAAGTATGGATGGGCCGACCTCCCGATGGAAGACGGGAAAGGGCTGTTCCTCTCAGGAAATAACCACAGCGATGATTTATTCATGGGTTACTATAAGGAATTGTCCGGGCTGGAGCCTGGACAGCTGTACGAATTTCATGTGACATTCCAGCTGGCCACCAATGTGGACGGCGGCATGATCGGCGTGGGCGGTTCCCCCGGCGCGTCCGTATTCGTCAAAGGGGGTGTCACCACCGCGCAGCCCCGGCGTACTATGGACGAACTGGGCCAGTACCGCCTGAACATCGACAAGGGAAATCAGGCTGTGGGCGGCTGTGATTTGCTGGTTTTGGGTGATTTGGAAAAGGAGGAAACCGCCCGCCCCGGGGAATACGAGTGGAAGGCGTTTGCGTTCACCATGCTGGCGAAGGCGGACGCGGAGGGCCGGGCCTATCTGCTTCTCGGCACCGATTCCGGGTTTGAGGCCGCCAGCTCCTATTATCTGGACGATATCACGCTGGCTTGGGAGGAGAAAGCGGATCGGTTCATCACCCGCGCGGCCGCCATTCAGCGGATGTATGACGATGCGCGGCCGGCGGCATACCAGGCGCCGGCCTTTTCCGACGTCGGTGGAGATCATCCCTGCCGGGACGCGATTGGCTGGGCGGAGGAGGCTGGGCTTGTGGCAGGGTATGGTTCCGGCTGTTTTGGCCCGGAGGACAGACTAACCGTTGAACAGGCTATGGTGATCCTGCACCGTTACGCGGGCAGGCCCGCCGTAGATAATGGCGATATTGATTTGAGCCATGTCTCGCCGTGGGCCAGGGGCAGCGTCGCTTGGGGGCTGCAAAAGGGGCTGATTTCTGAAAATGATTTGACCGGGCCTGAGCCAATCAGCGAGTACGCGTTTGACCGGGCGTGGCGGGCGGTTCAATGAGAAACCTCCGTCGCCAGGGTAGAGTAAAACTGGACTTGGAAGGAATCCACTACCCAGCACGCACCGCCAGCGGCTTGCCCTTATTCCAGTGGATGACGTCCTCGCCAACCTGATAGTTACAAACGTCTGCCTCCTCCAGACTTTTTCGGCAGAACTTTACGGATAACTCACTGGCATTGGCGCGTGCGCCGAATATCTGCATTTGACACACAAACCGCACAGAGCAAAACGGCCAACCTCACCCCAATGTTGACCGCTTGACCACGTATTTCTCAGCGGTCAGCCCCCAAAATTTTATCAACCACGAATCTATTTTGTACATATAGGCGGCAAGGGCGAGGGCGGCGGTGTCAGCCATGACACCGCCGCCCCTTCACTCGCCTTTTGCCGGTTCTGTTCGTCGTTTCCGCTCCCGCAGAATCTCCTCACAGAACCCCTCCGTAACAGCGATCCCTCTATGGGCAATTTGTTTATCAATTCAGTGCGCTCCACGACGTTCTACGGCTTCCCGCAGCACTACTCCATTCTATGTCCCGTGGCATCCATGAGTTTTTTCAAAGCTCATGGTTTTGCGATTCTGTCGTACCAAAATGGCCCCCAACGCATCGCCCAACTCCGTAATTCGAATAGTTGTAACGCCCTGCTCGCCCCATTTCCCCACCACTGAAAACGCCATATGCTCCATATTGTCATCCTCAAAGAAAATGCCCTTCAGGTTATTGATCACCACGTTGATGGCCCGGTTGGAGGTGTCCCACAGACGGGCGTTGTCACTTCCCTGCGGGGTGACAATCTCCATCTCCACGAGCGCCTTTTTGAAATGCGGAAGCGGACCCTGCCGGGCCGCCTATTTGATGGCCTCGTGGATCATCGCCTTCCAGTGCTCCTCAACGGCCTCCGTCAGCCGTTTCATGGAGGGCAAAGGCTCCCGGATCGTCAAAGCAACCTCGGCCCCATCATTCGTCCCTCTCGCCATCTCCCAAGCAAAGGGTTTCTCCTGCACCGAACGGCCAAAGGCCTCCGCCTCATTCACATCCGGATACATATGGGCAATAGCATCGTCCCCCGCCCGGGCATATAATTCGTACCGAATATCTCCATTATGACGTTCGATTTCCTCCCGCGCACGGGTGTCATCCTTAACAGCCGCAAAGAAACGGACATATTTCAGCAAATCGGTGGTACCGTTGAAGTACAGCCGCCGGGGCCACAGCTCAATATCCACCCCACCGGGTACAGATACCCACCGTCCCTCCGTTTCACGCAGCCCCTTTATTTGGTTTTTCTCCCTCACGATATTGACAAAACTTTTCCCGATCCCGCTGCGCGTTGTCAGGTAGACGTGCTCATATTGCGCCCGCAGCTTAATGGGGGATCGCGACCAGCGCGTCGGCCGGTTGCGCTCCGCGCAGTGGTCTTTCAGAAGCTGCTTCCGGCTCCACATGGTCTGCCGGATGATATTCTGTGCCACCTCCACCCGCTTGTCCTCCTGGCACACCAGGAGCATCCCGGTGGCCCGTGTCTCATAACTCCCGTATTTCGTATAGAACAGCGAGTTCTCCGCCCGAACCTGCCAGTCCATACGGCCATCGCCGATGTCATAGACCGCCAGTCGCTGCCCGCACCCCACCAGCATCCCCACAAAGTGGGAGGTGGAAAGGATGCCCGGCGCAAAATTACGCCAGCGGGCCGAAGGGATAAACACCACCTTCTCACTCGGGGTTTCCTCCGCGTAAAACCCGTGCTCCGCCATCCACATCGCCATGCGGGATACCTGCATCACCCGTCTGCGCTCCCGCTCCCCGCCGCCCGCCGAAATCAGTGGAGTGACTTCCGGGTACAGCGCGCGGCCCTTGGCCAAAATCGAGACGCCGTCATCCTTGCTTTTCGATACATAGCCGTTTTTAGTCAATGGCCGGAACGCATAAGACAGCTCCTTTCGTTCCGTTTTATCCGGCGTTTTCAGCATCTCCAGGCAGTCCTCATAGTGCAATAAATTGAACCAGGCCAAATGCCAGAGCAGCGCCAATTGATTATAGCGCAAATTCGTTTCTTTCAATGATTTCCTCCTTGCGTCAATATGATGGCAGGCCGGCGGCTCGTTCTCTGCCGCCGGCCTGCCGTTGCTGTTATGGAGCCGCCACTACGCAGCCCCTGCCTACCCCTCCAGCGGGTAGCCGTTCACATAGGCAATGAGCCGTTCTGTGTAAATGATGACGATCCGCTTTCTGGCGCCGATATTCCCGCCCAGCAAGCTGTACGGTTTCCGGCCCTCCGCCCCAGCTCCGAAAGCCGGCGGGCGGACATCCCCAGGTAGGGTGATGCGACCTTCAGCGGCACCACATTGGGATATTCCCGCCGCAGCCATTCCACTGTTTCCTTTTCCAGAGGCATCTTCTCCTTTCTTCATGCACTCAGCATTGCCGCTGTGCGTCTATGTCTTTGTCCAGCGTTTTTAACAACACCGGGACATTGATATAGTACACGCCGCCGCTCTTGACGTGCGGGATCGTGCCGTCCTTGCAGCCCTGCCGCAGAAAATACTGGGACAGGCCGGTGGCCTTGCAGGCTTCCGCAATTTTTTGAAATGGGACCGTGGGCATCTCCTCCTCTCCTCTGATTTCGCAAATCAGCATTTCATCATCTCCTTTGCGCTTTTCTGCGATGCCCCTATCATACATCGACTACCTTATTTTGTCAACTACCATTTTAATATTTTTGCGAATTATTTATTTTCTTATTGCGTTTACGCGATTTTCGTGCTATAATTAGCTCCGCTAAAAAATTGGGAGTGATATACAAATGACCTTTGGCGAAAACATCCGCGCCCGACGTAAAGAACTGGGTATTTCAGTTGACGAGTTGGCTAAAAAGGTGGGCAAGAACCGTGCAACCATTTACCGCTATGAGAATGATGAGATTGAAATGCCCGCCAGTATGCTCCAGCCCTTGGCCAATGCGTTGGACACCTCGCCAGATGAGCTGATGGATTGGAAATTCATTCTGCGTGATTTTACGGAACACAATCGGGAAATGGATAAAATCCTTTCACAGCTTGAAGATGGCGTTTCCACCGAGGGCCTGACCTATCGCTATATTTTACTGAAAGCGCCCACCTGCGGCGGGTTCATGGAATATGAATTCGTGGTGCTGCTCACGCTGTTGTACCAGGTTAACGCATCGGCTCAAAAGAAAGAAATGCACTTTATGCGGGTCTTGGCTGAGTTGGCTGCTCATTTGGATAACAAATCTGTAGAACATCTGGTGTCTTACGGCGAATACCTGGTCGAACAGTTACGGAAAAAGACCGATAGCCCCATTGTACTTCCATATCAAGCCGAGCAGGCTGCCCTACCCATGTAAAGGAAGGAGTATTTATGGCATCTACACGAAAACGAACAACGAAAGATGGGCAAATCTTCTATGAGATCCGGGTCAGCCGGGGCCGGGGCAAATCCTATCACCACCCGCTGGTATCCGCCGGAGAGCTGGAGCCAGAAGGCGATTGACCGCGCCCTGGCGAAGGAAGCCTCCGAATTTGAGCGCCGCTGCCATGAGGGCGAGGTGGTCAGCCGCGCCGAGCAAAAAGAAAACAGCCTCCAGCAAATGCGGGAGGCCGCAAAAATTCAAACCCTGAAAAAATTCGGCGAGGAAGTATTCATGCCAGCCAAAGCTGTGACCATGAGTGAAAACGGGCGGTGCGCTTACCAGGGCAATCTGAACCACTGGATCTACCCCGCCCTGGGCGAGTTAAAGATGCCCGATATCACCCCGGCCAACATCTTGGCCTTGCTCCTGTCCATGCAGTCCCAGGGCAAGGCTCACGCCACCTGTGTCAAGGTCTATACCATCCTGCACAGCCTGTTCAAAATGGCATACATGAACGACGTGGTTCCAATCAACCCGATGGACAAGGTGGAGCGGCCAAAGCCCCGCAAAAATGAACTCAAAGAAAAGGACGTGGAAGCTTACACCATCGAAGAAGTCCAGCGGATCTTTGCCGCCCTGGAAAACGAACCGCTGAAATGGCGTACCCTGCTTCGGTTGCTCATTGACACCGGCATCCGGCGGGGCGAATGCTGCGGCCTGCGGTGGCAAAACATCGACTTCAAGACAAACACGATCACGATAGCTGGAAATCTGTGCTACACCCCGCAAAAGGGCATCTATCTGGACACTCCCAAGAGCGGCAAGGTACGGACGATAGATGTCGATCCGGAAATCATTTCCCTGCTCCGTGAGCTCAGGCAGGAACAGGCCAGCCACGCAATCAGCAGTTACGTCTTTACCCAGCCCAACAGCCCGGAACCCATGCATCCCCAGTCCCCCGCCAGGTATATGCAGAAATTCTCCAAGAAGTACGGCGTGCCTAACCTTCATCCGCACAAATTGCGCCACACGTTTGCCAGCATCGCTATCACCAATGGGGCTGATGTGGCCAGTAGCGTGTATGTTGCGCCTTTTGTTGCGCCTAAACAGATAGGGCCAGGGATGAAGTCCCCCGGCCCTTGTCCTATCATTCCGAAAATACCTTGCTCAACTCAATGAAGCACCCATCCAGCACATTGACCTTTGCCACACCCTGCCAGTCATAGACCTCATGAAGCTGAAGCACACCACTGCC
>CANOBV010000099.1 GCA_947564255.1 uncultured bacterium | reverse complement strand
CTTGTTGGAGGTAAAGACGGTAGACGTCTTCTCATACCGCCTGGCAATGAGCTGGTGGCAGTTGACATAGTACGGCCACTTCACGGAGCGCGCGAAACAGAGCAAACCTCGCCCACATGGAAAACTGCATGAAGGACATTTTGAACCTGTAAAGGGAAAATCACATGAAAAACCCGCCAACCCCTGATATTACAAGGGCTGGCGGGTTTCCTTGTTCACTTTCTCGAGTTACTCCTCCTACAGCGGCCGGAGCCAGCTTTTCGCGTCTTACTCAGTTTTGTCCTCGTCCTCAGCAGAGGTCTCGCAGCAGCAAGGCTCGTCTTCCTTGGCCTCGCAGCAGCAGGGCGCGTCCTCGGCATCCGTCTCCACGGCTTCCACTTCCTCGTCGGTGAGCTGTCCGGCGGCCTTGATATCCGCGATACGCTCGTTGTTGTAGGAGATACGGGCCATCGCGTCGGTGATGCGCTGGCAGGCGTCGGCATAGGCCGCCTCAGGGGCGGAGCCCCGTTCTGCGTAGTACAGCTTGCCCAGCTCAGAATAAGCCTTGCGGATAGCCTCCTGCTCAGCGGAGTTGTTTACCTTCAGCTTGCCGATTTCAGTGAGTTCCTTGGCGCGGGTGGCGCCGGTGTCGGCCAGCTCCTTCGCCTTGGCGATACCGGTCTCGGTGAGTTCCTTGGCCTTGGTCACGCCGGACTGGGCGAGAACCACAGCTTTGTCCTTCAGGCTTTCAAAATCAATGCTCATGGTAGTTTACCTCCTGATTGTAATGTGGGCCGCCCAGCGGCGGTGTCCAATCCGCCGCCTCATTTCCACTGGTGCTATTTTATGCGTTCCTGGTGAAAATTGCAAGAGGATTTGCCCATTGTTTAGAAAGGTTTAATACTTTGTCAAAAAATTTACTCAGTTTTACTCCCCGTCCCCTTCGTCCAGAACCTGCCGGATGAGGAACCGGGGCCTGCCTTTGCTCTCCAGATACAGTTTGCCCAGATACTCTCCGATGACACCCAGGGACAGCAGAATCAGTCCCCCGATGAGCCACACGGAGCAGGCGATGCTGGCCCAGCCGGTGACGGTATTCCCGGTAGCCCAGCGGACCACATTATATATAATCATGATGAGTGAAGCGAAAAACACCAGGAATCCCAGTCCGGTGATCATCCGCAAAGGCTTCACCGACAAAGAAGTAATTCCCTCCAGAGCGAAGGACACCATTTTTTTCAGGGGATACTTGCTCTCTCCGGCGAACCGTTCGCCCCGCTCGTATTCCACTGTGTCGGAAGAATAGCCGACCATGGGCACGATGCCCCGAAGAAACAGGTTGACCTCTTTAAATTGAGCCAGCCCTTCCAGCGCCCGGCGGGACATAAGCCGGTAGTCGGCGTGGTTGAATACCGTCTCCGCCCCCAAGAGATTCATCAGACGGTAAAACGCCTCGGCAGTGGTGCGTTTGAAAAAAGTGTCCGTTTTTCGGGAAGAGCGTACACCATATACGATGTCGATTCCAGCCAGATACTTGTCCACCATGGCGTCCACCGCATCCACGTCGTCCTGGAGGTCGGCGTCCATGGAGACGACCATGTCCGCTTTGTCCCCGGCGGTCATGAGCCCCGCCAGCAGGGCATTCTGGTGCCCTCGGTTTCGGGACAGGTCCACCCCGCACAGCAGGGAATTTTCCATGTGGAGTTTGGCAATGACCTCCCAGGTTCTGTCCTTGGAGCCGTCGTTGACGAACAGCACCCGGCTGCGCGGGCTGATTTTTCCGGCGCGCATGAGGCTGCGGAGCTTGTCCCCCAGCCGCCGGGCGGTTTCGGGGAGCACCTCCTCCTCATTATAGCAGGGCACTACGATGTAAAGGGTGTTGCCGCGCATGGCCTGACCTCCAAAAGCGTTCCGCTTTTTGTTTCGCTGAATGACAGTGTTCCATTATTTTACCAAATGGACGGCGGCCCGTCAAGCGGCCTCCCTTACAGGTAGAAACGCCAGGGGAAATCGACGGCCTCCTCCGCGTAGTCGATGCCGATGCGCCTGCCCGCTTTGACTTCCAGCGGTCTCAGGTCATCCGACGGGGTGGGAAATCCGAATTCTGCCGGGGTTTCACAGACAAAAAGCTCTTTTGAGCCATATGGCAGCCCGTTGAGGGAACGGTCGATGTTCATCCCGGCGCATACCTTGCCCGGACCGTTGAGAAAGTTCTTTTTTTGATAGGCGGTCATGTCGGCGCACTTGCAATGAAAGCGGTTTTCTGCTATGATATCCTGGTTGTGCCCGGGGGACAGCCCCCGGATGAGCACCGCTGCCGGTTCCCCCGCCCGTTCGGTGACAAAATTGAGGCAGCAATGCATTCCATAGATGAGATATACATAGGCCGTCCCCGGCGGAGCGTACAGCGTTTTGGTCCGCTCTGTTTTGCGGTAGTTGTAGGCGTGGCACGCCTTATCTATCCGGCCGACATAGGCCTCCGTCTCGGTAATGCGGGCGCACAGGGTAATACCGTCATACTGCCGCACCAGGTATTTACCCACCAGGGCCTGGGCGACGTCCACGGTATCTCTGTCAAAAAAGGTCTGAGCAAGCATAAAAGCACCTCGTTCCCGTCGGCAGGAATCTGCTCACTGGGGTGAAGCTAAATATAACAGCCGTATTTCGGGTATTATACCACATTCCGCTATTTTTGAAAACCTGGAGTTGAATGTACATGAGCGAACAGACCCTGAAAAAACTGGCAAAGCCCATGATTGTCCTGGCCACCCTTATCTGGGGCTCCACCTTTTTTATTTTGAAGGACACCTTGGACGACGTGGATTTGATGTTTCTCCTGGCCTTCCGATTTTCCCTGGCGGCCGGCATTCTGGCTCTGGTGTTCTGGAAGCGCTGGGACACCATGGATCTGGGATACCTGTGGCGGGGCGGCGTGATGGGTGTGCTGATGTTTGCCGCCTATGCGGTGCAGAATTATGGGCTGATGGGCACCACGCCGGGGAAAAACGCATTTTTCACCGCTGTGTACTGCGTTATTGTCCCTTTTCTGTACTGGGCGGTGGACCGGCTGAGGCCGTCCCGCTGGAATGTGCTGGCCGCTCTGCTGTGTGTGGCAGGCATCGGCTTTGTGTCATGGGACGGGAGACTGTCTCTGTCCGGCGGCGACCTGCTCACGCTGTGTTCCGGCTTCCTCTACGCCTGCCACATTGTGTCGGTGTCCAAGTTTTCTCAGGGCAGGGATATCTTTTTGCTCACGGTGTTCCAGTTTGCCGTCACGGCTGTGTGCTGCTGGGCCGGAGCGCTCTTCACCCGTGGAATCCCCGTGGACGGCCTGCCTCTCCGGGCGTGGTGGGTGCTGCTGTATCTGGCCATTGCCGCCACCGCCGTGGCGTTGCTGTTTCAAAACGTGGGGCAGAAGTACACCGACCCCTCTTCCGCCGCCCTGCTGCTCAGCCTGGAGGCCCCTTTTGGGGTGGCCTTCTCGGTGCTGTTCGGGGCGGAGAACCCCTCCCCGCTGATGTACCTGGGGTTTCTGCTCATCTTTTTGGCGGTGGTGTGCTCGGAGACCAAATTCCAGTTTCTGCGCAAACCCGTAAAGACATAAAAAGTACCGGGCACAAGAGACGCTGCCGTCAGAGGACGCCGTCAGAGAGAGCCGATGGCCTCTCTTGTGGAGTTTCTCTTGGCATGACGCCGCTGTGCCCGGTACTTTTGACCTCAGAACAAATCGTCTGCGGCGGCCGGCGGATATTTTCCGCCGCAGCTTCACTGAGCCTCTTTGCAATAAAACCGATTGTTCCTGTGGAATTCCGCCTCATTAGGGAAAAAGCCTCTTGCCGATTTTGTCAGAAGCTTTCTCAGACATGCCGCTCCAGCCAGGCCAGCACGTCGGCGTAAACCTCGCCCTTGTTGATCTCGTTGAGCATTTCATGCCGTCCGCCGGGATAGAGCTTCATGGTCAGGTCCCGGGTGCCGTAGTCCTTGAAAAAACCGTACACTTTTTTGACGCCCTCTCCGTTGGACCCCACCGGGTCCCGGTCGCCGGAGAACAGGTAGACTGGAGTGGATGGGTCCATTCGGGACAGGGCCTCCTGACTGGCAATGTACTGCAGGCCACCCATCATGTCCCGGAACATCCCGGCGGTGGGTTTGAAGGTGCAGAAGGGGTCCTTCAAGTAGGCGTCCACCACCGACTCGTCCCGGCAGATCCAGTCGGCGCTGGTGCGGTTGGGGGCGAACTGCTTGTTATACGCCCCCAGAGACAGTTTGTCTACCAGGGGGCTCACCGTCTCCGGCCCCCTCACCGCGCAGATGGCGGAGGCCACCGCCTTCCCCGCTGCCACCAGGGCGGGCTTCTCCTGTCCAGTGCCGGACAAGATACAGCCGTCTACCGTACCGGGGTAGGCGCACAGATACGTGCGGGCCAGGAAAGAACCCATGGAGTGGCCCAGCAGGAAGTAGGGCGTGTCGGGATACTTTTCCCCCATCAGCACCCGCAGCTGCCGCACGCCGGCGGTCACCAGGGTCCAGCCGTCCTTCTTGCCGAAATAGCCGTATTTGCCGTCGTCCACCGTCTTGCCATGGCCCAGATGGTCTTCCCCGCACACCGCGAAGCCGCGGTCCGCCAGATACTGGGCGAAGTGGCCGTACCGGCCGGCGTATTCCGCCACGCCGTGTACAATCTGAACCACTCCTTTGGGCGGTCCCTCCGGCGTCCACAAGCTCACGTGGTTTTTGTGCACCCCGTCCTTGGATGGGAAGGAAAATTCTGAAAACTCCGTCATATTTTGTTCACCCCAACCCTGTGATATTATGGTATAATTACTTTACTATAGCCTTTCCCATTTGTCAATTTACAAAACACGGCCGCTGAACAGCCGAACAAAGGAGAACCGCCCATGAAAAAATATATGACCCGTCTCGCAGCCCCGCTGCTGGCGCTGGTGCTGCTCACCGCCCCCGCCTCCGCCCTCACGGTGCCTCAGGCGCTGGAACTGCTGGAGGAGAACTATTATTACGGCGTACCCGACGCGGCCTACGGCGCGGCCACGCTGGATGAGCTGTTTGAAATACTGGGCGACCCATACACCGGTTACATGACCGCCGCGGAGTATCAGGACTTTTTGGACTACGTGGAGCGGGAGGTAAACACTGTCGGAATCGGCGTCACCATCCAATATACCCAGGAGGGAATGTTGGTAGAGCGCCTGGTGGACGGCGGTCCAGCACAGAAAGCGGGGCTTCGGTCCGGCGACCTGATCACAGCGGTGGACGGCGTATCCTGCGTGCCCGCCGATGAGAGCCACCGGGAGCTGGTTGTGGGGGATGAGGGCACCCAAGTGGCTCTCACCGTTTTGCGCGATGGACAGGTCCTCCGCTTTACCGCCACCCGCCGGACGGTCAAGCTTCCAAACACCCAGTTCATTATGCTGGAGGGCGGCGTCGGCTACGTGGATTGCAACAGCTTTGGAACAGATACGGGAAATCTTTTCGCCGACGGTCTCAAAGAATATGACAGTCAGGTAAACTGCTGGCTGGTGGACCTGCGCGGCAATACCGGCGGGTACACCAACTCCGCTTTGGACGTGATGGCCGCGCTCAACGGTCCGGGGCGTTACGTTTATTTGGAGGACGGGGACGGCGAGGTGGGCGGCTATGCCGGGTATGACGCCCGCCTCACCCGAAAGCCGCTTATCGTGTTGGTTGACGGCGTCAGTGCCAGCGCCTCGGAGCTTTTGGCCTCCGGCGTCCGGGATACGGACAGGGGTATACTCGTCGGAAGCCGCACCTATGGCAAGGGCGTAGCCCAGATTGTTCTGGATGACAGCTCCGCCCCCGCGTATTTTGATGGCGACTGTCTGAAAGTTACCGCCCACCGGTTTTATGGGGCGGGCGGAAGCACCACCGACCGCATCGGCGTTATTCCGACCCTGTTGGTGGATGACGGCTACGCTTATGCGGTGGCCGAGGCCCTCACGGGCGGCAGTGAGGAAACTTCCTCGCTGTGCGTCATGCCGGGAATTGAGCCCTTTTATATCGACCCGAAGGCGGATGAGGAGGTAATTGCCGCCCTTCTGTCCTCCCTGTCTCCACAGATGGAGGTGTTTTACAGCGGCGGCGTTTTTAACCTGTGCACTCCCGCCCAGGCGGCGGAAAAGCTGGGACTGGACTACGACAGCCGCTGGTTCAACGATGTGGCCGACAGCCCTTACGCCAACGCCATCAACGCCATGGGAACCTATAAATTGCTTGGCGGCACCGGAGGCGGCGGCTTCAGCCCCAAAGAGCAGCTCACCCGCGCCCAGCTGTGCGTTATGCTGGCCCGGGTGCTCAACGTGACCTCCGCCGGGACCTCCCCCTTCTCCGACGTGGCCCCGGACGCCTGGTACGCCGGCGGGGTGAACGCCATGGCGGAGCTGGGGCTGGTCAACGGCGTGGGCGGGGACCGGTTCAACCCCGAGGGCGCCCTCACCCAGGAGGAATTTCTCACCATCATGGGCCGGACGGCCCGCTTCCTCAACTTCTCCCTGGACGAGTACGGCGGGGCGCTGGAGAACACCCGCCTGCCCGCTGCGGTCCAGGTCAAGCTGTCTTCTTATTCCGACTGGGCCTGGAACAGCGTGCTCCTGCTGGACGCCGGGCTGGAGACCGCCCTAAACGGCCGGGGGACCCTGCTGTACGCCCCCTTTGAGTCCATTGATCCCTCCGCCCCCGTCCTCCGGGAGGAAGCCGCCGCGCAGATGTATAGCATTCTCTCCGGCCTGGATATTCTGCCTTGAGGAGCCGCCGGTTCAGCGCGCCCGCGGTCCCTTGCACATCGCGGCGGCCGGGGCCCCGGTCCCGGCTGTCCCATTCCGCAAAAAAGGAGGCTCTCCCATGAGCTTGCTGCTCCATATCTGCTGCGCCCCCTGTTCGGTGGCCTGTATAAAAATGCTGCGGGAGGAGGGGACGGAGCCCGCCGGCTTCTGGTATAACCCCAACATCCACCCCTTCCTGGAGTACAAGGCCCGGCGGGACACCCTGCGGCAGTACGCCCGGGACATCGGCCTGGACCTGCGGGAGGAGGATTTCTACGGCCTGCGCCAGTTCACCGCCGCCGTGGCCCAAGACAGCGGCCGCCGCTGTGGGTACTGCTATACCTGCCGGATGGAACGTACCGCTCAATACGCCGCTGAAAACGGGTTTAAGTGTTTTTCCACCACCCTGCTGGTATCCCCATACCAAAACCGGGAGCTGATCTGCGCCATAGGGGAAAAAATGGGAGATAAATATGGGGTGGAGTTTATGCCCTGTGATTTCCGTCCCCGTTTCCGGGAGGGTCAGGAAGAGGCCCGCGCATTGGGTCTGTACATGCAGAAATACTGCGGCTGTGTGTACAGTGAGGAGGACCGGTTTTCCAACCGGCGAAAAAAAGAGCTCCACAAACTGCACAAGGCAGGGGGAGGGGGGCAGCTTTCATGCTGAAGGAAGGTGGAATTTACGCCGCCGTCATAGAGGGTTATGCCAGCGGCGGAGAGGGTGTGGCCCGGATTGAGGGTGTTGCCGTATTTGTCAAGGGAACCCTTCGTGGTGAACGGGTAGATGTGTTGATTGAACACATCGGACATAACGCGGCCTGGGGGCGTGTGGAGGCGCTGCTGGAACCATCGCCCGCCCGCGTGGAGCCGGACTGCCCCTGCTATGGAATATGTGGAGGCTGTCAATTCCGCCATATGGCGTATGAGGAGGAACTGGAGGCCAAGCGCCGGAGGGTAGAGGACGCTCTGCGGCGAATCGGGGGTGTGGATCTTCCGGTTCCCACCATACATGGGGCGAGAACGATTTTGCGCTACCGGAATAAAGTGCAGTTTCCCGTGGCGGATGGGGCCGTCGGCTATTATCAGAGACGCACTCACAGGGTGATAGACATTGAGGACTGTCTGCTCCAGCCGGAGCTGGACACCGCCTGCCGCGCCGCTGTCAAGGACTGGATGGAGCGGTTCCATATCCCCGCCTACGATGAACGGACGGGCCGGGGGTTGATTCGCCACCTCTTTTTGCGCACCAATTCCCGGGAGGAGGCGCTGTGCTGTGTTGTGGCCAACGGAAAAAAGCTTCCGCATGAGCAGGAACTGACGGCGGCCCTGCGAACCGCCGTCCCGGCTGTGGCCGGGGTGGTTTTGTCGGTAAACACAAGAAAGACCAATGTGGTTTTAGGAGATGAATACCGCACTCTCTGGGGTCGAAACTGGTTGGAGGAAGAGCTGTGCGGCCATAGCTTTCGGTTGTCGGTGCCCTCCTTTTTCCAGGTGAATCGGGCTCAGACAGAAGTGCTCTACCGCCGGGTGCTGGATTTTGCGGCGCTCACTGGAACGGAGATGGTGGTGGAACTGTACTGCGGCATCGGTACCATCAGTCTTGCCCTGGCAGAGTGCGCGAGGCAGGTCATCGGGGTGGAGGCGGTGCCTCAGGCGGTGATGGACGCCAGGGCAAATGCCCAACGAGCCGGACTTCAAAGCAAAACCCGTTTTGAATGCGGCGATGCCGCCGAGCTGGCTGTGCGTCTGGAGCGAGAGGGTGTAAGCCCCGATGTAGTTGTGGTGGATCCGCCTCGGAAGGGACTGTCTCCGGAGGTGGTGGATACCATCGCCCGTATGAGCCCAGAACGGGTGGTTTATGTCTCCTGTGACCCGGCCACCCTGGCCAGGGATGTGAAGCGATTTGGCGGGCTGGGCTATGTTACGGCCAGGGCAGAGGCTGTGGATCTGTTCCCCCGGACTGCCCATGTGGAGACTATTGTGTTGCTACAAAGAGGAAACTCGTAGAAATCCTGCG
>CANOBV010000098.1 GCA_947564255.1 uncultured bacterium | reverse complement strand
TTCAAAGATTGCGGGGTTTTTTTATGATGGATCGGGACAAGGGGCGCCAGCAGCCCCAAAATACTGCGGGCAGGCCGGGGGGCGACCCCCAGGCGTTATACCAGAACGAGCGGCCCAGGACCCGGGAGGGCGCGGAAACCCGCCTCACCGACCGTTTTTCCCGGGACCTGACCCGGATGGCGGCGCTGGGGGCGCTGGACCCTCTGGTGGGCCGGGAGCAGGAGGTGGGCCGGGTAATCCAGATCCTGGCCCGGCGGACCAAGAACAACCCCGCCCTTATCGGGGAGCCCGGCGTGGGTAAGACCGCCGTGGCGGAGGGACTGGCCCTGCGCATGGCCTCCGGGGCGGTGCCCGAGCCCCTGCGGGGCAAGCGCCTGCTGAGCCTGGACCTGGTGTCCATGGTGGCGGGGACCAAGTACCGCGGCGAGTTCGAGGAGCGGGTGAACCAGGTGCTGGCCGAGGTGCGCCGGGCGGGGAACGTGATCCTGTTCCTGGACGAGCTGCACAACATCGTGGGGGCGGGGTCCGCCGAGGGGGCCATCGACGCGGCCAACATCCTCAAGCCCGCCCTGAGCCGGGGGGAGATCCAGGTGGTGGGGGCCACCACCCTGGAGGAGTACCGCAAATATATCGAGAAGGACGCGGCCCTGGAGCGCCGGTTCCAGCCGGTGAAGGTGGCGGAGCCCACCCCGGATCAGGCCAAGGCCATCCTGCGGGGCCTGCGCCGCCGGTATGAAGAGCACCACGGTTTGTCCATCTCCGACGGGGCCATCGACGCGGCGGTGGAGCTGTCCCAGCGCTATCTCCCCGACCGCTTCCTGCCGGACAAGGCCATCGACCTCATCGACGAGGGGGCGGCCCGGATGCGGGTGGAGGAGGAGATCCCCATCTCCCTCCGGGCGCTGTCCGACCGGGCGGAGCGGGCGGCCAGGGAGAAAGCCCAGGCCATCGCCATGCAGGATTTTGAGCGGGCGGCCATCCTCCGGGACGCGGAGGCGGATTTCCGCCGGGAGCTGGACCGGAAGCAGACCCGCCAGAAGGGTGGGACCGCCCACGAGCTGGGCAGGGAGGAGATCGCGGCGGTGCTGTCCCAGTGGACGGGCATCCCGCTGGAATCCATCACCAAGGGGGAGGCCAAGCGCCTGCTGGAGCTGGAGGGGGAGCTCCACCGCCGGGTGGTGGGGCAGGACAGGGCGGTGTCCGCCGTGGCCGCCGCCATCCGCCGTGGGCGGGTGGGGCTGAAGGAGCCTAACCGGCCGGTGGGGGTATTCTTGTTTCTGGGGCCCACCGGGGTGGGCAAAACGGAGCTGTGCCGGGCCCTGGCGGCGGCGTTGTTCGGCAGTGAAGACGCGCTGATCCGCTTCGATATGTCCGAGTATATGGAAAAGCACGCCGCCTCCCGGCTGGTGGGTTCGCCCCCGGGCTACGTGGGCCACGAGGAGGGGGGCCAGCTCACCGAGCAGGTCCGCCGCCGCCCCTGGTCGGTGGTGCTGTTCGACGAGCTGGAGAAGGCCCACGACGATATGCAGAACATCCTCCTCCAGGTGATGGAGGACGGCCAGCTCACCGACGGCCAGGGCCGGAAGGCGGATTTCCGCAACACGGTGGTGGTGCTGACCTCCAACGTGGGGGCCCAGAAGCTGGTGAGCAAATCGCCCCCCCTGGGATTTGCCGGAGGCAATTCCGATGACAAGCGCCGGGAGGCGGTAATGGCGGAGCTGAAGGGCCGGTTCAAGCCGGAGTTCCTCAACCGCCTGGACGAGGTGATTTTGTTCGACCGCCTGGAGCGGAAGGACTTGGAGCGCATCGCCCTGCGTATGTTGGGGGGTGTGAGGGGCCGTTTGTCTGAGCTGGGGGTGGAGCTGGACGCAAAATGGGAGGCTGTGACCCTGCTGGCCGACCCCGGCGGCGAGCGGGAACAGGGGGCCCGGCCCATCCGCCGGGCGGTGCGCCGGAGGGTGGAGGAGCCCGCCGCTGACCTGCTGCTGTCCGAGGGGCTGACGGCGGGGGACACCCTATGTCTGGCCGTGGAGCGGGAGGACATCGTTCTGCGGGCGGAAAAACGGGAGATCTAATGAGAACAAACAGGAGAGCATGAGGCGTTCGCGTCTGAAAACGAAAAAAGTGAGAGCACAGGGGGCTCAACGCCCCTTGTGCTTTTTTCTGCGGAAAAGGGACAACCAAGGAGGCAGGTTACTGGCGGGAGGGTGGACCCCCGCGCCCCGACTACCCGACGGGGACTGTGTTTTTATCTCCGCAATCTGTGAAAAATGTAGCACGCCGCGTGGAGAAAGTACAGGTCCGATTTGTAAAAAACGACTCTGGTTTTTTGTACGATTTCGTACTAAAATATAAGGTACGATTTCGGACAAGGAGGGACGCGCTATGGATGCTCCGCTGTCCAGCACGATGAGGCGCTTCAATCAGCTGCTGGGGGAGACCGACAGGGTCTATCACGAGGCTTCGGTGCGGCTGGGTGTGTCCGACAGCGAGATGAATGTTCTGTACGCACTATGCGGCGGGGAGGGGCGCTGCCCTCTCCGGGACATCTGCCGCCAGTACGGCGTCAGCAAGCAGACCATCAATTCCGCCGTGCGCAAACTGGAGGCGGCGGGGATGATCTATCTGGAATCCTCCGGCTCCAGGAGCAAAGACGCGTGCCTGACGGAAAAGGGCTGGGCACTGGCCAGGCGGACCGCCGTTCCCCTGATGGAACTGGAAAGCGAGATTTTTGCAGCCTGGACCCCGGAGGAGGTGGAGCAGTACCTCCGGCTGACCCAGCGGTATCTGGACGCCTTTCGGGAGAGGCTGAACCGATTTCAAAAACAGAAAGGGGCGGCAGAGCGTGCCGGCCCGGGAGGATAGTATGAAAATCCAATTGTCGGACCACTTTACCTTTTCTAAGCTTTTTCACTACACCCTGCCGTCTATTGTGATGATGGTATTCACCTCCATCTATGGTGTGGTGGACGGTTATTTTGTGTCCAATTTTGCGGGGAAGATTCCCTTTACCGCCGTGAATTTCATTTACCCCGTGCTGATGATATTAGGCTGTGCGGGCTTTATGTTCGGCACCGGCGGCGGAGCCCTCATCGCCAAAACTCTGGGAGAGAGAAAACCGGAGGAGGCTAACCGGATATTCTCTCTCATTGTCTATGCTTCTGCTGTGTGTGGTGCGGTATTGGGCGTGCTGGGGCTGTTGTCTATCCGGCCCATTGCGGTGCTTCTGGGGGCCCGGGGTCAATTGCTGGAGGACAGCGTCACCTACGCCCGAGTCATTCTGTTGGCCATCCCGGCGTTCATTCTCCAGTTTGAGTTTCAGTGCCTGTTCGCCACGGCGGGAAAGCCCGCGCTGGGGCTGGTTGTGACGGTGGCGGCGGGGGTCACGAATATGGTGCTGGACGCCCTGTTTGTGGCGGTGTTCCGCTGGGGACTGGAGGGGGCCGCCGCAGCCACAGCCTTAAGCCAGTGTGTGGGCGGCGTTGTGCCGCTGGTTTACTTTGCCCGCCCAAATTCCAGCCTTTTGCGGCTGGGCGGGAGCCGTTTGGACTGGAAGGCGCTGTGGAAAACCTGTACCAACGGTTCGTCGGAGCTGATGAGCAGTATTTCCGGCTCGGTGGTGAGCATGCTGTACAATGCTCAGCTGCTGCGCTACGCCGGGGAGGACGGTGTGGCGGCCTATGGGGTGCTGATGTATGTCAGCCTGGTGTTCCAGGCGGTGTTCATCGGCTACTCGGTGGGAACAGCCCCGGTGATCGGTTACCACTATGGAGCCCAGAACCATGAGGAACTGCAGGGCCTGCGCCGCCGGAGTATGGTGGTGGTCACGGCATTCGCCGCAGCCATGTTCGCCTCGGCCCAGCTGCTGGCAAGGCCCCTGTCACTGGTGTTTGTGGGGTACGACCAGGGCTTGCTGGAGCTTACTACTCAGGCTTTTTTCATATTTTCATTCTCTTTTCTGTTCTCTGGGTTTGCCATCTTCGGCTCTTCATTTTTCACCGCGCTGAACAACGGGCTGGTGTCGGCGGCCATTTCCTTCCTGCGCACTCTGGTGTTCCAGGTGTCGGCGGTGCTGATTTTTCCGTTGATTTGGAAAGTGGACGGCATCTGGCTGTCCATTGTAGCAGCGGAGGTACTGGCCGTGGCAGTGACGGCGATGTTTTTGTGGGCCTTGCGGAAAAAATATCAATATTAAGGAGCCTCTGAATAAATTGACTGCGGCGCTTTTGCGGCAGAATCTGCCGCAAATCGCTCTTGCCGATTATATTGGATGTTCCTTATAGCAGCTTTCTAAAATAGCAATAGAGCTTATTTGGGTATCCACCTCCTCCGGGGGTGGATACTTTATCAGCAATTTTGAGAAACGCTCTAAAGTCAATGTTTGAACAACGCATAAAACAGCGTAAGCAAAAAGCCTGGGCTGAAAAGCGCGGCCTCAGCCTGTCTGGCACCGCGCCAGACAGGCCGTTTTTCGACGGGCTGTTTCTACGTCCAAAATTTTTCACATTCACAAAAAATCCATAGGCAGGAGGAAAAAACTGTGTTATAATAATTCCCAACTGTAATTGCGAGGAAGGGGGAGGAGAGATGAAACGGGGTTTTTTGCTGCTGCTGGGGGCAGTTATGTCGCTGTGCCTGAGCGGCTGCATTTTCAAACCGGTGGATGATTTATATGCTTTGCCAATCCTGCCCCAGGAGTATCGGGACCTCCAAAACGCCATTGATGATACCATGCGGGAATTGGGGGCGGAGTACGCCACCATTAACTATGGCAGCAGTACCTCCACCATCCAGCTTTTGGACCTGGACGGCGATGGGGAGCAGGAGACGGCGGCAGTGTTTCTGCGGGTAACCTCTGCGGAGGAGAAACCAATGCGGGTGTGCCTGTTCCGGCAGGGGGCGGACCAGACTTACCGGCAGTCCGCTATGCTTTCCGGGGATGGCACCGCCATCAATTCTGTGGCCTATGAGGACCTTACCGGTGATGGGAGTCGGGAGCTTATCGTCAGCTGGCAGCACAGCGCTGGGGTACACATGCTGGCCGCGTACAATTTTACCGGCAGTGGAGCCAACGAACTGATGAGTACCACCTACAATGAAGGGTATATCACGGTTGACCTGGATCAAGACGGCTGCTGGGAGCTGGTAGTTTTCCAACAGGATACCACCGGAGAAGGGTACAATGTAGCGGAGTACTATGATTATCAGAACGGGGTGCTGGCGCTGTCCTCTACCGGGGCGTTGTCTGACGGGCTGAAGGATGTGGTTCGGGCAGAATCTGGTTTGTTGGCGGACAAGCGGTTGGGGGTGTACGTCACACTGGAGCTGGAAAATGGATACGTCACCGATGTGCTCACGCTGGACCAGATGGGATTGATCAACGTGACCAGGGACATGGAGAGCGGCGTAAGCCTGGCCACCTCATGGACTAACACGGAGGCCACCACCACCGACATCAATGGCGACGGGGTGCTGGAGATTCCACGGCCTCAGCTGCTGACTGCGCCGGACCCGGAGGATGCCGGCAGCCAGTACCTTATTTACTGGCAGCAGATTGACTCCAACGGCAAAAGCGCCACCAGCGGCATCACCTACCATTCTTTTACCGATGGGTGGTACCTGACTCTGCCCAATGGCTGGGATATCAACAATATTACTGTGGTTCGGGATGATGGACTCAGCGGCCGGGGAGAGAGAGCGGTGGTTTTTTATTACTGGCCTGACCGGGAGGAAGAGCCGAAACGGTTTCTCACCATCTACCGTCTCACGGGAAGTAACCGCACTGCCCGGTCTAAACAGCCGGGGAGGATGGTGCTGTACAGTGACAGCGCCACAATTTACTGTGCCTCTCTGGATGTGAAGGTTTGGGACTGCGGTTTGGATGAAGCGGGGTTGATGCAGCGCTTCAAACCAATCACCGCCGCATGGTCCAGCAGGTGAGCGCTGAGCGGTGGCAGGCAAGCGGAGTATGGTAACAGGGCAGGCGCTCCAGCGGTTGCGCCCAGTTTGGGGGAACAGCGCCGATGACTATTAGAAAGTAGGGAAAATACATGCGCAAAGTTCTGGTTTTGGAGGATGAGGCTAACATCCGCAGCTTTGTGGTCATCAACCTGAAGCGGGCGGGTTATGATACGATTGAAGCCGGTACTGGTGAGGAGGCGCTGGCACTGATTCAGAAGAACCCTGATGTAAAGGTGGCCCTGCTGGACATTATGCTCCCAGGGGAGATGGATGGCTTTGAGGTGTGCCGTCGAATTCGGGCGGGGAACTCTCAAATGGGCATCATTATGCTTACTGCCCGTACGCAGGAGATGGATAAGGTGAGCGGGCTGATGACTGGAGCGGACGATTACGTGACCAAACCTTTTTCTCCAGCGGAACTGACCGCCCGGGTGGATGCGCTGTTTCGCCGGACTGGCGGTTTGCCTGTGCGCGATGTGGACGAACTGAGCCACCCTCCATTTCTGTTGAATACCCGGAATCGAACGCTGGAAAAAAACGGGAAACGGGTAAAGCTGACCCAAGTGGAGTATGCCATTGTAAAACTGTTTATGGAGAATCCAGGGAGGGCCTTGGCCCGAGAAGAGATTTTAGAGGCTGTTTGGGGCAAAGAGTATTTGGGTGAATTGAAGATTGTGGATGTGAATATCCGTCGCCTTCGCATCAAACTGGAGGATGACCCGCAGAATCCGGCCCATATCAGCACAGTGTGGGGGTACGGGTACGAGTGGGAAGTGTAAAGCTTTCGATTTTGGAAATACCGTAAACGGGAAGGGGGGAGATGGATGGACCAAGAGGGGCGCCGGAAGCGCCGAAAGAATTTGCCTATATCGCCCAAGCGCGAGGAGAGAAAAGCAGAAGAGAATCAGCCTGAGGCCGCAGCTTCCAACAGGCCGCGGGGCCGTCTGCGCCGACGCTGGCTGCTCAACACTTTGGCGGTTACCCTGGTGGTGGTGTCCATCGCGGTGAGCGCTTTCTCCCTGGCTATGTACAGCTACTACAGTTCTACCATTTTGGCGACGCTGGAAAATAAAGCCCAGACAGCCGCCGGAATGTTTCGTAACTATACCGAGACCACCTACCTGTCCAATGCCAGGCAGTTTGTAAACCAGTTTGAGGAGAAAGATAACATTGAAGTTCAAATCCTCAACTCCAGCGGCCGGGTCGTTATGTCTTCCATGATGGACATATCCGGAGCCAGCGTGGACAGTTTCGACGTGTCCGCAGCCATCACCAGTAAGCGGGTGGAGACGTTTACAGGGGCGGATGACAGTACCGGAGACCACATTGTATCGGCATCAGCCCCTGTGGTGTATAACAACACGGTGGTGGGAGTAGTACGCATGGTCACGTCTCTTCGCCAGGTGGAAGACCAGATGCTGCGCATTGTGGCGGTGACTTCGTCCGTGGGATTGGTAATACTGCTGATAATGGGATTGGTGGCTTCGTATTTTATCAAATCGGTGCTGGACCCGGTGATTCGGGTCACCGAAACCGCCAAGCGTATCGCGGCGGGCAGCTACGGCGTGCAGATGGAGAAAAAGTCCGACGATGAAATGGGTGAGCTGGTAGACAGCATCAACGACATGTCGATGAAAATTGACCAGGCGGAGCGCACCCAGTCGGAATTTATCTCCTCTGTGTCCCATGAACTGCGGACCCCTTTGACCGCCATCAACGGTTGGGCGGAGACCCTGTGCAATGGAGAAGTCCGGGATGCCGCCGATGTGAAAAAAGGGATGGGTATTATTGTGTCCGAGGCGCAACGTCTTACTCGTATGGTGGAGGAACTGTTGGAATTCTCCCGAATGGAAACGGGACGGTTCAATCTGTCGGTGGAACCCATCGATATTTTGGCGGAGCTGGAAGACGCAGTATACACTTACCGGGAATTTTTTCGCCGGAAAGAACTGGAGCTGGATTACGCTGAGTGTCAGGAGGAGGTGCCCATTATCAGCGGAGATCCGGAGCGTCTGCGTCAGGTGTTCTGCAACCTGCTGGACAATGCGGACAAGCACGGCGGGTCTGGAGGCCGGGTGGAGGTTTCGGTGGGGCGCGAGGAAGAAAATGTGGTTATCCGCATCCGGGACCATGGCCCCGGTGTGCCTGAGGAGGAGCTGCCTTTCATTAAATACAAGTTTTATAAAGGTTCCTCAAAAGCCCGAGGGTCCGGTATCGGCTTGGCGGTGTGTGACGAGATCGTCAACAGTCACAATGGCACCCTGGACATCGGCAATGCCTCCGGTGGCGGTTGTGTGGTGACCATCCGTCTGCCAATCGGGGTGGAGAGCGTGTAACGGCTCGGAAAGATAAAACAGGGGTTCTAAAATTGTTTGCAATACAGGGCAGTTTTTGGTATACTGCCTTTCAGTGTGGGCAAAGGAGAAAAACAAACCATGGCGAAAGAAGATACAAACTGCTGCACTCCCTTCAAAACCACTTGTGGCGGGCAGGCCCTGCTGGAGGGGATCATGATGCAGGGGCCGGGCAAACGGGCTATTGTGGTGCGCAAGCCTGACGGAGAACTGGACATCACTGAGGAGACGGTCAAGGCCCGGTCTGGGCCGGCCAAGCTGCCCTTCATCCGGGGATTGTTTATTTTTGGCGGCTCTATGGTCCACGGGATGAAAGCGTTGATGCACTCTGCCGAGGTATCTGATGATGGGACTATGGAAGAGGAAGAACTGACAGGTATTGACAAGTGGATCAGCGACCACTTTGAGCAGGAGAAAGCTATGGGCATCATCATAACGTTGGCGGCGGTTATCGGTGGATTAGGGACTATCGTTGCAGGTGTTTGTGAATTTGTAAGCGGTTTAA
>CANOBV010000097.1 GCA_947564255.1 uncultured bacterium | reverse complement strand
GTGCGGGCGGCGGATATCGCGGCCAAGGCGTCCAACGTCACCCTCATGGAAGTGCGGGTGGCAAGGGGCCTGGGCGGCAAGGGCTACCTCATCCTCACGGGCGAGGTGTCTGCGGTGAAGTCGGCCGTCAACAACTGCCTGACCCAGCTGGCGGAGACCGGGGATATCACCAGCACCTGCGTGATCCCCTCGCCTCACAAGGGCCTGCTGGAAAAGCTGAACTGACCTTTTTGACCAGCCCGGCCGGGATGAAACCGGCCGGGCCGGTCCCATCCAGAAAATCATGAAGGAGTGTGGCTGGCCATGGATAAAGAACCCTTTGACAGCCTGTTGAAATTTGGCGCCACCACAGAGGGTAAGATCCGTCTCATTCAGGAGACGGTTCCCGGCAAGCAGGTGACCTTGGCCCACATCATCGCCAACCCGGACGAGATCATCTACAAAAAGCTGGGGCTGGACCCCAATGTGGACTACGCCCAGGCCGCCATCGGTATCTGCTGCCTGTGTCCGTCGGAGACGGCGGTCATCGCGGGCGACGTGGCCCTCAAGACCTCCAAGGTGGAGATGGGCTTTATCGACCGCTTCAGCGGCACGCTGATCTTCACCGGGCGCATCTCCAACGTGCAGTCGGCCATGCAGGGGATCACCAGCTTCCTGCAAAACAAGCTGGGCTTTACGGTGTGCGAGATTACCAAGACATGAAGAAGATCATGTTCGTGGGCCGCAGCGAGTGCGGCAAAACCACCCTCACCCAGGCCCTGCGGGGCGGCACCATCGCCTACCACAAGACCCAGTATGTCAACCACCACAGTGTGGTCATCGACACGCCGGGGGAGTACGCCCAGACGGCCAATCTGGGCCGTGCGCTGGCGCTGTACTCCTATGAGGCGGACGTGGTGGGCCTGCTGCTGAGCACCATCGAGCCCTATTCGCTGTATCCGCCCTGTGTGGCGGCCTGCGCCAACCGGCCTGTGATCGGCATCGTCACCCAGATCGACCAGGAGAACGGGGACATTGAACGGGCCCACCACTGGCTGGAGATGGCCGGGGCAAACCCCATTTTCCACGTCAGCTCCTACACCGGGGAGGGGATCTGGCAGATTCTCAGCTACCTGAAGGAGCCGGGGGACGTGCTCCCTTGGGAGACGGAGGAGGAGGCCAACCAGCGGCGGGTCGTGCTGTCCGACAAAAACCGGGAATTTTGAACACAGCCGGCCGGCAGAGTGACCTGCCGGCTGGTTTTTTATGCGCTGGACCGGAGGTACTTTTTTGTCCTGGGCGGGCAGGGCAAATATTTACGATTGACAGGGGGGCGGGCTTTGCCTATCATCAAATCAGCGGGGAGCGTCAGCTCCGCCGGCGGAAGGAGAGCGAAATGGATACAAACAAAAAGAGAACGGTCCTGCTAGCCGCGTTTTTGGTGGCCCTGGTGGCGGCGCTGGCCGCCGTGTGGTGGTTCAACCGCCCCAAGACCAGCGTGGGCGAAAAAAACATTACCGTAGAGGTGGTCCACAAGGACGAGAGCAAAAAGACATTCACCTGTTCCACCGATGAAGAATATCTGGACAAGCTGCTGGTGGGTGAGGGCATCGTGGAGGACAACCAAGCGGAGTTTGGGCTGTACATCCTGGTGGTGGACGGCGAACGGGCCGACTATAATGAGGACGGAGCTTACTGGGCGGTGCTCCAGAACGGCGAGCTCACAGTTACCGGGGCCAGCGAGACCCCCATCCATGAGGGAGATGTCATCTCTCTGGTGTATACCCTTGCATAACTACAAGAGGCGGAAGCTGAAACTGGCGCTGTCTGAGGTGGCGCTGTTCGGTATCCTGGGCGGGCTGACCTTTGCGGCAAAAATGGTGATGGCGGCAATTGCCAATATAGAGCCGGTGTCTTTGATGGTGATGCTGTTCGCCGTCACGTTTGGGCGCAAGGCGGTGTATCCCATCTATGTATATGTACTGCTGGAATTTGTGACCTTCGGCATTCAGCTCTGGTCCGTCAATTACCTGTACACCTGGGCAATTCTGGCCTTGGCGGCGTGGCTGCTTCGGGGGATGGCCCGCCCCTTTGGCTGGGCCATGCTGTCTGCCGCCTTTGGGCTGCTGTTTGGGACGCTGTGTACTCCGGTCTATATCCTGTCGGGCGGCTGGGCCTATGGACTCAGCTGGTGGATCAGCGGTATCCCCTTTGACATTGCCCACTGCGTGGGTAATTTTGTCATAGCCCTGCTGCTCTTCATGCCTCTGCGCAAGGCGCTGGAGCGGCTGTATGGCGGAATGCGGAAGGGAATTTCCGCGGAGAAAAATTGAAAACAGACGGCCGTCTGTCGTGGCGGCCGTCTGTTTTTTCTATCGCCTGCTTATAGCAGCTCTCTAAAATAGTAATAGAGCTTATTGGGGTATCCACCCCCGGAGGGGTGGATACCTTTTATCAGCGGTTTTGAGAAATGCCCTAAATAGAGATCATGCCCCGGTCCAGCTTCAGCCGCAGAATCCGCAGAACGCTCTCGTCCAGCCGCTGTGTGGTAATGGTCCCGTCCTCCACCGCCTGGGTGAGGGCGGTCACGGCCTCGTCCAAGTCTTGCGGGCACAACAGCAGGTCCACCCCGGCCTGAACGGCCCTGACGGCGATATCGCCGCTGCCGTAGTGGTCGGTCATAGCCTGCATCTTCAAACTGTCGGTGATGACCACACCATCAAAGCCCAGCTCTTCCCGCAGCAGTTCCGTGACGATTTCATAAGAGAACAGGGCGGGCTGATCGTCCACATCGGCGATGATGAGATGGCCCATCATCACTGCGTCCGCCCCGGCGTCAATACCGGCCTGGAAGGGGACAAGTTCCGCCGAGCGCAGCTCATCCAGGGTCTTATAGACGTAGACTGAACCGTAATGGCTGTCGGCGGAGGTGTCGCCGTGGCCGGGGAAGTGCTTGAGGGAACAGGCCACCCCGCCCTCATGGAAGCCGCCCACAGCGGCAGAAACCAATGCGGCGGCCTGCTCAAAATCGTCGCTATAGGCGCGGTCGCCGATGACGGTGTTGCTGGGGTTGGACCACACGTCGGCCACTGGGGCCAGATCCATGTTGAAGCCGAAGGAGCGCATATCGGCGGCGATGGTTCGGGCGTTCTCCGCCGCCTTGTCCGGTCCCTGGTCCTTGAAGCCGAGCATGGGGCCGATGTAAGTGGTGCCAATGGTGTTCATCAGGCGGTTGACCCGGCCGCCCTCCTCGTCGGCGGTTAGAATCAAGGGAATTTTGGAATAGCTCTGAGCGTTGGCCAGCATGGTGCGGGTCTGGTCCGGAGAGACCAGATTGCCGGCGTTGTAGAGAATTCCGGCCACGGGCCACCGCTCCAGCGCCCTTCGGGTGTTCTCTCCCGCCGCGGTGACCCGGCCCACGCCGGGGACCAGGTCGGCGGGCTGGACGATGAAGAGCTGGCACACCTTTTCCCGCAAGGTCATTTGGGACAACAGTTCCGCCACCGGGTCAGGGACCGGGACTGAGGCGGCGGGTTCTGTAGTGGGCGCCGGGCTGGGAGATGGGGAAGGCTGAGCGGTGGCGGGAAGGTTGGGCTGAGACGGGGTGGGCGGCGGCTGACTGAAAGGCAAAAGTATAAATATTAACGCCGCAATCAAAAGGACAGCCAGTCCTGCAAAGACAAACAGCGGCCAAACGGGCCGGTGAGGGCGGCTTCGTTTTCCTGTGTACACATCTGGCACCTCCGTAAGCGTCTGACTTGACAAGCCGCCCGGGATTTTGACCGGGTCAAATCCCGACGGACTGTGGCAATGCCATTCTACACCATTTTACGCGCCGCCGCAAGTGGTTTAAAGAGGACGATTTGGCTGGTCCCATCCGCATACCGGACGTGCCGAAGGAAATAGGGTTGAAACAGGGGAGAACAACGGCTTCTGCGCACCATTATCCCTTGCCATACATAGATTGAAATGAAACGCAAGGCAGGGCCGCGAAAAGAATGAGGGCGCTGTCGTAATATTGGAGGAGGCTTTTGAATGCCCAACATACAATATTTCCTGGGCGGGAATACGCCCACAGGCTTCTATTCCCTATACCATCAGCTATCCGATCCGGTACATATGCGGGCGCTGTACATCATCAAGGGCGGACCGGGAAGTGGTAAATCTACCTTTATGCGCAGAGTGGAACGGCATGCCCAGGCAGCGGGACTGGCGACGGAACAGGTACTTTGCTCGGGAGACCCTGATTCCTTGGATGGAGTGCTGCTGCCGGAGCTGGGGGTGGCGCTGGTGGATGGTACGGCGCCCCACGTAGTGGAACCCCAATGCCCCGGCGCGGTGGAACAATACATTGATTTGAGTCAATACTATGACCGTGCAGGCTTGCAGTCCCTGAAAAAGGAACTTTTAGCCGCCACGGCGGAGTACCAAGGCCATTACAAGCGGGTATACCGCTGCCTGGGTGCGGCGGGAGAGCTGCGGCGGAACATGACTGAGCTGCTGGATAGTGCGCAGGTTCAGCAGCGCATTGGAAAGCGTGCCGCGGGCATCATCTCTCGTGAATTGAAGCGGCCTGTCCAAAAAACGGGAAGTGCGCGGCAGCGTTTTCTCTCTGCCGTTACCCACAAAGGCGCCTTTACCCTTTGGGGTACGGTGTCTGCACAGGCGGAACGGGTATATGAGCTGGCGGACAATTACGGATTGGCGCACCATCTGTTAAATCCTATGCTTACCGCCGCTTTGGCTATGGACCACGATGTGGTGGCCTGTCCAGACCCTATGGCCCCCGACCGGCTGGCTCACCTCATTTTTCCCGGTTTGTCGCTGGCTTTCGTCAGTTCCAGCCAAGAGGACCCGTGGCCTGGCCACGCCCACCGCCGACTGCGGTTGGACGCCATGGCGGACGCCGACGCCTATCGGCTCAACCGTCCTCGGCTGCGTTTTACACGGAGGGTGGCCGCCGCATTGGTGGACGAGGGGATTTCCGGACTCAGTCAGGCAAAAGAAGCGCATGACAGGTTGGAACAGATTTACAATCCTTACGTGAATTTCGACGGTGTGTCCGAGGCCGCAGACCGGCTGGCGGGCCAGATATTGGCGTTGCGTGATGAATAAAAGGACGGGGAGACACAGGTCTCCCCGTCCTTTTCATATCAAGAACCGTCGGGCAGTTTACAGCCAATCGGACACCACATCAATGAGAGCCGCCGGTGTTACCCCATTACGCACCAGCAGGCCGCTGAGTTCATCAATGCGGGCAGCGCTGCATGTTACGTTGGGTACACAAGCTTCCTCACCGCCTTGCTCAGACACCTTGACGCCGTAGCTCTCACAGGCGTAGGCGCCTACATCCATCTCTCCAATGAGAATGGAATAGTCAAAGCGGCGGACCGCACCGGCCTGGTCGGCCAGTTCCACGGTTTCCAAAAATAATTCCCGCATGGATCAATTCACCTCCCTTTCTCGTATCTGATCCTATTATCCATATAGTAATCACTGCTTGCAAGGAGAAGCGTTCGACAGAAACCGCCAAAATTTTACATGGATACAAGATATGGAAAGGAGATGTAGCCTAAAAACACCAGCCATGGATAGCCCACATATTTCCATGGTAAATTTGTGCAAAAATGCACAAAAAGTCCAGGACAAAACAACGGTTCGTCCTGGACTCTTTAGTGAAATAAATTACCTGGGTATTATTCCCAGCCTGCACGATCCCTAGTGGTTACCAGGCCAGGATACTACAAATTGTAATCGTTACAGCTCATCCACCGCGGTCTTGGTGCGGTCGGCGTTGTAGACGTAGAAGCCCTTGCCGGACTTGACGCCCAGGTTGCCGCCCCGGACCATCTTGCGGATCAGGGGGCAGGCGCGGTACTTGCTGTCGCCGGTCTCGTTGTACAGCACGTCCATGATGGCCAGGCAGATGTCCAGGCCGATGAAGTCGCCCAGCTCCAGGGGGCCCATGGGATGGTTGGCGCCCAGCTTCATGGCGGCGTCGATGCCGGCGATGTTGGACACGCCCTCCATCTTGATGAAAGCGGCCTCGTTGATCATGGGGATGAGGATGCGGTTGACCACGAAGCCGGCGGCCTCGTTGACCTGCACGGGGGTCTTGCCCAGCTCCTTGGAGATCTCGGTGATCTTGTCCACGGTCTCAGCGGGGGTGTTGGCGCCGGCGATGACCTCGATGAGCTTCATCCGGTCGGCGGGGTTGAAGAAGTGCATGCCGATGAGAGGGCGGCTCAGGCCCTTGCCGATCTCGGTGATGGACAGGGAAGAGGTGTTGGAGGCGAAGATGCAGCCCTCCTTGCAGATCTTGTCCAGCTCGCCGAAGGTGGTCTGCTTGACCTTCATGTCCTCGAAAGCGGCCTCCACGATCAGGTCGCAATCGGCGCACAGGTCCTCCTTCAGGCCCGCGGTGATGGCGGCGACGGTGGCGTCGGCCTTGGCCTGGTCCATCTTGCCCTTTTCCACCAGCTTGGCGTAGCCCTTCTGGATTTTGGCCTTGCCGCCATCGGCCCACTCCTGCTTGATGTCGCACAGGGCGACGGTCCAGCCGCTCTGGGCGAACGCCTTGGCGATGCCCTGGCCCATAGTGCCGGCGCCGATAATACCAACTTTACTCATGATGACATACCCCTTTTCAGTTTTGTTTTGATGTATGGACTCGTCCGCGGGGACGATGTGCGAAAATTGACGGAGGATCATATTCCAGACCTGTTCGTCCGGATTGCCGATGATGCTCATAGCGTTTCCTTGCCACGCTCGGGTTGGACACGCCCCGGCGTGTCTGCCCTCGCGCTCAGTTATTCGTAAACACAGCCTTGGGCTTGGGCTTCTCCCGGGACAGGAAGCAGGCCATGCCCTCCACCTGGTCGTGGGTCTCGAAGCAGCCGCCGAAAATCTTCTCCTCGATCTCCACACCCTTATCGATGGAGACCTGCATCCCCTCGTTGACCGCCTTCTTGCAGCCGCGCACGGCGATGGGGGCGTTCTTGGCGATGGTGTTGGCCATCTTTACAGCGGCCTCCATCAGGTCGGCCTGGGGATACACGGCGTTGACCAGGCCGATGCGCAGGGCCTCGGCGGCGTCGATGTTCCGGGCGGTGTACAGCAGCTGCTTGGCCATGCCCAGGCCCACGATGCGGGGCAGGCGCTGGGTGCCGCCGAAGCCAGGGGTGATGCCCAGACCCACCTCGGGCTGGCCGAACATGGCGTTGTCGGAGCAGATGCGGATGTCGCAGGACATGGCCAGCTCGCAGCCGCCGCCCAGGGCGAAGCCGTTCACCGCGGCGATGACGGGCAGGGGGAAGCTCTCCACCATCAGGAAGATGTCATTTCCCAGCTTGCCGAAGGCCTCGCCCTCAGCCTTGGTCATGGTGGACATGGAGCCGATGTCGGCCCCGGCCACAAAGCTCTTGTCGCCCGCGCCGGTGAGGACTACGCAGCGCACGGTATTCTGGTCGATGCTCTCGAAAGCCGCCTTCAAATCGGCCAGCACCTCGGGATTCAGGGCGTTGAGGGCCTTGGGGCGGTCAATGGTGAGCACTGCCACAGCGCCCTGCAGATCAACATTCACAAATGACATCAGTTTTCCTCCTTAATAATGTATAGAAATGTGGAAAACAGGGTCTTTCCCGAAACCTGCCGTCCGAGTTCGCTATTTTTTTAACAAACTGTGGACAAAGGCGTGCGGCAATGGAGCCGGGGTGCGTAGGGCCGGTCATGCCGCGTGGGAAACAGGAAAAAGGTCCCTATGTTCTTAGTAGATAGTATAACGCCTTTTTCCTGCCATTGCAAGGGTTTCTTTTGGAATGGTCCAACCAATTCGCGGGATGGCGTCGGCCGGCTTGTGCTCTCCGCTTTTCAGTCTTTCGCGCATCCGCCCATGTCCAGCGCCTGAAATACGTTTCGGGAATAGACCGCTGTCGCGGCGGCCGCCGCCGCGGCGCCTGTCAGAACGGCCCAGGCGGGGAATTTTTCAAACAGTACGCCATAGACGGCCTGTCCCAGGGGCGACGCGCAGTTGGAAACCGCCATGATAAAAGCCATCACTTTGCCCAGCAGGTCCGGCGGAGTCTGCCGCTGAACGGCGGCGGTGAGCACCACCACCAGCATGGTAGACAGCGCCATAATGGCAAAGCTCATGCCCGTCACCACCCAGTAGCCCAAGGAACTCCCCACGCCGGGCAGGAGGGCCAGGCCCATCCCCGCCGCCGTCAGGCTGGCGCCCAGCAGCACCCAGCTCCCCCGCCGCAGCCCCATCCGGTCCCCCAGCAGGGCCGACAGCAGTCCGCCCAGCAGTCCGCCCAGCCCCATAGCCGCCTGAGTGATTCCAAGCCGGAGGTCGCTCATGCCCAGCACCTGGACCACGGCCACCGGAATACCCACAACCAGCGCGGCGGACAGCACCATATTGAACAGTGCCAGCACCGCCATGACGGACAGGAAGGCCGGTTTTTTTCGGCGGATAAACCGCCAGCTCTCCCCCAGGTCCCGCCCTGCGGTGCACAGCACACCGCCCGCCGCCCCCTCCCGGGGGCGGTGGGGGATGCGGATAAACAGCTCCATGACGGCGGAGAGAAAGAAGCAGCCGATGCTCACCCACAAAATAGGCCGGATGCCGAAAGCGCCGAACAGCACGCCGCCGGTCACCGGTCCCAGCAGCCCGGACAGCGTGCCCACCATGTTGATCACGGCGTTGGCGCGGGTCAGCTGCCCCGGTTCCGCCAAAAGGGGGATGCTGGCCTGAACGGCGGGCTGGTAGGCCCCGGCGATGCCGTACAGCAGCATGAGACAGCCCGCCATCAGCGGCACCAGCGGGACCCGCCCCAGCAGCAGGGTGAAGGCCAGCACCAG
>CANOBV010000096.1 GCA_947564255.1 uncultured bacterium | reverse complement strand
AGTATATAGACTAATCTTTCACGAAAAAATGAGTTATGAAAAAGTAAAGAAAGCGTGCGGATAACTGAAGTGCCGTAAAGAAAAAAGACATATAAAGCATAAGAGTATTGACACTGGTGAAGTGTTATGATAGGCTTGGTTCCTAAATTCCGTCGATGAGACTGCTGGGGTGAGGAGCAGAAAGCATACCGGCGCACTGCCGGTATGCTTTTGCACATTGAAACAATGGGGGCAATTTATGCAGCGAGAAATTATCACCAGCCGCTCAAATTCCTTGTTGATACGGGTGAGAAAGCTGAACAGCCGCCGTGTTTTTCGCCGTTCAGAGAGTGCCTTTGTGGCTGAGGGGCCTAAACTGCTTGCTGAGGCTTTGCGCTGGGATGGCGGGTTGGAGGCCGTAATTGCCGCTCCAGGTGTTATGTTGCCGGAACTGCCGCCTCAAGTTCGGGTGGTAGAAGTACCGGACAATCTGTTCTGCGCTATCGCGGATACAGAGAATCCGCAAGGCGTCATATTTATCTGTAAAATAAAAGATATGTCTTTGCCAAACCGGCTTGCCGGATGTCGTTATTTGTTATTAGACGGTGTGCAGGACCCTGGTAATGTGGGTACTATTTGGCGCACCGCCGATGCGTTTGGAGCGGATGGCCTGATTTTATGCAACGGTTGTGCCGACCCCTGGAGTCCCAAGACAGTGCGGGCCACTATGGGAGCACTATTTCGTTTCCCGGTGTATGAATGTGCGCTAGAGACAGCGGCGGAACGGCTGGCACAGGCCGGAATCCCGCTGTACGCTGCCGCTCTTCAGGAGAACACTTTGGATGTTAGGTCTGTTCAGCTGGACCGGTCGGCGGTGGTTATCGGCAGTGAGGGCCGGGGAGTGTCCTCTAAAACCCTGGAGCTGTGTGAAAAGACGGTCAGGATTCCCATGCAGGACCGGTGTGAATCGCTGAATGCGGCGGTGGCTGCGGCGGTGGTGCTGTGGGAGATGGCGCGAAACGGTCAGAAGGAGCAGGCGGGAGGTGTGTCGTGTCAAATGTGAAGCACTGGATCTGGCTGACTCTCCGTAGAGGATTGGCGGGCCAGAACGCCGTGCGGGTATTGGAGCATTTCGGTTCTCCGGAGCTGGTCCATGCCGCCGACGAAGAGGCGTACCGGATGGTAGGCGGTCTGTCGGATGTGGCTGTTTGTTCTCTGATGAACAAGTCATTGGACCAGGCCGATGTGGTGTTGGGAGATTGTGAGCGGTATGGTATTCAGCTGCTCACCCTGCAGGATTCCAATTACCCGGAGCGGTTGAAAGCCATTGCCCAGCCGCCTATGGTGCTGTACTGGAAAGGAAAGCAGATCGCTTTTGACAATGAGGTGGCCATTGGTATGGTGGGCGCCCGACAGGCCACGCCTTATGGCGTACAGGCTGCAGCCAAATTGTCCGCTGAACTGACCAGGAGGGGAGCGCTTGTGGTTACCGGAATGGCTCAGGGCATTGATGCTTCCGCTGTGCAGGGTGCATTAAAGATGGGCGGGCCGGTGGTGTCCGTGTTGGCGGGTGGCATTGACCGAGTATATCCCTATTATCACAAAGACCTTTATGAGGATGTGGCGGCGGTGGGGACATTGGTCTCCGAATATCCACCGGGAACGGAGCACGCGGGCAGTCATTTTCCCATTCGAAACCGCATCATCAGCGGTCTGTCTGTGGGAGTGATCGCTGTGGAGAGCGCCCGGGCCAGCGGCACGCTGCTTACTGTGAACCACGCAATCGATCAAGACCGGGAGGTATTCGCCGTCCCCGGTCCCATTGACGCGCCCCAGAGCGAGGGCACCAACCGCCTGATTCGGGAGGGGTGTGCCAAGCTCATCATGGAGGCGGATGATGTATTGTGTGAGTATGTCGATCGGTTTCCTGGCAAGCTGAGGCTGGGCCGGAGCGCATCCTTACCGCCGGAGACAGAGGAACAGCGGCTGGAAGGTGCGGCCATTGTCCCGGACCAGGCAGGAACTCGTAAAGCAAAAGAAAGGCCGCAAAGAGAGCGGGAAGATGATGTGGTATATCTCCGCTGGGTAGACTGTAAGAATAAACTGACGGATGACCAGCGTTCGGTGCTGCTGGCTCTGGACGGGAGCGCTGTTCGGGCGGATGACCTGGTGGAACGCACCCAGATCCCCGCCCGGCGAGTGCTGTCCGCCCTCACGGTGCTGCAGATCCAAGGCTATGTGGCCGAGGAAAGCGGCAAACGGTTCCGGGCTGCCGTCAAATTGAAAATGGAGTAGTTGAGAGCATGGCAAACACAAATTTGGTCATCGTAGAGTCGCCCGCAAAGGCGAAAACGATTGGAAAATACCTGGGTCCGGGCTTTGAGGTAAAGGCCTCTATGGGCCACATCCGGGACCTGCCTAAGAGCAAACTGGGGGTGGACGTGGGCACTTTCGAGCCGGACTATGAGAACATCAAGGACAAGGCGGACGTGATAAAGGACCTGCGCAAGTCCGCCAAGGCCAGCGATAAAATATACCTGGCTACCGACCCTGACCGGGAAGGGGAGGCCATTTCTTGGCACCTCCAAAGCGTGCTGGGGGTGCCTAAGGAGAAGACCTGCCGGGTGACTTTTAACGAGATTACCCAGAAGGTGGTCCGGGACTCCATCGCCAATCCCCGGGACATCGACCAGGATTTGGTGGATGCCCAGCAGGCACGACGGGTTTTGGACCGTATTGTGGGCTACCAGCTCTCGCCCCTGCTGTGGAAGAAGATCCGCCGGGGGCTGTCCGCAGGGCGGGTGCAGTCGGTGGCCACCCGGCTGGCGGTGGAGCGGGAGGAGGAGATCCGCGCCTTCACCCCCCAGGAGTACTGGTCCATCACCGCCGGCCTGTCCAGGATCGCCCCCAACCTGGGCGGCTTCAAAGCGGAGTTTTATGGCAGGGAAAAGCGGATGGAACTGACCAGTGAGAAGCAGGTCCAGGACATTGTAAATGTTGTGAGGGAATCCCCCTTCACAGTATCTGGAGTGAAGCGGCAGGATAAGCACCGTTCTCCCGCGCCTCCTTTTACCACCTCCACCCTCCAGCAGGAGGCGTCCCGAAAGCTGAATATGATCCCCAAGCGTACCATGTCCATCGCCCAGCAGCTCTACGAGGGCATCGACATCCAGGGTGTGGGCACCGTGGGCCTCATCACCTATATGCGTACCGATTCCCTTCGCCTGTCCGAGGAGGCGCTGGCGGCGGCCAAGACCTTTATCCAGAGCCGTTACGGCAAGCAGTATTATCCGGAAAAGACCCGGCGGTTCAAGTCCAAGGGCAGCGCCCAAGACGCCCATGAGGCCATCCGGCCCTCCGATGTAAACCTGACCCCGGAGGATTTGAAAAAGAGCCTCACCGCCGACCAGTACCGTTTGTACAAGCTGATCTGGAGCCGCTTCCTGGCCTGTCAGATGGCGGGGGCGGTGTACGACAGCGTGACCATCGAGACGGAATCGGCTGGCTATCGCTTCCGGGCCAGCCACTCCTCTGTGAAGTTTAACGGCTTTACAGCAGTTTATGAGGAGAGCCGGGATGAGGATGAGGAGGCTCCCCAGTCTCCTCTGCCGGATTTGAAAGAGGGGGAGCCGTTGAAGCTCAATTCACTGGCTCCCGGCCAGCACTTCACCCAGCCCCCGGCCCGGTTTACCGAGGCCACTCTTATCAAAGCGCTGGAGGAGAAAGGGGTGGGTCGTCCGTCCACCTATGCCCCCACCATCTCCACTATCACCGACCGGCAGTACGTGGTCAAGGAGGGCAAGTACCTGCGCCCCACACCCCTGGGCGAGGTGGTCACAGGGCTGATGAAGGAGAAGTTCCCCGATATCGTAGACACCGACTTCACCGCCCAGATGGAGAACCGGCTTGACAAGGTGGAGGCGGGAGAGGCCCAGTGGAAGCAGGTGCTGAGTGAGTTTTACACCGGCTTCGATGCCGAATTGAAAAAGGCGGAATCTGAGCTGGACGGGGAGCGCATCAAGGTGCCCGACGAGGAGTCGGACGAGGTGTGCGACCTGTGCGGCCGGAAAATGGTGGTGAAAATGGGCCGGTTCGGGCGGTTTTTGGCCTGTCCGGGCTGGCCGGAGTGCACCTTTACCAAACCGCTGGTGGTGGAGATGCCGGGGAAATGCCCCAAGTGCGGCGGACGGCTGGTGAAGCGCACCGGCGTGAGTAAAAAGAACAACAAGCAGTATACCTACTATTGCTGCGAGCACCTGAACAGTAAGGTGGAGGCCAAGCGCTGCGACTTCATGACCTGGGACGTGCCCGTCAAGGATAACTGCCCCATCTGCGGCTGGACCATGTTCAAGCTGTCCGGCCGGGGGTTCAAGCGGCCCTTCTGTATCAACGAGGCGTGCGCAAACTTCCTGCCCGAGGACAAGCGGGGCGGGTTCAAGAAAAAAGCGGAGGACGCCGCTGAGGGGGAGAGCACCCAGTCTGCGGAGAAGAAGCCCGCCGCCAAGAAGAGCGCCGCGAAAAAGACCACGGCGAAGAAAACCACCTCTTCCGCCAAAACAGGGGCGGCGAAAAAGACCACGGCCGCCAAGAAAACCACGGCGAAAAAGACCACGACGGCCAAAAAGAGCGCCAAAAAGGCGGCGGAGTGAGTCAGCGGAACAGTTCAAAGGCGCACCGAAATCCCGCTTGAAAAGCGGCTTCGCTTTCCGCAGTTAAGATATTGAGCTTTGCCCGAGAAAGATCTTCCAGCAGTTTTTTGCCTGATTCGTTTAGGAGGGCGCGGAGGCGTTCTGTGTATTGGTCTTCGCGGTGGAGATAGACGTGGTAACCTTCCACCTGCTCCAGAAAAAATCTGAACAGATGTTCTTGGGCATATAGATAAAGGGCTTCCATTGGGCCGGTCATAAGTATCAACTCCGATATGACGTATTTTTGCGTGTATTCACATAATACACGCAAAAGTCCGTCATGTCAAGAGGGAGAGTAAAAATGTACGGTGAACGTTTGAAAGCTTTGAGAAAAGAGCGGAAAGTTCCACAGCAGCAGTTGGCAGATTTGATGGGCGTAAAGCTTCGAGGGTATCAATATTATGAGCGGGAACAAACAGAACCGTCAATTAATGCTTTGATCGCCGTTGCTGACTTTTACGGCGTGTCCATCGACTATCTGGTGGGCCGCACCGACAATCCAAAGTAAAGGACGATGCCCATGAATGTCACCGTCATCGGCGCGGGCCTGGCCGGGTGCGAGTGCGCCTGGCAGCTGGCCCAGCGGGGGATTGCCGTCACCCTCCGGGAGATGAAGCCCCAAAAGATGACTCCCGCCCACCACAGCCCCGGCTTCGCCGAGCTGGTGTGCTCCAACTCCCTGCGCTCCGACCAGCTGGAGAACGCCGTGGGCCTGCTGAAGGAGGAGCTGCGCCGATGCGGGTCCCTGATCCTGCGCTGCGCGGACGAGACCAGGGTGGAGGCGGGGGGCGCCCTGGCGGTGGACCGGGAGGGCTTTTCCGCCGCTGTCACCGCTGCCGTCCGCTCCCATCCCGGCATCACGGTGGAGGAGGGGGAGGTCACGTCCATCCTCCAGGGGGAGGTGGTCATCGCCACCGGGCCGCTGACCTCGGACGCGCTGTCCCAGGCCATCGCCGGGCTGTTTCCGGAGCATGGCTATCTGAACTTTTTCGACGCGGCGGCCCCCATCGTCACCTTTGACAGCATCGACATGGACCGCGCCTGGTTCGCCTCTCGCTATGACAAGGGCACGGCGGACTACATCAACTGCGCCCTGTCCGAGGAGGAGTACTTGGCTTTCTGGCGGGAGCTTTGCGCAGCGGAAGAGGCGGAAGTTCACGGCTTTGAGGACAAGAACGTGTTCGAGGGCTGTATGCCGGTGGAGGTTATGGCCCGCCGGGGGATGCAGACCCTGGCCTTTGGCCCGCTGAAGCCCAAGGGCCTGCCGGATCCCAAGACCGGACGGGAGCCCTACGCCGTGGTGCAGCTGCGCCGGGACAACGCCCAGGGGACCCTCTACAACCTGGTGGGCTTCCAGACTCACCTCAAATGGGGGGAGCAGAAGCGGGTGTTCTCCATGATCCCGGCGCTGAAAAACGCGGAATATGTGCGTTACGGGGTGATGCACCGCAACACCTATCTGGATTCCCCACGGCTGCTGGACCGGTATTACCGGGTGCGGGGCCAGGAACGGATTACCTTCGCCGGACAGATCACCGGGGTGGAGGGCTACGTGGAGTCCACCGCCTCCGGCTTTCTGGCGGGGGTGGAGCTGGCCCGCCGCCTGACGGGGCAGGGGCCGCTGGACTTTCCACGAGAGACCGCTATCGGGGCGCTGGCCCAGTATGTGAGCTGTGAGAGCGTCACCGATTTCCAGCCCATGAACATCAACTTCGGCATCATGCCCCCGCTGGACCACAAGGTCAAGGGGAAGCGGAACAAGAACGCCGAACTGTCTAAACGCTCTTTGGCGCTGATAGACGGGCTGAAAGAGAGACTATGAAGGAGGCCGACGGTATGCGCATCATTGTGGACGCGATGGGCGGCGACAATGCCCCCCAGGCGCCGGTACAGGGCGCTTTGCAGGCAATCAAGGAGTACGGGGTAGATGTGGTCCTGGTGGGCCGGGGGGAGGACATTTTGGAGGTGCTCCAGCGGGAGGGCGTGGCTGAGCTGCCCGCTGGGCTGTCGATTTCCCACGCCGGGCAGGTGGTGGACATGTCCGACAACCCCGCCACCGCTTTCAAGGAGAAGAAGGACTCCTCCCTGACGGTGGGGCTGAACCTGCTGAAAAGCGGGGAGGGGGACGCTTTTGTGTCCGCCGGGTCCACCGGGGCGCTTCTGTCGGGAGCCACCCTGCTGGTGAAGCGCATCAAGGGCGTCCGCCGTGCGGCCATGGCCCCGGTGGTGCCCACCGGGGGCGGCGGTTCGGTGCTCATCGACTGCGGGGCCACCGCCGAGGGCACCCCGGAGTTCCTGCTCCAGTTCGCCTTCATGGGCAGCTACTACGCAGAACGGGTGCTGGGCCGCCCTGAGCCCAAGGTGGGGCTGCTGAACATCGGCGCGGAGCCCTCCAAGGGGACGGACCTCCAGCGGGAGGCGTACCAGCTGCTCCAAAAGGCCAAGGAGGAGGGCCGCATCAATTTTGTGGGCAACGTGGAGGCCCGGGAGGCGGTGGAGGGCGCAGTGGATGTCATCGTGGCGGACGGCTACTCCGGCAACATTTTCCTCAAGGCGGTGGAGGGCGCGGGGCTGTTCCTCACCCGGGAGATGAAAAAAATGTTCATGAAGAGCTTGAAAACCAAAATTGCCGCCCTGCTGATGAAAGACAGCCTGCAGGACTTCAAAAAACTGCTGGACTCCAATGAGGTGGGCGGAACGGCACTGGTAGGAATCTCCAGGCCGGTAATCAAAGCGCACGGTTCATCCAATGGGTACGCCATCAAAAATGCTATCCGTCAGGCGCTGGAGTTCAGCCGTTCGGGTATCATTGAGGACATCACGGAAAACGTGGAGTATATGCGTTTGCCGGCACGCTCTGCCACTGTTGACGGGGCTGGGGAGTAACACGACAAAAAAATTGTCAAAAATACTATTGACAGCCAGCCTTAAAGCCCCTATTATGATGTTGTCAAAGCAACATAAAAGGAGCTGCTGGAAGATGTTTGAGAAACTGTGTAAGCTGATTGCTGAGCAATTCGGCGTGGAGCCCGAGTCCGTTACCGCCGATTCCGCTTTTGTGGATGATTTGGGCGCGGACTCCGTGGACCTGATGGACCTGTCCATGGCGCTGGAGGAGGAGTTCGGTATGGAGGAGATGGACAGCGAAGACATTGAGTCCATCGTCACAGTGGGCGACCTGTACAAATACATGCAGGAGCACCTGGACATTTGAGCTTACGATTTTTGGAGAAAAGTCCCGCCAAGGCGGGGCTTTTTCCGTGGTGGGGGATATGAATGAACGAGCTGGAAAAAAAACTGGGCTACCACTTCAAGAACCAGGGATTGCTGGAGCACGCCATGACCCACAGCTCCTATGCCAACGAGCACCGGGGGACGGGGCTGACCAGCAATGAGCGCCTGGAATTTCTGGGCGACTCCGTGCTGGGTGTGGTGGTAGCTGACTACCTATTTCACGAACACCCGAATATGCCAGAAGGGGAGCTGACCCGGACGAGAGCGGCGCTGGTATGCGAGGGGAGTCTATATGAGGCGGCAAAAAGCTTGGGGCTGGGCCGATACCTCCGACTGGGCAAAGGAGAGGACACCGGGGGCGGCCGGAAGCGGCCCTCTATCCTGGCGGATGCCACCGAGGCCATGCTGGCCGCCGTCTACCTGGACGGGGGGATGGAGGCGGTGCGGCCCATCATCCGCTCGCTGATTTTGGACAAGGAGCGGGAGAAGTCCGCTGACCGGGATTACAAGACCGCCCTCCAGGAGCTGGTGCAGCGCACACCGGGAGCGGCGGTGAGCTACAAATTGGTGCGGGAGAGCGGCCCGGACCACTGCCGAAGCTTTGAGATGGAGGCGTCGGTGGACGGGAAGGTGATCGGCGCAGGCGCGGGACGGACCAAGAAGGAGGCCGAGCAGATGGCGGCTAAGGCGGCGTTGGAGAAGCTGAACGGATGAAGAGAAAACTGCTGTGGAAGGTGCTGCTGATTGCGGGGCTCGTTCCTTTTGCGGCACCGTTTGGCATTTGCTGTATTTTAACGGTAAGAACCTCCGGCCTGTCACTGGTAGACTGTATTCTTGTTTACAGTATTTTTCTTTGGCCAACATATATCGTGGGAATTGTTTTGATCCTTTTATCAATGGTTATAAAAATGAAGAATGATTGTTGACTGTGTATTTATCGTTTAGAATCGAACTGTTGACCTTGTTTTCTCGTAAAAAATTTGCTATAATATCCCTATTCTGGAAGGGAGGGGTGCCATGGAAGCCCCCATCTACCACCTGGCTAAG
>CANOBV010000095.1 GCA_947564255.1 uncultured bacterium | reverse complement strand
GGGACAATCACTGCTCCAAGAATAGACATGTCAAATCCTCCTTACCAAAATAAACTGCACCTGTGTCTCCAAAGATAGGGCCACGCTCACTGACGGTTCAGTTTCTCTCGCAGCTGCTCAATGATCTGTGCTTTCAGCGCCGCGTCGATCTCCGGCGTGATCTGCTCGATCGCGGCATCCCGGTCAGCCGCCGCCTGTGTTGCCCAAGCTTTGAAGTCCGCCTCACTCATGTTCCCCTTCATATAGCGGGCGTAGTATTTTTTGTAGGCCCGCTTGTAGAGTTTCCAGGTGTCCTCATCCTGAATCTTCTTCTCAAAGACCGCCCGCGCCCCAGCCTCCCGGCAGGTCTTGCTCTCCTCGCCGGGCGCGATGCGCTCGCAGTACATCGCCCGGTCTCCCTGCTCATGGAGGAACCAGCGTCCACACAGGCGGCACTGCCGGGGCGCGTTGCCGCGGAGGATCGACTTGCCCAACTCCACAAAGAGAAAATCGTGCAGAGAAGAAAAAGTGTATCGCTCTGTCATAATTCCGGTGCAGCCATCCGTTGGGTGGAATGCAAAACAAACCGAACAGCCAACCGCTTGTCCCTCCGGACAGAGAAACGTCGCCGCGTCTATTTCTCGCTCTCTCGCATAGGGCTGTAGGTGGCTGCCAAAAGTCTGAAGCTGGTGCTCCAGCTTATGCATCAGAGGAATGCCGTCGTTGGAGACTGGCCCAATATCTTCTCCGATGAAAAACGCTGTCACCGCAGCTCCGTATTTGAAAGGCCCTTGTTCTCTGATCCAATATTCTGTATCCCCAAAGTCCACAGTCAGCGGGAAAGTCAGTCTTGGAAAATTCATCGGAATTTCTCCTCTCACAAAATAGACTATTATTTTATTTTTATCTATTGACAATATTGCTCCGCTGTGTTACGATGGCCACATCAGTGAGTAGACTATATCACATCAGGAAGAAATAGTCAATCACCATCTGCACATCGATAACTGAATATTAACTGTGAAAGGAAGAAGCCAAAATGAAAGTATCTCAATTCAAAGACTACAGCGAACTGCCGCTGTTCCTCAATGCGGAACTGGTGGCAAAGGTATTGGGTGTCTCTCCCTCCAGCGGCTACGAGCTGATGCACGAACCTAGTTTCCCAATACTGAAAGTGGGTAGCCGTATGGTCGTACCCAAGGAGAAGTTCATCCAGTGGGTGGAGCAGAACACAGTTGGAGGGACACAGCTATGAGGCGGCACGCAACACCAATCGGCTGGCCACGCCGTAATCCGCGGCACTACCGATTCGCTATGCCCAATGCGGTGTGGGAGTACAAGCTCAAGCCGGTTGAGTTCATAATTTTTTCCTACCTCTGCTATCATCGTCCTTCTGGTACATTCACACCAGAAGTAATCGCAACAGATATCCATATGACGACAAGCACAGTGAAAAAGTATCTGGAGGCTCTGATGGACAGAGGACTCGTCACTGCCGAACGATCTCTTGCGCTGGATGTTCAGTGCATCACCAGCGAAAAATTTTTCACTCTGCCCAACGAGGTGTTCCTGCTGCAGCTTCCGCCCTCTGCGTTTATGGTCTACTCCTACCTGCTGTTGATCGAGGACCGTCGAACGCACAACTGCCACCCAAGCTACAACACCATCTCTGCGGTGACCGGAGTCTCTAAGAACACCGCAATGAAAAGTATTGGTACCCTGCTGGAAATGGGACTGATTACTGCGGAGTCCAGCAGCTACTTCGACAAGCGCGGAATGAAGTGGAATGGCAACAACCTCTACACGATCCTGCCTGTGCGGGCGGCGATGGATGCGTTCAACCAGCGACAGCTTCATCAACTGGAGTTGGACACGGAGTGTAGGCGTGTTCTCCGACGGCAAGCGGAATACGACCACCGTCACCCCAGAGCGGCCCTGTGTGCCCCGGACTCCGCTCCGGCAGCACCTGACCCGTCCCAACAGTGCAAACCGCTGTGCGCCAGTTGAACGCCAGTGTACGAGGGGACGGTGAGAAGCAGGAGAAAGCGCCGGCGCTTTTGCTACGCCGGTGCGGTCACAACCACCCGCAGTGCGGGCGGTTTCAGGAACGGGAGCTGACGCTTTTTTACAGGCTGACATTTTTGATTGACGCTGATTTCCGAAAGAGCAAAGGAAAAAGCCACTGTTTCAAGATTTCCAATAACGCTATTGCGGAAAAAGGAGGGTTTACACATGAAAGAAGAGAAAAATCGCCACACCGTCTGGCTGACGGATGAGGCCTGGAACAAAGTCAAGGATCACTACCGCACCGACAACTGCTCCACACAGAATGAGTACATCGAGAAAGCGATCCAGTTCTACTCCGGCTATCTGGATACCGAACAGGCCTACAGCTATCTGCCCCGTGTCCTCGCGGAGATGCTGGAGGGCAAACTGGATGCTCTGGGTGGCCGAATCGGGAAACTGCTGTTCAAGCTGTCGGTGGAGGAGGCGATCATGGCACAAATCGTTGCCTACGGGTTCAATGTGGATCTGGACACGCTAAAAAAGGTACGGGTCAACTGTATCAAGGACATCAAAGAAACGAACGGCGAAGTCGATTTTGAAGACGCCTACAAATATCAAAAGAGGCTCGACTGATGCAGGGACTGGTTCAAAAAAGCGGATACATCAAACCGGGTGGCGGTGCTGGACACTACGCGGAGTACATCGGCACCCGGGATGGTGTGGAGTTGCTGAACGCCGGCGACCAGTACCTGAAGTACATCGCGGAGCGTCCAAGGTCTCACGGCCTGTTCTCCAACGCCGAGAGTACAAACCTCGATGACACAATGAAGGAGGTTAACAACCACCCGGCTCCCGTCTGGACGTTCATCTACTCGCTCAAACGGGAGGACGCCGTCCGGCTGGGGTACAACTCGGCGGAGAACTGGCGGAAGCTCCTTCTGGCTCACCAGACGGAACTGGCGGAGGCGATGAAGATACCGCCCAACCAGTTCCGCTGGTGCGCCGCCTTTCACGATGAGAAGCACCACCCCCACATCCACATGATGGTCTGGTCCGCTGATTCAAAGCAAGGCTATCTGACCGAGCAAGGCATCGAGACGATGCGCTCCAAACTGACCAACGATATTTTTCAAGATGAACTCCTGCACCTCTACAAACAAAAGGACCTGTCCTATCAGGAAGTGCGCGATACAGCGCAGGAGGCAATGCGCAATCTAATCCGAGAGATGAAGTCCGGAATCTGTGACTGTCCTGTCATTGAGGACAAGCTGTTCACTCTGGCCGAGATGCTCCAGGACGCTAAGGGCAAAAAGATGTACGGTTATCTGAAAAAGCCGGCCAAGGCCCAGGTGGACGCCATCGTGGATGAGTTGGCGCGGCTCCCAGCGGTGGCGGAGTGCTATGAGGTCTGGAACAAGCTGCGAGACGAGTTGGAAAATTACTACAAGGACAAACCCAGAGAACGTCTGCCGCTGTCTCAGCAGAAGGAGTTCAAGTCGATCAAGAATATGGTCATCCGGGAAGCGGAGTATATCCTGTTGGGTGAAGTTACCTTCGAGGATGAGCAGATGGATGACGAGCCGTTCGAGGAGGAAAATGTCCCAGTCCCTCATACGCACTGGCAGATGGTGAACGCATATCGGGGAGCCCAGCATGTCCTCTGCGATGACGACTCAACCTGGGCGGAACAGGAGGAGGTTGTCCAAGTGCTGGAACAGCTTTGGGACGCCGGCCTTACAGTGGCGGCGCACCAGTTGGGTAAGTGCTGGCGGGATGGTTTAGGTGTCCTGCCGGACGATGATAAAGCAGAGCTGTGGTTCCGCCGCTCCGCTGAGGCTGGAAATGACTTCTCCCAATACGCACTGGGCAAGCTCCTGCAAAGCAGGAAACGGATTAAGGAAGCTGTCGACTGGTATGAAAAAGCCGCCGCCCAAGGCAATCAGTACGCCAACTACCGTCTGGGCAAGCTCTATCTCCAAGGTGAGGATGTTCCCAAAGACACGGCCAGGGCCATCAGCTACCTGACCCGATCGGCTAAAGGTAGAAACCAGTACGCCCAATACGTTCTCGGTAAGCTGTATCTGGACAGACAGGATCATGAACAGGCCTACTACTGGTTCTCGCAGGCAGCCGCTCAGGGAAACGAGTACGCTCAGTTTTTCCTGGACCGCTGGGACAGCCTGAAGACTCCCACGGTCATGCTGTCAGTCACTCGACTGCTCCATCACATGGGCCGTATCTTCCAAGAGCAGATACCGGCCCCGTCTGTCCCTGGCGGTATTCGGATCGACCGGAAGCGGCTGGCACAGCTCAGAGAAAAGAAGATCGCAATGGGACACAAGCCGGATGACCACGAGGAGCAGACACCAAGCTGGACGATGACAATGGGATAGCTGTCAACTGCACCACTGTCTCCAAAGATAACAAACGGCGTCCAAAATTCAAATGATAAATTTCTGATAACTCTGCAGTGAACCTATGGCTATTGTGGCCGCACAATGGTATGTTGTGTGGCTAAGGAGGCGATGTATAATGGCAAAAAAGAGAGCTAACGGCGAGGGCAACATCCGCAAACGCAAGGACGGACGGTGGGAGGGACGCTACACAGTGGGTTACGACCCAGCCACTGGAAAACCAATCAGCAAAAATGTCTTGGCTAAGACGCAGAAAGAGTGTAAAGAAAAGCTGAGACTGGCCCAAGAGGAGGCTGGCAAAATCAATTTCATCAAGACCGACCAGTATACAGTAGGGCAGTGGGCAACTCTCTGGTTTGAAAACTACGCCAAGCCGTCCATTCGAGAAACGACTGCAGCCTATTACAAAAACTACATCGACAAGCACATCATTCCACACATCGGGAAAATCAAGTTAAATAAGTTGACAACTTTGGATCTCCAGCAATTCTACAACAAGGTCAAAGAGGGAGGGAGAGTACAGAGATACGAAGGGATGCAGGACCTGAGCCTGAGCAACAAGACAGTGCGCGGCCTCCATGCGATGCTGCGGCAATGCTTGGAACAGGCGGTTAAAGAGCGGCTAATCCCATATAATCCGGCTACAGGGTGCAGACTGCCGCCAAAAGAGAAAAAAGAGATGCAGGTAATTCCACCGGAGAAAATTGGCGACTATCTGAGAGCGGCGGAGGAGCACGGTGTCCTGCCAATGTTCTATCTGGAGCTGACCACCGGGTTAAGGAGAGGTGAACTTGTGGCCCTGCTCTGGAGCGACTTGAATGTAAAGGAGCAGACCTTGTCAATCTCAAAGTCCGCGGGGCGGATCAATGGCGAGGTGAAAGTCAGCCAGCCCAAGACAGCGAACTCGGTGAGAACGATATATCTGCCGAAAGAAACGGTGGACCTGCTGGTGGAGGAGCACAGAAAGCACATCTTCAACAAATATATGTTTCCCTCGCCGGTCACTGGCGGAATGTACGGCCCAGACTGCGTAGGAAGATTGCACAAAACCTTGCTGAAAAAGGCCGGAATCACAGAAAAAGTGAGATTTCATGACCTCAGACACACATTCGCGACATTAGCAATTCAGAGCGGCGTAGACGCAAAAACGGTCTCCAGCATCCTGGGACACTACTCAGCGGGGTTTACGCTGGATACCTACACCCATGTGACAGGAGATATGCAGAAAGAGGCGGCGAAGCGGGTTGGAAGTCTTATCGCCCAAGCGGTATAAAGCATAAAGGCTATACAGACAAGAACGAGGAAGCGCTGGATAAAATCGACGCTTCCTCAAAAATTTCCCGTTTGGGTCAGGTTTGGGTCAAAGAAAAATTGAGCAGAGAAAAAGCGAGGAAAAAGTTGCAAAAATCCGCTGAAATCATCAGATTCCAGCGGATTTTTGGTCCGAGTGGCGGGATTTGAACCCACGGCCTCTTGGACCCGAACCAAGCGCGATACCAAGCTTCGCCACACCCGGATGAGATTAGCTTACTTATTATATTTGTTTTTCCTCCTTCTGTCAAGGGTAATATTACAAACAAATTTGGAATAAGCTACTGATATCAAGCGGGCAGAGGAGGGGTATCTGGATGTATGAACAAGGTACACAGGCGGCGGGGCGCAGGAGAAGCGTGGGAAACAGCCGCGGCACATCGGGAAAAAGAAGGCCGGCGAACGGTCAGGAGCAGGTTCGGCTGCTTCAGCTGACAATTTGTTTGATCCTGTTTCTGGCGATGTTTTTAGGAAAAGGGGTTTTTCCACAGAAGCTGGGGCAGGTCCAAGAGCGGGTGGCGGAGCTGATCTCCACCGACTTCAACTTCCAGGAGGCCCTGTCCAAGCTGGGGGCGTCTCTGCCTGAAGGGGAGGGGGTCCTGTCCGGCGTGGGGGAGTTCTGCGCGGAGGTCTTTGGCATAGCCCAGCCGGAGGAACCGGCGCCGAAACCGGTGGAGTTCCAGCCGACGCCACCGTCGGACGTGCTGGAGGAAGAGCGGGCGTTTCTGAGCCAGAGGAGCGATTTTGCGGCACGGACGGCCCGCTATTCCGGCGTTTCCCGCTTGGGGCTGACCAACCCGGTGATCGTCCAGGTGGAGGAACCGGCCGCCCCGCCGCCGGAGGAGCCGGTGGTGGAGCCCGAGGAGGCCCCAGCCATCCCGGCGGTGGGGACGGTGATTTCGTCCCCGGAGTACAGCGGTCCGGCACTGCCGGAGAACTACACGCTGGACCACCTGTCCCTGGGGGAGCTGGCTACGGTGACCCCCATCCTGGGGCATCTGAACTCCGGCTTTGGCTATCGGGAACACCCCATCAACGGGAATGACGGGATTCACGGCGGGGTGGACATCGGCGCTCAGATGGGCAAGCCCATCGCCGCCTTTGCGGCGGGGACGGTGGAATACACGGGGGAGAGCGACGCCTGCGGCCTGTATTTGCAGCTGGACCACGGGAACGGGATCAAGTCGTTTTACGCCCATTGCAGCGAGATCGACGTGAAAAAGGGGCAGGTGGTGGAGATGGGGGAGCCCGTCGCCCGAATCGGCTCCACGGGGGTGTCCACCGGGCCCCATCTGCATTTTGAGCTGAAATACAACAAGACCCGCATCGACCCGGCCTATTACCTGACATTTTTGGAGCGGTGATGGGGTTGGGCAGGGTAGAGGTGACCGGCGGCTTTCTTCTGCTGCTGGCCTGGCTGAACTATTTGGACCGCTCCTTTTTGGTGCCTATGGCGGTGCTGGCCTGCGGGGCTCACGAGCTGGGGCATTTGCTGGCCATCCGTCTCCTGGGCGGGGCCGTAAGGGAGATTCGCTTGACAGCCATTGGGGCGGAGCTGGTGTTGTCGGGACCGCTGGGCTACTGGCAGGAGGGGGCGGCGGCCCTGGCCGGGCCGGGGGTCAATCTGCTGCTGGCCTTGCTCTGCTGCCAGTTCAGCTGGGGACTGTCCTTCGCCGGGCTGAATCTGGTGCTGGCCCTGTTCAACCTGCTGCCCATTGGACGGCTGGACGGGGGACGGGCGCTGTACTGCACCCTGGCGCTGCTGGCCGGGCCGGGGCTGGCCGCCGGGGCGCGGAGCTGGCTGGATCTGCTGTGTACCGCGGCGGCGCTGGCGGCGGGGCTGGCGCTGGCGGCAGTATGGGGAAATGTGACCCTGCTGCTGGCCGGACTGTGGATGCTGGCCGTCCTTCTGTGGGATAAATTCGGGAGGCGGCGGGGGAAATTTCGAATATTTTGGAAATAATGCTTGTCAAGAGACAGGAAAACAGGTACAATAAAAGTTACGTCACATAAGACCTGGGGGTAACATAATGAATCGTACCTTAGAGCACATCCTGTCCAATGTACAAAAGCCGGCCCGGTATACCGGCGGGGAATATAACGCCGTTGTCAAAGACAAGAGCAAGGTGGGCGTCCGCTTTGCCCTCTGCTTTCCCGACACCTATGAGATCGGTATGTCTAACTTGGGCTGCCGCATTCTCTACGGAGTGATGAATGAGCGGGAGGACGTCTGGTGTGAGCGCTGCTTCGCCCCCTGGGGGGACATGGAGGAGGAGCTGCGCCGGGAGGGGCTGCTGCTCTACGGTCTGGAGAGCGGCGACCCCATCTCGGAATTTGACATAGTGGGCTTCTCTCTGGGCTATGAGATGGCCTATACCAATGTGCTCAATATGCTGGACCTGGCCGGTCTGGCCCTGCGCAGTGAGGACAGGCGGGAGCTGACCCCCCTGGTGGTGGCAGGGGGGACCTGCTGCTATAACCCCGAGCCTCTGGCCCCCTTTGTGGACTTCTTCGTCCTGGGGGAGGGGGAGGATGTTACCCTGGAGTACATCGACCTGTATCAACAGGCTAAAGAGGAGGGCTGGTCCAAGGAGGAGTTCCTGGAGGAGGCCGCCAAGATTGAGGGCATCTATGTGCCTTCTCTCTACGAGCCGGTCTACCGGGCGGATGGGACCCTGGAGGAGATCAGGGCGCTGGAGGGCGCCCCGGAGACCGTCACCAAGCGGATCGTTCAGGACTTTGACAAGGCCTATTTTCCGGTCAAGACCATCATTCCCTCCACCGAGATCGTCCACGACCGGGTGATGCTGGAGCTCTTCCGGGGCTGTATCCGGGGGTGCCGGTTCTGTCAGGCGGGCTACGCCTACCGCCCCGTGCGGTCCCGCAGTCCGGAGCTGTTGGCCCAGTATGGCAAGGCGGCCTGTGAGGACTCGGGCTATCAGGAGATGACCCTGTCCTCTCTGTCCTCCACCGACTACCCCCACCTGCTTCCCCTGTGCGACAACCTTCTGGACTACTGCGCTCCCCGGGACATTGGGCTGTCTCTGCCCTCCCTGCGGGCGGACACCTTCTCCATGAGCCTGATGGAGCGCCTCCAGCGGGTGCGCCGGGGCGGACTGACCTTCGCCCCCGAGGCGGGCACACAGCGCCTTCGGGACGCCATCAACAAGAACCTCCGGGAGGAGGATCTGCTCCAGTCCTGCAAGACCGCCTTTGCCGGGGGCTGGAACGGGGTGAAGCTCTATTTCATGCTGGGCCTGCCCACCGAGACTGACGAGGATGTGCTGG
>CANOBV010000094.1 GCA_947564255.1 uncultured bacterium | reverse complement strand
CTCGCACTGATATTTGCAGCAAATAGCGGTTCACATCCCGCTCCGCGATTTGCTGCAAATATCAGTGCGAGCCGATTCGGCCATAAGTCCCCGCGGCCGACAATCCCTGCATGTTGACAAAGCCTTATTTTAAAAAATCGGGCTGATTTTTACATCTTGATTATGACAAAAGCAGCAGTTGTTTGGAAGTGCCAAACGACTGCTGCTTTTGCGTTGTGATGCAATCAATTGTAAATCACTCCACTGTGGCCTTACCCGGCAGGGCTGCGGCGCGGAGGCAGGGCCGGATAAAGAGGAAGCTGTTAGAACATTTCTCAAAATTGTGGATACCCAAATAAGCTCTATTGTTATTTTAGAAAGCTGCTATAATTTGATTAAAGTCCTGTGTTTTCAGGCGCTTCGCGGATTCAATAACAACTTGCAAAGGCAATTGGCGGCGGACAGTCTCTTTGAATTCAAATTAAACCTTTATTCGATAAAGTACACTCTGCCGTCTTTGCGGGGAGCGGGTCTGGGCGGTTCCCCGTCCACATACCCGATGGCGCAGTGTCCGATACCCTCCCACTGGCCCTGTATACCCAAGTCTTTCAAAAGCTGCTGGTATTCAGGCATTTCAAACTCTTCCTTTGCCCGGTGAATCCAAATGCTCCCCAAACCCAAAGCGTGCGCGGCCAGCATCATGTTCCCCATGACGAGACTGCCGTCGTATATCCCGGTGGGCCGGCTTTTATCGGCGAGTACAATCAGAATGGCAGGCGCGCCATAGAAGGGGTCATAACCTGCTTCCCAGCCGCCGATTTTACAGTTGTCGGAGGAGAGGCGGTTCCGAAGCTCCTGATTGGTCACGGCTATAGTGATGGCGGACTGTTTCCCTTTGCCACTGGCGGCGTAAAGTCCAGCTTCAATGATCTGTCGGATATCCTCTTTTGCGGGGATATCCGGCTTGAATTTCCGAATGCTTCTGCGTTCTTTGATGGTGTTGATGATTTCGTTCACGTTGAAATCCCTCCCGGTATGGTGCGGCATCCGAATGCCGACGGCAGGTTTTACCGCGCAAAGCCATCTGCCGCCGCCATGGGCTTGTGGCACGCGATGTGTTTTCGGATGACGCATTTTTGTTTTTCTATGAAATTGTATCATGAGAAAGGTCTGGACACAAGATACAAATTATAAAAAGACGGGTTTCAGAAGGTCAAAGCACGGCCGCAATACCCTGAAACAGCCCCACCAGCAGGCAGGCCAGCGCCAGCATCAGCAGCGCCCACTTGAGCACCGCCGAGAGCAGCTTGCTGTCCTGGCCGGTGAGACCCACCGCGGCGGCGGCGGTGGCGATGCACTGGGGGGAGAGAATTTTGCCGATGCCCGCGCCGGTGGAGTTGGCCGCCGCCAGCCAGAATTGGGAGGCCCCGATGGCGGAGGCGGCCTCGGTCTGGAGGCGGCCCAACAGCACCTCAGTGTTGGTGCCGCTGCCGGTGACAAAGGCTCCGATGGCGGCGATCACCGGGGCGAAGAAGGGGTACAGGGAGCCGGTAATGGTAACGAACAGGGCGGCCATGTCGGAGATCATGCCGGAGTAGGTCATGATTTTGGCCACGGCCAGCACGGACATGATGGTGACGATGGTTTTGCTCATCTGCTTCACGGTGGCCGCAAGGGTGTCCCACATCAGCTTGCCCCCGGCCTTCTGGGCGCAGCCGCCGATGATGGCGGCGATGAAGATGAGCACGCCGGGGGTGTTCACCCAGCTGAAGGAGGTCATGCCCGCACTCTCCGCCGTGGAGATTTGAAAGGAGCTGGAAAACTGGGCCAGGAAGCCGTTCACCGGGGGGACCAGCTTGGAGGTGAGCAGCAGGAGGACAAAAATGAGGATGAAGGGCAGGCAGGCGGTGAGGGGGGGCATATCCTTCCCGCCGCCCTGGGCGGGCTGGGCGGGGGCGCCCATGTCGTACTCGGCGGGGACAGGTTTTCCGGCGCGCAGCCGCACCAGCCCCAGGGTCACAGCCAGGGACACCACGCTGCCCACGATGACCGCCAGCTCCGGGCCCAGGAACTTGGCCACCAGCAGCTGGGGCAGGACAAAGGACAGCCCAGCGGCCAGGGTCAGGCCGGATACGCCTTTCAGGGCCTTGGCACCGCCGCCCCCGGCAATCACCATAAGGAAAGGCATCAAAATCATGAAGGGGAACATCTGCACCACAGTGATAAAGGCCAGGGGCAGGGGGTCCAGTCCGGTGACGCTGGCCAGGGTGACGGTGGGTATACCCACCGAGCCGAAAGCGGTGGGGAAAGCGTTGGCCAGCATGCACACCAGGCAGGCGGTCACCGGCTCCATGCCCATGACCACCAGCATTCCGGCGGGGATGGCGATGGCAGTGCCGAACCCGGCCATGCCCTCCAGGAAGCCGCCGAAGCACCAGCCGATGAGCAGGATGATGACCCGTTTGTCTCGGGACACCCCGGCCAGCATCCGTTTGATCACGTCCATGGCCCCGGTGCGCAGGGACAGGTTGTAGGTGTAGATGGCGGCGATGATGACCAGGATGATGGGCCACAGGGCGGCGGCGAAGCCCTCCAGGGCGGAGGTGGCGCAGTCCAGGGCGGGCATCCTCCAGATGGTGAGGGCCAGGGCGGCGGCGATGGCCAGGGCGGTCAGGCAGGCCCGGTGCCCCGGCATTTTCAGCACGGCCAGGGCGATGATGAGCCATAGGATGGGCAGCAGGGTGAGTACGGATTGCAGAATGGGCGGCATGAAAATCAGACCTCCTTTTGGTTCAAGGACAACGGACAAATTGGTTCTACCTTAATCTACGAAAAAGCGACCCTGCACAGGGCGGCGCCTCCCTATGCGGGCAGAGGTTCCCGGGCACAAGCTGGGAACAGGTTAATTTTATTATAGCGTTCTTCGTCAAAATGTCTATTGTAAATTGGGTAGAAATTCATTTTTGGCAGTATCGCACAAAAGTTATCCATATTTTTGTAGAAATGAGAGAAAAGGAAATAGGGGCTTGTAATTTTCGGAAAATGTGTTAAGCTGAAATCACGGTATAAATTGGTTGAACCAAAAACGTTCCGTTTCGCAACCGCTGCGCTTTTGGGCTCAACGAGCCGCGTTCCCTCTGATAATCAAGGTACAATGCTTCAATACTGTGGGAGGAGTTGTAAAAATGGCTGTTACCATTCCCTTCGGCAGGGCGGTCATGGAGCTCCAGGCCGACCTGACGGCTGCGGAGGTGCTGGAATCCCGCATCGGCGAGCTGGCCGCGTCAGGTTCTGAGGACGAGCTGGTCCGCGCCGCTATGGCCGACCCTATCGGCACGCCTCCGCTCCATGAACTGGCGGCGGGGAAGAAGACCTGCACCATCATCATCAGCGACCACACCCGCCCCGTGCCCAGCAAGCACATCATCCCCTTCATGCTGGAGGAGCTGCGCCGGGGCAGTCCGGACATTCAGATCACCCTGCTGGTGGCCACCGGCTTTCACCGCCCCACCAGCACCGAGGAGCTGGTGGGCAAGCTGGGGCGGGACATCGTGGAGGGTGAGCGCATCGTCATCCACGACAGCCGGGACCCGGGCTCCAACGTGAAGATCGGCGTGCTCCCCTCCGGGGCGGACTGCGTCATCGACCGGCTGGCGGTGGAGACCGACCTGCTCATCGCCGAGGGCTTCATTGAGCCCCACTTTTTCGCCGGGTTCTCCGGGGGCCGCAAGAGCGTGCTCCCCGGCGTGTGCGACCAGGTGACGGTGCTGGGCAACCACTGCTCCAAGTTCATCTCCTCCCCCTTCGCCCGCACCGGCGTGCTGGACGGCAACCCCCTCCACGAGGATATGCTGGCCGCGGCTAAGATGGCCAAGCTGGCCTACATCGTCAACGTGGTCATTGACGAGGACAAAAGGGTGGCTGCCGCCTTCGCCGGAGACCCGGTGAAGGCCCACCGGGAGGGCTGTGAGCTGCTGCTGGGCTACTGCCAAGTGAAGCCCCGGCAGCGCGGCGATATCGTCATCTCCAGCAACGGCGGCTACCCCCTGGACCAGAACATCTACCAGAGCGTCAAGGGGCTCACCGCCGCCGAGGCCGCCGCCGCCCCCGGCGCGGTGCTCATCATGGTCAGCTCCTGTACCGACGGCCACGGCGGGGAGAGCTTTTACAACGCCCTCCACGACTGCGAGAGCCCGGAGAAGCTGACCGAGGAGATTCTGGCCACCCCCCAGGAGGAGACCAAGCCCGACCAGTGGGAGTACCAGATTCTGGCCCGGGTGCTGTGCAAGCACCGGGTGATCTACGTCACCGACCCCGCTCAGCGCCCCACCATCGAAGGTATGAAGCTGGAGTGGGCCCCCGGCGTGGACGCGGCCCTGGCCCGGGCCCGCCAGGCCAAGGGGGAGGACGCCCACCTGGTGGTCATCCCCAACGGCATCTCCGTGATGGTAACCAAGTAATGAATGAGGTTTATTCCTTTTTCTTGAAAGAAAAAGGAACCGAAAAAGAACTTTTAGTTCGCCACGGCAAGAATCAGTCATTGTAACGTATAGGCCCGACCACAAATAATTTAAGGAGGCTCCCCCCATGGCACAGTACAATCAAGTCACCCCTGAGATCATTGCCCAGCTCCAGGCCGCGGCCCCCGGCCGCGTGGTGGTGGGCAACGATGTAAACCCCGACTACGCCCGGGACGAAATGCCCATCTATGGCGTGAAAATGCCCGAGGTGTCCATCGACGCCACCAGCACCGAGGAGATCGCCGCCGTCATGAAGATCTGCTACGACAACAACATCCCCGTCACCACCCGGGGCGCGGGCACCGGCCTGGTGGGCGGCTGCACCCCCATCTGCGGCGGCGTAGTCATCTGCACCATGAAGATGAACAAGATCCTCAGCTACGACCTGGAGAACTTCGCCGTCACCGTCCAGCCCGGCGTGCTCCTCCAGCAGCTGGCCGACGACGCCCTCACCCACGGCTGCATGTATCCCCCCGATCCCGGCGAGAAAATGGCCACCCTGGGCGGCAACGTGGCCACCAACGCGGGCGGCATGCGGGCCGTCAAGTACGGCGCTACCCGGGACTACGTCAAGGCCATGACCGTGGTCCTCCCCACCGGCGAGATCACCCGCTTCGGCGCTACCGTGTCCAAAACCTCCTCCGGCTACAGCCTCACCAACCTGATCTGCGGCTCCGAGGGCACCCTGGCTATCATCACCGAGCTGACCCTCAAGCTCATCCCCGCCCCCAAGGCCACCGTCAGCCTCATGGCCCCCTTCGAGGATTTGAACGCCTGCATCTCCACCGTCCCCAAGGTGTTCATGAACCACCTGAAGCCCCAGGCCCTGGAGTTCTTCGAGAAGGAGATCCTCATCTCCTCCGAGGAGTACCTGGGCAAGCAGGTCTTCCCCCGGAAGATTGACGGCGTGGAGGCAGGAGCCTACCTGCTCATGACCTTCGACGGCGACAGCATGGACGAACTGGACCCGCTGGTGGAGCGGGCCGCCGAAATGCTGGTGGAGGAGGGCGCACTGGACGTGCTGGTGGCGGACACCGCCCCTAAGCTGAAGGACACTTGGGCCGCCCGCTCCTCCTTCCTGGAGGGCATTGAGGAGCAGACCAAGCTGCTGGACGAGTGCGATGTGGTGGTGCCCGTCAACAAGATCGCCGAGTATGTGAACTACGTGGCCGCTGAGGGCGGGAAATACGACTTCGAGGTGAAGTACTTCGGCCACGCCGGGGACGGCAACCTGCACATCTACACCTGCTCCAACGACATGGAGAAGGGCGAGTTTGAAAAGCAGGTGGAGCAGTTCTTCACCAGCATCTACGGCAAGACGGTGGAGCTGGGGGGGCAGATTTCCGGCGAACACGGCATCGGCCTGGGCAAGGTCAAGTTCCTGGCCCAGGCGGTGGGCCCCGTCAATATGGGCCTGATGGAGGGCATCAAGAAGGTCTTTGACCCCAAGATGATCCTCAACCCCGGCAAGGTCTGCCATATGCTTTGATGGGCCGGGCCCATTGGCCCTTTTCTATAGAAATCCCCCTCTATCGGACACGCGGCAGGGCATAAGCTCTGCCGCGTGTCCATTTTTGCCGGGTGAAGGGCTTATTTTGCCAAATTTGGGAAAAGAGCTTGTGCATGGTATTAAAAAATGTTACTATATTAACAATTGGCAAAAAAGAGCTGCGGAGCTTGTCCGCAGTTTCCAAAGGAGATACAGCCCAATGGCGGAAAAAAACGAGAGGGCCTATGAAAAGGTCATTGAACATATCAAAAATGAGATCTGGCAGGGAACGCTGAAACGGGGGGAGCGTCTGCCGCCTGAGCGGGAGCTGGCCGAGACCCTGGGGGTCAGCCGCAACTCGGTACGGGAGGCAATTCGGACTCTGGGGCTGATGGGCTTTGTATCCAGCACCCAGGGCGCCGGAAACTTCGTTACCTGCGACATTGAACAGAATCTGCGGGAGAGCCTTCGCATGATGATCATGCTTGGAGAGACCAACTACCTGCAGATCAGCCAGCTGCGCTGCGGCCTGGAGACGGAAAACGCCCGGCTTGCCGCCGAGCGCATCCTCCCCAGGCAGGCGGTTCGGCTCAAGGAACTGGTGCGGCTCATGCGGGAGGAGCCCAACCCTCAGCGGGCATCCCGTTACGACCAGGAGTACCACAGCCTGCTGTGTGAGGCGTCGGGCAACCGGCTTATCAAATCCCTTTTCAGTGCGATGCTGTCTACCTTCAACGATTTTATCAGCACCATGTATGCGCGCATTATGGAGGATGAGCGGCAGGCCCAGGCCCTGCACGCGGCCCATGGCCAGCTGGCGGACGCCCTGGCGGCCCACGATGCCGATGCCGCCGCCCGGGCCATGCGGGTCCATTTTGAAGTGGTGGACGCCTCTATCCGAAGGGAAAAAATGCTGTAAGAGCCTGTTTCGTATCTCGAAGAATGTCAGTTGACGAGGGGCACGCCGCATTCTGACGCAAAATTTTTTCGCAATCTGCTCTTGCCAATCTAATCAGTCCGTCTTTAAGAAATCCTACGCATGGTGGGAAAAGATCCTGCAAATGGTGTTTTGGGAGATTTTAAACAGGTTCTAAGACAGGCCCCGCTTTTCGAGCCAATGGCTGAAAGCGGGGCCTGCCATAATTTCAAGCTGGCGGCGGCATGTTTCGCACTTTCCGCCGTGGACAAGCTCACTCCGGTGTGGTATATTGTTTCAGTCAGCTCTATGCGAGGAGGGATTGTCGTGCCCACACTGGTGATGCTTCTAATAACCGGATACGTAGATTCCACGCTGGCCCACGCCGTTGTGGCGGCCCACCTGTTCGCCGTCCTGGACGAGCGCAGCTGGCGGCGGTTGAAAAAGCTGCCCGCCCTGCTCCTCTCTCCGCTGATCAACAACCCGCTCAACATATTCCTCCTGTATGCCATTCCCGGCGGTGTTCTCATCCGTTTCTGGGTCACCAGCTTGTGCACCATGCTGTGCTGCGTGCTATGGGCCCGGTGGGCCTGGAGGATGGGATTCTGGCGGGCCCTCTCCGCCGTGTCCATGGCGGGGGTGTTTCAGGTATCCCTCGTCATCCTGACCCGGTTTTTGTTCCGAAACATCTTTGTGGACAACGAAAGCCTCCAGTTCGCGGCAGTGACGGCCATAGTCTGCCTTGTGGTGGCGCTTTCCACCGCCCTGCTGTACCGCCTGGGCTTCGGCCGCTGGTTCCGCCTCCTGATGGAGGAGGGCCCCGGCCAACGCCGGATGGCCCTTCTCCTTTTCCCTCTGGCGTGCGTCATGGAGATGTTCTACCTGCTTCAGCTGGGGCTTCAGGAGGGGTATTTTGCCCTCTATTACCTGCTGGTGCTGGTAACGGTGGTGCTGGTGACGGGGCTGGTGCTCTACCTGGCCCAGTGGTTCGACTCCGCCCGAAAGATGGAGGCCCAGCGGGACGTCATCGCCCAGCAGCAGCTCTACGAGCAGGATTTGGAGGCCATCCGCCGGGAGGTCCGCGCCTTCCGCCACGACTACAAAAATCTGCTGGCGGGGCTGTCGGAGCAGGCGGACGAGGGGGAGCTGGACGCCCTGCGCTGTGCCCTGTCGGAGCTGGATGCAGGCTTTGACCGGCGCATCGGCGAGAAGATTCGGGCCTCCACCCAGATCGGTAACCTGCGTGTCCCCCAGGTGAGGAGCCTGATGCTGGCCAAGCTGGCGGCCATGGGGCAGGAGGGCATCGACTGCCGCCTGGAGGCGCTCTACCCCGTGGAGTCGGTGGGGATGGATGGGTGGGACCTTGCGCGCTGTCTGGGCGTGCTGCTGGACAACGCCGCCCAGGCGGCGCTGGAGACGGAGACGCCCTGGGTGGAAATCGTCCTGCTGGCCCAGGGGGATACGCTGTCCCTGCGGGTGTCAAACCCCTACGCCGGAGCCGTGGACCCGGACAAAATCTGGGCGGAGGGCTTCTCCACCAAGGGGGAGGGCCGGGGGCTGGGCCTGCCCAGCTACCAGCGGATTTTGTCGGAGCACCCCAACACGGCCGCGTCCACCAGCTGGGCGGGGGGCGTGTTCGTTCAGGAGCTGACGGTGGAGGGAAGGCCATGATTTCCATTTATCTCTGCGACGATGAGGAGAGCGTCCGCCACCAGCTTCAGACCGCCCTGGAGTGGAAGATCTTCGTGGAAAATTACGACATGAAGGTGGTGTGCGCCGCGTCCTGCGCCGGGGAGCTGCTGAACGCAGCCCAGGGCAGCCGCCGAGGCGTCTACTTCCTAGACGTGGATTTGAAGGACGGGGTCTGGGACGGCTTCACTCTGGGCCGGGAGCTGCGGCGGCGGGACCCCCACGGCACCCTGGTCTACATCACCAGCTACGGCGATCTGGCATGGAAGACCTTCCAGTACCACTTGGAGGCCTTCGATTACATCGTGAAGGAGGGAGAGCGGACCGGCCCCGCAGTTATCCGGTGCCTGGAGGCCATCCACGCCCGCCTGCTGGACGAGCGCCGGGACCCGGCGGAGGTGTTCTCCCTGCGGACCGGGGACGAGACCCGCCACGTCCCCC
>CANOBV010000093.1 GCA_947564255.1 uncultured bacterium | reverse complement strand
ACAAAGTTGGCGTTCTCGTCCGGGTTCACCTGCACCACACGGACGGCATCATCAATCAGATAGCCCTCCGGGGCCTCCAATTCCCGCACCTCGTATGCGCCGGGGGTCAGCTTGGACAGGTCGATCTCGCCGTTGATGTCGGTGGTGAACTCCTGCCGGTAGCTGCCGCCAACCAATTTGAACTCAAAACGAACGTTGGGCAGGGATTTCATGGTCACGCTGTCCACCTTCACCAGATGGATGCCCGGTTTCAGCGAATTAAAAAAGACCAACTCCCGCGTCTGTGTGTCGCCAGCCTTCAATTCGATCTGCTGGGGGGTTGAGTTGACAACGTGCTCATCGTCCGTGGCGATCTCCTTCACCAGATAGGTGCCGGGTTCCAGGTCGTACAAAAAAATCTCGCCGCTGGCGTTGGTGGTGTACTCCCCGAACAGGTCGCCGTCATGCCAGACCTCAAAGGTCACATCGGGCATGGGCCTGTTGCTGGTCAGGTCGTATTTCAAGATACGCAGGGCGGGCCGCGCCCGGTTGGTAATTGTCAGCACCGGGTCATCCTCCACGGCGGGGTCGTAGGGGTCGATGTGGATGCCGTGGGGCGTCTTGTCCAGCACATACCCAGCGGGGGAGGCGGTTTCCACCACCTCAATGTAGGCTTCCTTCTTGATGCCTGTCACGCGGGCCACGCCGTCATCGTTGGTGGTGACGGAGGTAATCAGCTTGCCGTCCGCGTACACGTCAAAGGTGGCGTTGGGCAAAGACACGCCGGTCTGCTCATCCACCTTCAGAATGGTCAGGCTGATGTCCCGCACATTCTCCCAGGTGATGGTCACGTCCTTGGTGCCGTCCCACTCTACCGTCTCCACACGGGAGGACTCCACATACCCCTCCGGGCTGGACTGCTCCGTGATACGATACGATCCGTAGGGCAGTTCGTCCCCCTCAAAGGAGATGGTGCCGTCAAAGCCGGTGATGCCGGTGGTCATATAGGAGCCGTCGATCTGCTCAAAGCGGAACACGGCCCCCTGCAAGCTGCCCTTGTTCTGTGCGTCCACCTTCTTGATGGTAAAGCCATGCTCCACATCATCCGTCACGGTCAGATACTCGGTGCGGCCAGCGGTGAGGGTGACGCCTATGGGGGCCACAATTTGATAGCCCTCCGGGGCGGCGGTTTCCGCAAGGGTGTATTTTTCATCTGCGGGGAGGTCCCGCCAGATAATTTGACCGTTTCGGTCGGTGGTGCCGGTAACGGTGGTGCCGCCGCTGCCAGTCAGGGTGAACTCGGCCCCCTCAAGCGGAGCACCGCCCGCCCCCGCCTTGATAACTTGCAGGCTGGCGGTTTCGGGCAGATCCTCCGTACTGTTCCATTTGAAGGGTGCAGAGGCTTCCAGAGTCGTATAGCCGGGGTCAGAGATGATATAGGACTGCTCCGATGCGGCGGGGTTGTAGGCCAGGAACAAGTTATACTGCGCCACGCCGCCCGTTGCCTTGATGGTAAAACTGCCATCATCCATTACGTTATCCGCAGGGATACAAACCTTGAACGCACCATAGTATTCCTCTCCGTTGGCGTTAAGATTGGTGCTGTGCGCCCTGCTGGTGTCCACCTTGTAGCAGGTGGCCCCGTTTTCCTGCACCGTCTCCAGGGGGGAATTGTTCTCCGCTACAAAGATGGTGCCCTGGGGAGCATCGGTAGAATACACTTTGGTCTTGCGCTCATCGATCCAGGTGGAGGTAGCGGAGGCCACATACATCACACGGGTGTAATATGTTTTCCCGTTGATGGTTTCCTTTTTAATTCCGTCTGCACTATTCTCAGCGGCTCCCGCTAAGCCACGGTCATGAATTACTTCGACTCCGCGTACATCCTGATTTTCTTCTGCCCGGATGGACAGGCCGGTATAGAGCGGCTTATCCCAATGCTTGGACAGTTCCAAAATGGCTTTTACGCTGTCAAAAATTCGGATTTTCTGAGCGTCTGCGGTGGGCACGGCGAGGGTTTCACTGCCTGCGGTAAAGGACGTACCGGGGACGGCAAGCTGGCCGCAGGATGCCCAGACCGCCACCTGCGTGGCGTATTTGTACTCGTCCTCCGTCAATCCGCTGATGCCCCGTACATCGTCTTGGTGCAGTTCCTTAAACTGCGCCAGGGTACGGTTGGGGTAGCCGCTTGCGAATACACCCATGGTCTGCGGGTTGCGGTTGTAGGGCTGAACGGTGAGAGCTTTGTTGGGAGATACCCCTTTCAGCCCGTGGTTGACACAGTAGGCGGTGCCGGTCAGCCCGTCGTTGCTGGTGTACTTCCAGTAGCCGCCGCCAATGGTGCCGCCTGCGGCCTTGGACAGATACTTCCCGTACCCGGCCTGTTGGATGGTGACAGTGCCGCTGCTCCCCAGCGAGGCGGCGCTTGCCGGGAGTGCGAGCAGGCCAAACAGGGTTGATACTACCAGCAGCATAGACAGCAGGCGGCAGAAACGCTTATGCTTCATAAAATAGATTGCTCCTTTCTTGGGTCAGGCATAAAGAAAAGGCAGCCGCTTTCACAGTCTGCCTTTCCAAATACGCCTGTTCAGTTGATGATTTCAAAACAAAATCGCAACCCAGTGAAACAGTTGCGATTTTGAGGTGAGAAATGGGTCTGCGGCTGTGGAGTTTTCGATGTTAGCCGGAAACAGAATAGAACAGGCCTATTTCGCTGATGTGCTCCCGGGGACAAGCAGTTCCTTCAGGAAAGCCGTCTGCTCCGGCGCTCGGTCAGTACGACCCTGCACCGTTTCCGTGAGCAGTATATAAGGCCGGTGGTAGAGGTCGTTGGCGGACACATCCACATGGAGCCACTGACCGTCCACATAGACCATATTCCAGGTGTGGTCGGTTGTGCTGATAGAGATACATGGGATATTGGCCGCCCCACACAGAAATCTAAAGTTACAGGCATAGTCTCCACAGGCGGCGTCCAGTTCGGTGCTGTGTTCAGAGAAAGTGCGCGGAATCCCGGCAACGCCCTTTTTGTTGTAGGCCAGCAGAGAGCACAGGTAATCATTGAGATATTCCACCTTCTCTCGGTCTGTCCCCAGCCGGTTTGCCTGTTCGATAGCAGGCTGGATGAAGTCAAAGGGCGTTTGGTAGTTCTCCGGCATTGTGGCAGACACGGCGAAGTAGTCCAAGTACTTCCAGTAGTCAGTGAAATTTTCTGGAACGTGATGCTCATATCGAAGGATTCCTTCCATGCGGCCGAGCAGATTTTTTACCGCGCTGTAGTCGCTGCCCTTAGCTACCATGGTATAGGCGGGAGCAGTTTCGCTGGTTCCGTCTACAATGGCCTGCCGGATGGCGTTGTAGAGCGCCCGGTCATAGGTGGCTGTGAATACGGCGGGATTGGCCTGTTGGGAAAAGTCCTCCCGGCTCCAGTGATTCGCGGTGATAGTGTAGGACTGAGATGTGCCGTTGTTATCGGGTGGACGAACAGGTTTCGGATTATCCTGTGTTCTGCCCTCTGCGTTCCAAGCCCGGCTAATTAGCACAGCCATCTCGCCACGAGTGATGATAGATGCCTGGGCTGTAGATTGGCTGATCAGATTCAGGCTGGCGGCATACTGACTGGCGGTGCTATAGCTCCATACGTTTCCCTCGCCATCCTTATAGCCGCAGCAGCGGAGCACTACTGTACAGGCCATAGCTGGGGTAACAGGGTCATTGGGCCCGTAGTGGTACACATCATAGCCGGATACCAGCAGATTGGCGATACAGTATCCTACATAGGGCTTGGCCCAAGCAGGTACATCGGTGAAGTAGCAGGCCCAGGTGTAGTGGTCGGGATTAACCTCGCCTTCCCCGTGAAGCCGGGTGAGGACAGCGGCCATCTCGGCCCGGGTCAGCCCTCTGTCCAGCGTCAGGTCACCAGAGCCGTTGCCCTGATACACGCCCCGCTCCCGCAGGTAAGCGCCCGCCGCCTCGATCTCCGACGGCTGCTCCGCTGCGAATGCGGGGGTAGCCACGCTCAGGCAAAGCGCACAGGCCAGTACCATGGATAAAAATTTTTGCCTCATAGTGAAAACCTCCTTGTCTGTGATACTTCTCTTTACGAAAATAAGAAGAGGTTTTCAACAGCAGGTTCTACTTTTTTTCGACAGCCTGCACCAGCACCCGGCTCTCCGGGTGGTCAGCCAGGCAGGTGGTGAGGGTAATGCGGTTGTCTGCGGTGGACTGGAGATAGCTCCAATCGGTATTGGAGATGATCTGCACGGTAGTGACCTGATAGGTACGGGTGCCGTAGATCGTAGTATAGGTGATGATATCGCCCTGCTTCAGATTCTTGATGGAGCCGATGACATACTTGCTGCCCCGGTTGTGGCCGCACACCGAAACATTTCCGTCCCAGGCCGAGGTGGAACTGTAATGCCCCAGGCCCTTTTTCATGCTCTCGGCGGTCTCACCCTCCCACACCTTCATATTGATCTTCAGGGAGGGGATCTTGACAGTTCCGATGCTGCCGTCCTTGTAGGCCATACCCTCCACACTGGTGTAGGTCGGCTGCTGGTATGTGGGGGCGGTGGGCAGGTTGGGGGGGACGGCTGAACCGGAACCGTCTGTGTCCTCGGTGAGTACCGTGAGGGGGCCACCGCTGCCGGCAACACCGTAGTATCCACCGCTGATCCCGTCATTGGTGGCAACAGCCCCTTGCAGTCCGGGCAGGATCGTCCGTTCCATCACGCCGGTCATGGTAGTGCTCTGGACGCCGTACTCCAGTTCCGGCGCTTGGTAGTCGATCACATTTTTGCCGCCGTAGTTGTACTGCGTGCCGTAGACATCCTCGTAGGAACTGCTGTTGTAGTAGTCCTGGGGCGCTGTGGTGGTGAAATTGTAGTCCGCCGCCTGAGCGCCCGTCACCATCAGAGACGTCATAGCGGCGGCGGCCAGCACCATGGACAGGATGTGCTTCATGTTCTTCACTCGTTATCCTCCTCGTTCAAATTGAATTCATGCCAATCCCCAGGCCGGTCCTGAAGAATGGGATAGGCGTGTTCGCCGGCCTGATGGCGGACGGTGAATGTCTGGCCCACCAGCTTCTTCGCCAGGGGCCGCTTGACCTCCACAGCCACGATATCCTCCGGGTAGGGATTCAGTCCGCTGATATCCACCTCGGGCCGGTCTGTCTCCACCCGGAACTTCGCTACCAGCTTGTAGTCTCGGGGCTTGTCGCCGGGGATGTAGACATACACATTCTTTCGGTGCAGAAACAGGTATGCCGCTCCAGCGGCCAGAGCCGCGATCAGAAGAACCCCCAGTAAGGTTAAGAGGATTCCCCCGATGTTACCGGCCCCATCACCGAGAAGACCACCGCCACGCACAGGTTCATCGGACTCCACAGGCTCGGGCGGTTTGATCTTGGTTCCCACATAGACCACCATGTAGGTGATGCTCTCCACGCCGGAGGCTGTGACCTCGCCGCGATACTCCGCTGTGGTAACATAGCCAGTGGCGTACTTGTAGCTGCTCTTCCCGGAGTAGGTGGCTACCGCCTGATAGGAGGACGGGGCCAGCGCCTCGCCCACAAGGTCGGTGCCGATGACCTGCCACTCCACATTGGAGAGGGAGAGGGTCATGCCGTTCTTTACCGTAGTGGCCGGGACATAGGACATATCGTTGCGGTCCAGCGGCCCAATGGTCCTGGTGGCGGTCACGGTGCTGCTGCCGGTGGCGTAACCAGCCGCCTCAGTGGAGAGAGTCGTATGATCCAGCGCCAGTTCTCCCGCAAACTCACCGTCATCATAGGCCATAGTGGGGGCAAGCTGCTCCAGAATCACGGAGAGATCCTTTTTCTCCGTCTCCACCGTGACGGTCTCCACCACTGCCTTGGTTTCCAGGAACTCCTTCTCATCCTTTGTTGTGTAGGCCCAGGTATAGGTGAAGCCGTCGTAGTCAAACGACGGCTCCTTCAATGTTTCCGGGTCTGTCTCAGGAGAGAGGACATAGGTTTTCACCATGCGTTGCTGGCCGTTCAGATTTTCCACCACCAGGCTGTCCGGCACTTCGGCCGCAAAAGCGGAGGTGACGAGGGAGAACGTCAGCAGCAGGCACAGGGCAATTTGCTTCAGGTGTTTCATAGAGCACCTTCTCCTTCTTACAGATTTTGTTTGATGATCCTTGTGATGATGCCGACAGCAACCCCCTGCTCCGGGTCCAGCCGGGTGACGGAGAAGCTCACATCGTCCCGCTTGCCGGGGGTGCGGCGGTCGTAGCAGGAGTGGGCGATAGCATTGACCCCGTTGTTGAGCCGGATGAACACCACGCCGCCCCGGATATCGGTGACTCGCCCGGCGTAGCGGCCCTGAACCACGCACTTTTTCAGATTATCCTGATTCGTGCCGCTGGACACGCTGCGCACATCTGCGGTGATGGACAGATCCTCCACAGTAGTGCCGCTGATCTTGAGAACGCGGACCAGGATGCGGTCGCCAACGCTGTACTTCTCGGTGGCATCGCCCATCCAGGCCCGCGAGAGGCCCCGTGCCACGATGGCGCACTCCACGCCGAAGACCTCCACGCGGATAATCTTCTCGGACACCGCCACCACCCGGGCCTGGACTACCCGGCCCTCGTAGATCATGGGCTCGCCCAGTTCATTTTTGTCCAGATAGAAGCTCTGCCGCTTGCGGAGCATGGCGTCCTTGCGGCTGCCCACGGCGCTGCGGCTCTTGTTGTCATGGCCCTTCACCACAAAGTCGATCTCGGAACCCAGCCGGACCATGAGGATGCGGCGCAGCCGGGCCATTTCCTCCAGGTACTCCTGACCGTTGGGCAGCTTGCCGGAGTGGAGCATCATCTCCTTGAGGGGGATTGCCACCCGGAAGCCCTTGTAGTTGACCACCGCCAGGGTCAGGCCGGATTCCGTCTGCTCCACTCCGTCCAGTGTGCCGGTGAGGATGCGGTTTGTCCAGTCGGCATTCTGGATCTCATGCCAGATGATGGCCTCCCGCTCCGCCTCGGTCTGCACCTCATCCCGGGCCTCAATGGTCAGCACCCGCTCGCGCTCAGCCGTGCGGCGCGAAGCTGCGGGAGGTGTGGCAGCTATCTCCCGGCGTTTCCGGGGCCGTGCCGCTCTGGGCTGCGCCTCCTCCGCAGGAGCGTCCTCCGGGGCGGGGGCGTCCGGCTCCTCGCCGGGCGGCGGGGCCAGTGTCAGCGGGTCATCCCCGGTCTCACCCTCATCGCCCGGAGCACCGTTCGCCTTGCCCCACTCGTGGAGCAGGGCATCGTACTCGGGTTCAGCCGTCTCCGCTTCACCTTTGGGAGGTGCATCGCCCTGGGGAACATCTCCATCATCAGGGGGGACATCCTCCGCAGGCAGTTCCCCGGCGTCACCCTCAGCGCCGTCACCCGAAAAAACGACATCCGGGTTCTCAGCTCCTTCTTCAGCTGCGCCGCTCCCCTGACCAGCGGGGGGATCGTCCCCACTGGCATCATCCGGCGGAACTTTCCCGCTGTTCTCCTCCCAGGCGCCGGCATCGCCGCCGGAAAAGGGATCATCACCGGAGGGAAAGTCGGCTGGGCCAGGTTCCAGGGCGGCTTCGGCCTCCGTCCCACTGGCGTCAGCAAGGACGCCGGCCTGCTCGGTCAGTTCCTGCTCTTCAGGAATAGGTACAGTTTTCTTTCTTGGCATTTGTGAAATCATTCCTCCTTTTCACATTTCGGTTTTGGTTTGACGAATATGGAATCTCTGGTCGCGGTCACGACCCGAGTTGTTCCCGTTGATTCTGCGGGGGCCTGCGTCGGCTGTTCTCTTTCCGCCGCCGGTTGGGGCGGAGCAGAGGGCCGCTCCTTTTCTTTTGGTGGAGAAGCCGACTTCTTTGTCTGTGGCGATGACCTCTGCCGCTTTGCCGGAGCTTTCGGTTTCTTTTGCGTCCCGGATGCTGCGGAGGCAGGTGGTTCCGCGCCCTTTTCGCCCTGCTTCGCCGGCCCCTGCTCCGTTTTTTTCGGCGGAGCGGCTTTTTGGGCAGGTTTAGGTTGTTTTTTCTTCTCCTGAGCGGCGCGCCAGTCAGGAACATGGGAGGAGGCCTTGCTGGGCCGCAGCTTTTTCGCCTCTGGGTGCCTCGAGTAGTCGTACTTGTCCACCTCTAATACATTTTTGCCCCGGATAATCACCAGGGCTCGATCCACATCCATGCGCAGTACCTCATCCATCGTCATCAGCCTGCGCTTGCCGACACCGCTAGTCTCCCGGTACTCCGGGGTATAGTTGGAGATGCGCCAACTCCCCAGCTGCTTGGCCTTGCTGGTGACGGAAATGCTTGCCTCGCCTGTGCGCTGGGAAATGAAGTCCGCTGTCAGGGCGTCCGTACAGCCCAGAAACAGCGTCACATCGCAGTTACCCAATATCTCCTGCCACTGGTTCAGTGGGTAGCGGTTCTGAAGTCCCGCGAGATTCTGGAATACGCAGGACATAGAGATATTCCGGGAGCGGATCACGGAGATTTTGCGGGAGAGGTCAGGAATCACACCGCAGGCGCACAGCTCCTCACCCAGTACATGGACGGGGACGGGCAGCGCCCCGCCGGGACACTCCTGGTCGGCATATCGCACCAGCCGGATAAACACAAAGGATAAAAACAGCGAGGACAAGAAATCAAAGGTGCTGTCTTGATCGCTGGTAATGCAGAAGTAGGCACAGGGTTGCTTGCCCGGCAGCTCCAAATCTATCTCCGTATGGCCGGTGATCTCCCGGATATCGCTGTTTTGAAACACCTGGAGCCGGGAACCCAGGCCGATGATAACGCCGCCCCGGACGCTCTCTCCGGATTGCTTGAAGATGCTATAGGGCGCTTTGGCCGGGTGGCTGATTGGGACATTATCAAACAAAGCGTTCAGCTCCTGCTCACTGCTCATGGTCAGCAGCTTGTAGACCTCTCCGATGTTCTTTTTTTCATCCGGATAGCCCCGCTCCACATAGAGGACCAATGCTTTCAGCAAATTCATCTCGGCGTTGTCCCAGAAGTGGTCAGCTTTTCCACCGCCTGTATTCTTGATAATAACGTCACAGAAAAGCTGCGCCATCAGCTCCTGC
>CANOBV010000092.1 GCA_947564255.1 uncultured bacterium | reverse complement strand
ACAGTCCTTCGCGGAGATGCTGGAGGAGTCGTTCAAAATTTTGAATACGGGGGATAGGGTTACTGGTACGGTTGCGGCCATCACGCCCACCGAGGTTCAGGTAGAACTTGGTGTCAAGTACCCTGGCACCATTCCTCTGTCCGAATTGAGCGACGACCCCGATGTGAAAGTGGAGGATATCGCCAAAGTAGGCGAGGAGATTGAGGCGGTTGTCAGGCTGGTCAGTGACAGGGATTGCGTGGTCGTACTGTCCAAGAAACGTTTGGATGCGGACAAGAATTGGGAAATCGTTGAGAATGCTGTAGAGAATAAGGATGTGCTTGAAGGCATTATCACCGAAGAGAACAAGGGCGGTTTGGTTGCTAACGTCAAGGGAATTCGAGTGTTCATCCCTGCTTCCCAGTCCGGCAAACCCCGGGGTGCGGACCTGTCTGAGATGGTCAAGACCCGTGTGCAGCTGCGCATTACCGAGGTGAACCGTGCCCGCCGCCGGGTGGTGGGATCCATCCGTGCCGTGGCTGCCGAGGCGCGTGCCGCCGCCGCTGCGGCTATTTGGGATAACATCGAAGTGGGCAAGCGTTACAGCGGCACAGTGAAGAGCCTTACCTCTTACGGTGCGTTTGTGGATATCGGCGGTGTGGACGGCATGGTTCACATCTCCGAATTGTCCTGGTCCCGTATCAAAACTCCCTCCGAGGTGGTGTCCGTAGGTGACCCCATTGAGGTGTATGTCATCTCTTTTGATCCGGAGAAGAAGAAGATTTCTCTGGGTGTGAAGGACCACAGCCAGGAACCCTGGGCTGTGTTCACAGAGAAGTACGCCGTGGGTGACGTAGCTCCCGTGCGTGTGGTCAAGCTGATGACCTTTGGCGCTTTCGCTGAGATTGTTCCCGGCGTGGACGGCCTCATCCATATTTCCCAGTTGGCCGACCACCGGGTGGAGAAGCCCGGCGACGTGGTGAGCGAGGGAGAAACTGTGGATGCCAAGATTACCGCCATTGACGAGGAGAACAAGAAGGTCTCTCTGTCTATCCGAGCCCTGCTGGAGTCCGCCCCGGTGGACGATGAGGACGAGGAGTCTGTGGAGGAGTAAGCTTCAGTCAATTCCAGAAAAGGCTGCCGCAGATGCGGCAGCCTTTTTCGATAGAGGTGAAAACCGTGAAACCTGACGTTATTGTGGTGCCCTGTGCGGATTATTCGGAGAGGGAGGTTCGTCCGGCCCTGGAGCGGGTGCTGGCTCCTTTGGGCGGGCTGGACTGGGTATACCCGGGAATGAACATTGCCATCAAAGTGAATCTGGTTACCGGAGCCAAGCCGGAACAGGCAGTGACGACGCATCCTGGTTTGGTATGTGTTTTAGTAGAAATGCTGGCGGCACAGGGAGCAAGCGTGGTAGTGGGAGACAGCCCCGGTGGGTTGTTCAATGCTGCTCATGTAAACCGGGTATATGCTGCCGCAGGTATGAAAGCCGTGGAACAGGCGGGAGGACGGCTGAACCAGAACTTTGAGGAGAGGGAGGTCAGGTTTCCAGCGGGGAAAGTATGCCGTCAGTTTCAGTATACCGCATGGCTGGATGAAGCAGACGCCATTATTGATTTTTGTAAGCTGAAAACCCATGGCATGATGGCTATGACCTGCGGTGCCAAAAATATGTTTGGCACTATTCCAGGCACCAGAAAGCCGGAATATCATTTCCGCTACCCGGACCCCAGAGATTTTGCCCAAACCATTGTGGACCTGAACGAGTATTTCAAGCCTCGGCTCACTATCGTGGACGCGGTGGACTGTATGGAGGGCAATGGTCCCAGCGGTGGTACGCCCCGTCATATGGGAGCGCTGGTGGCGTCGAACAGTCCACACAAGGCGGACCTGGTGTGCGCAAAGCTCATTGGATTGAAAAGGGAAGAGGTGCCCACTTTGGAGGCGGCGCTGGAGCGGGGGCTCATCCCCGCCTCAGCTGAAGAACTGGCGGTGGAAGGGGAGCCAGCTGCCTTTACACTTCCAGATTTTAAGCTGATCACCACCGGAAACAGCCATCTGTTTCGGGGGGATGGGAGTGATCCCGTCAAACGGTTTAAGGGAGCGGTTATGGAAAAGCTGCTGACTCAGCGGCCTCAGCTGGACTCCTCCCGATGCGTAGGGTGCGGGGTATGCAGGCGGGTATGCCCTGCGGATGCCATTGATATGGTAAGGGGAAAACCACACATTGACCGAAGAAAGTGTATCCGCTGCTTCTGCTGTCAGGAATTTTGCCCGGAAAGCGCCATGAAGGTGCGCCGCACTTTTGTGGCAAGATTGCTGGATGGATAAGGAGAGAAAAGGATGGAAACTATCACGCTGTATCGCCCTAAGCTGGAGGAGCTGAACTTCCGGCAGAGTCTGCTGGGCGATCCGGACACCATGGCCTACAACCACGCCTACGGCGGGGCCATAGGCTTTCCCCGGAAGCGGTGGGCGGACTGGTATGCCCGCTGGGTGGAGGACGGGGCGGGGGAGCGGTTTTACCGCTGCCTGCGCTGTGAAGCCACGGGAGAATTGGTTGGTGAGACAGCCTATCATTATGACGGCGAATTTGGGGGGTACGTCTGCGATGTGCTGGTGTCTGCGGAGCACCGGGGGAAAGGGTTTGGGCGGCAGGGGCTGGAGCTTCTGTGCGCTGCCGCCAAAGAGAACGGTGTGAAACGGTTGGTAGACAATATCGCACCGGACAATCCGTCGGCGGGGCTGTTCCGGCGGTGCGGTTTCCGGGAGCGTCTGCGGACGAAGGAGTATGTTTTGCTGGAAAAAGATCTATAAGAACCTGTATTCACAGCCGAAACCGCCGGATGGACGAGAAATTTTTCCGTCAGGAGAGGCGGGATTTCGCAGGAATAATTGTGTTTATTTCAAGAAATCACAACGAAACCTGATGGGAAAAGACTCGTTCAGGAGGTGAATTGAGGTTGCGAATACAGGTTCTAAGAACGACCGGACGGCTGAATCGCCGCCCGGTCGTTTTTCTATGCCGCCAAGGTGAACAAAGAATAGAAGTACCCTTTGCGCTCCATAAGCTGTTGAAAACCACCTTGCTCCTGGACATGGCCGTCCCGGAGAACGATAATTTCATCATACTGCTCCATCAGTGCCGCGTCCAGTCGGTGGGTGACCACCAGGCGGGTGAGTCCGTTCAGGTGGAGAATGGCGTCGGTGACGGCAAAAGCAGTTTGATTGTCTAAAGCGGCGGTGGCCTCGTCCAGCAGGAGCACCGGCGTACCCCGAAGCAGGCACCGTGCGATGGATACCCGCTGGCGTTCCCCGCCGGACAGCCCCACGCCGTTTTCTCCGCAGCGGTAATTTTCGCCCCGCTGGGCCATAAGTTCTGACAGGCCAGAGCGCCGGACCGATTCCTCCACCAGCGGTTGGGGGAAATCCTGGAACATGGTGATGTTGCTGCGGATGGTGTCGTCGAACAAAAACACATTCTGACCGATGAGGCTCATTAGGTCGTAGAGGCTGTCCGGGTCAACCTCTCGCAGCTCTTTGCCGTCGATGGCAATGGAACCACTGTAATCCTCATAAGCGCCCATGAGCAGGTTGAGCAGGGTGGACTTGCCCGACCCAGAGCCTCCCACTAAGGCATATTTCTTTCCTGGCTCCAATTGAAGGGAAATATCGTTCAGCACCGGTTGATTTGCTTCATAGCCGAAGGTGACGTGGTCCAGAGTAATGCTCTCATTCAAGGCAGGAGGAATAGGAGCGCCGGAGCGCGAGGTGTTTTCTCCCGTGACCTCGGCCAGCTTTTCCACCAGTCCGGCGGCGGCTTTGCGGCTGGCCCAACATTGGGGGACGATTTGGATAGCGTTAAGCATCGTGCCGGACAGATTGACGAACACCGCCACTGTTCCGCCGGTGATGTGCCCCTGGATGGCGAGGTAGGTGCCGATAATGAAGATGCCGAACTGCATAATGAGGCCGCAAAGCCCGGACAGTGTCTCGACCTGCCCTGTGGTCCAGCGGCGGAGGCGCTTGGCTGCCTCAACTGTCTGATTGGCGGAGTCATACTGCTTTTGCGCCGCTGCTTCTGCTTTGAAGCTCTTGATGACGGAAAAGCCATTGAGCAGGTCTTTGATTTGGGCCATAAAGCCCTCATTTTTCTCGCTGACCTCTTGTTCCCGCTTGGTAAGTACGCCCCCGGTGAGCAGCGCCACGGCGATGGGCAGGACGCTGAGTACGATGGCGATGACCGCCAGCGTCGGGCTGTACCACAGCATCATGCCGATGGAGCCAATGAACAGAACCGCGTTATCAAGAATCCTGAAGCTGCGTTCCAGATAGTTTGTTTCAATGGTGCTGATATCGTTGGTGAGGATGGACAGGTACCGGCCGGTGTTTTCCCGGGAAAAGGCGCTGATGCTTTTCTCAGACAGTTTTCGGAAGGCCAGAGATTTGTACTGTTCCAGCGCACGGCAGATAAACTTGGATTTGACCCAATGGGTGTTCAGGTCCAGCACCACGTAGAAAAGGGCAATGGGTACAAAGATTTTGACGGCTTGCACCAGTTGTTCCATGCTCCTGGAGGCGGCGGCGTCCAGCAGCTCGCCCAGCATCCAGGATACCGACAATGTAACAGGTATGCCCAGCAGGGTGAATAGCACAGCGAGGGCAAAATTCAGGTGGTTGCCCTGGTAAAAGGCGCAAAAATAAGCCCGTGCCGCCGATTTTTTTCCATCAATTTTCATTGTTGTTCCTCCCGCCTTTTTTCCATACACCGCCCCGAAGTAGAGTCTTTCCGATTCCGCCAATATTGAAGAGGTAATCTCCTCGCTGCATCATACAGCGAGCCATATAAAGAAATGGGATCAGCGAAATGTCGGAGCCCTGACGAGAGTAGGCATTAGTCAGCCCGTCCACCAGTTCCAGTTCTGTCCGTTCCAAAACCTGGGCTTCCAGCAATCCGTCCAAGACCGTTTGCACGCACTCCATCGGTAATGCCAGCGCGTGAGCGACCGTCTCCGGCACATAATGGCGGTATGGCCGGCTATACAAGTATTCCAGCACTTCCAGACATCCGGGTTTAGACAAAATAGAAAACAAAGTACGGTAGTCGTCCATGGCAGCGAAATGGGCGTCATAGCCGTCCTCCGGTTCCGGCCAGACGGTAGAAAAAGAGAAATCCTCCGCGTGAAGGCCCAGCATGAGGCCGCCATCCAGAGATACCCTGCTTATTCCCCAGTGCCCGGCAAGACCTGTCCCATCCTCCGGCATGACGGCATGACCCAAATAACCGATGTCCGGCATGTTCACCTCATCGACCAATTCTTTCGTCAGGGTCCAGCAAAGACGGCAGATCTGGTCAAACCGCTGCTCTTTGGGGACAGTATGGAGCCAGCGGGCGGCAGCTTGGTGGATGTCCACCGCCTTGCCGCTTTCTTTGCCGAATAACCCGTCGATGGTTACGCCCAACCGGTCCGTCAGAACGGGGAGGAGTTCCACATCCGGCGCCCCGCCCTTTTCCCATTTGCTCACCGCCTGGGCGGATACTCCCACCAACTGGCCCAGCTGCTCCTGGGTGAGGCCCTTTGCTTTCCGCAATTCCGCGATGCGTTCACTCAACACATTGGCCATAAAAACACCTCATTTCGCTTGCTGGTTGTATCATAGCAAAAATAATGGTTGAATACAATGGCGGTAATTTTGTCAAAAGACAACTGTTATTTGAATAGAGGGCAAAAATCCGGCAGACCGAACTGCCGGTCTGCCGGGAACGCTTAAGTCATCTCAGCCCATAAAAAGAATTTCAGTATTCGTGTCACAAAAAAGGGTGCGTTTGGGCAGGCATCTGTGATGGCGGCATAGGCTTCCGAAAACGCTTCGTTCGACAGACCTTCCAGAGGAACAAGTATGGTTTTCGCGCCGTCCGCGATCTGGCCGATGGCCAGGGGCGCGGATACCACACTGCCGACCGCCACTCGGGAGGCCGCTACCACACCCCCTGCAGCGTATACCCCTACCGCACAGCCGCCCACTGCCAGCCAGCCCAGGGCGATGCCGCCCCAAGCCAGCAGGCCCAGCGAGACCCCGCCGATGGAGACCGCGCCCAGGGCCAGCAGCCCAAGGCTCACCCCACCCAGAGAAAACAATCCCAAAGCTACGCCGCCCAGGGCCACGGCTCCGGTGGCGATGTTGCCGATGGCGATAATCCCTCTGGCCCAGCGATCCCTGCCGCCAAAATTGACATGGACCAGAGGCAGACCAAACAGAGTTCGCTGGCTCCTATATTCGTAATGCCAGCTCTCGGGGCACTCATTATAGTAGTTGTTGATCACGGTAGAGACGGGCGTGGATGGTTCGGCAGACCCACATTCTGGCGAAGTAGCGATGGAGGCGGCCTCTCGGCCCGCCACCAGGTAGTCCAGGGACACGTGAAAATAGTTTGCCAGGGCGATGAGGTTGTCCATATCCGGGCGGGACATGCCCGCCTCCCACTTCTGCACCGCCTGCCGGGTGACCCCCAGCAGATTGGCCAGCTCCTCCTGGGAGAGCCCCGCCTGACGGCGCAGGTCGAATAAACGGTCTCGAAAATCCATGTGAAATACCTCCGAAAAACTGTTAGGCGCCTTTTGGGCAGACTTATCTTAACAAAAAACCGGGAGGACAGCAACCAAAAAAGGGATACAATTTGACAACCGCCGGTTGCGCAGCCAAAATTTATGCTAAAACAGGGGAGACCCTTGCTTTTCCCGGCAGCTCATAGTACAATAAAACTATATTATAATGTATGAGGTGATTCCAATGGACAACAAGGCCATTTTATCCGCCGTGGACCACACCCTGCTCACGCAGACCGCCACCTGGGAGGAGATTCGCCAGATCTGTGACGACGGGGCGGCCTACGGCTGCGCCAGCGTGTGCATCCCGGCAAGCTACGTAAAGCGGGCGGCGGACTACCTGGGGGACAAGCTCCCGGTGTGCACCGTCATCGGCTTTCCCAACGGCTACTCCACCACCGCCGTGAAGGTGTTTGAGGCCAAGGACGCCATCGCCAACGGGGCCCGTGAGATCGACATGGTTATCAATATCGGCTGGGCCAAGGACGGCCGGTGGGACGACCTGCTGGCGGAGATCAAGGCGGTCAAGGAGGCCTGCGGCGCTCTGGTGCTGAAGGTCATCGTGGAGACCTGCCTGCTCACCCAGGAGGAGAAAGTGAAGCTGTGCCAGATCGTGTCGGACAGCGGCGCGGACTTTATCAAGACCTCCACCGGCTTTTCCGCCGCCGGGGCCACCCGGGAGGACGTAGCTCTGTTCAAAGCCAACGTGGCCCCCCATGTGAAGATCAAGGCCGCCGGGGGTATCTCCAGCCTCCAGGACGCGGCGGACTTTTTGGCCCTGGGGGCGGACCGGCTGGGTACCAGCCGTATCGTCAAGCTGGTGAAAGGACAAGCGGCTCAGGGGTACTGAGCCGTGCATTTCGTCAGGATTTGTGAAAAATCCGTGTACAATGCAAATAATCCTTGTGTTTTGTCCGCAGACGCGATATAATGGGCACGTCCGTCAGGGGAGAGGCAGATATTGCGCTGTCCCCCGGCGGGTGTGGAGCCGGAGGGCGTTGCCCACCGGCACAGAATGAAAAGAAAGGATGAAAATGGAAATGAAAAAGCTCCTTGCAATGCTGCTGGCCATGGCCATGATGGTGAGCCTGTTCGCCTGCAGCAGCAACAATCCTAATCCCGGCAACGATAGCAGTGAGCCCCCCAGCCAGGGAACCGAGGAGAGCGCCAAGCCCGAGGAGAGCACCACTCCCACTGAGGAGCCCCCCGCTCCCGCCGCCGGCAATCCCGCCGACGATATTCCCGACAACATGACCTCCTCCGACAACAAGTATCAGGTGGCCTTCATCACCGACGTGGGCCAGCTGAAGGACAAGTCCTTTAACCAGGGCACCTTCGACGGCGTGAAGCTGTACGCCAACGCCAACAACAAGAGCTACAAGTACTACCAGCCCGCCAACGGCGACCAGGCCACCGACGACGACCGCTACGACGCCATGAAGGCCGCCGTGGAAGGCGGCGCCGAGGTGGTGGTGTGCGCCGGCTTCATGCAGGAGGCCGCTCTGAAGCGCGCCGCTGAGGAGTACCCCGAGGTCCCCTTCATCTTCATTGACGGTTACCCCATCGGCCTGGACAACGTGGCCGGCATCTCCTTCCAGGAGGAGCAGAGCGGCTATCTGGCCGGCTACGCCGTGGTGAAGGAAGGCTTTGAGAAGCTGGGCTTCTCCGGTGGCGGCGGCGGCACCAACCCCGCCTGTTGCCGTTTCGGCTACGGCTTCGTGCAGGGCGCCAACGCCGCCGCTGCCGAACTGGGCAAGACCGTGGACATCAACTACTCCTGGGAGTACGGCGCCACTTTCTCCGCCTCCACTGAGCTGCAGACCCAAATCAGCGGCTGGTACTCCACCGGCACTGAGCTGGTGTTCGCCTGCGGCGGCTCCATGTTCCAGTCCATCTCCGCTGCTGCCGCCGCCAACGACGGTGTGGTCGTGGGCGTCGACGTGGACCAGTCCTCCCAGTCCGACACCGTGATCACTTCCGCCATGAAGGGCTTGTCCTCCGCTGTGCAGTGGGCCGTGGCCAAGGTGTATGACGACTCCTTCTCCGACATTGGCGGAACCGGCACCTCTCTGGGCGCTAAGGATGACGCTGTGGGCCTGCCCACCGCCACCTGGTCCATGACCACCTACACCGTCGAGGAGTACGAGGCCCAGCTGGCCGACATGGCTTCCGGCAAGCTGACTGTGGACGCCGACTACGAGACCGGCATCAACCAGGAGTGGTCCAATGTGAAGCTGAACGTCATCTAATTGAACAGCTGAACCACCCAACAGGCGGGACGATGTGCGTCCCGCCTGTTTTTTCACGCGGTGAAAATAATTTGCTTGTGTTTTTGTCGAACCTAAGTTATAATTGACATAATAGGGCTTTTTATAGGGCCCAGTGTTGACATTTCAGACAGGAAGCGGGATGAGGACGATGGAATCTGAGAACATCATTGAGATGCTCCACATCACCAAAGAATTTCCCGGTATCATCGCCAACGATGATATCACTCTCCAGCTCCGGCGGGGGGAGATCCACGCCCTCTTGGGGGAGAACGGGGCGGGGAAGTCCACGCTGATGAGCGT
>CANOBV010000091.1 GCA_947564255.1 uncultured bacterium | reverse complement strand
AGGTATGTTACGCAGTAGAGGTTAAAAAGTCCTTGATTTATGCGGCTTTCAGAGCGTGGGAAGCACTTAGACGATATTTTATATTCCTACCCTCAAAAATGGCGTTCTACTGCGTAACAAAAAGCAGAGAACCGACCACTAATGAAAGTGATGTGTTCTCTGCTCTTGCTTGCACCCTGTTTGTCAGCGTTGATAATAAGTTGTTGTGAATACTTCCTTATCAACGTAAAATCAAGGGCTGGCGGGTTTTTCTGTGAGCTTCCTTACGTTACCTCTCCCTCGGGCGGGGACTTCCTTTTACTTTTTCCAGCGCTTGAGCATGGGGAAGAACTGGCGCATCTGGGCTTTGGCCTGTTCCTGGGTCATGGAGGGGTTGGCCTGGGCCATCATGGGGGCGCAGAAGTCGATCATCTCCTCCATGGTCATCTCTCCCACAAATTTCCCCTCCTTATAGCAGTAGGAGCAGTAGTCCCCGCTGGCGGAGCCGTCCGCCTCGGTGCCGCGGGCGGTATCGGGACCCAGGGGCATTCCGCAGGATTGGCAGAATTTCATGTCTTTGTATTGTTCCATGGCTGGAACCTCCTTTGTTTTGGATGGCTTCATTGTACCGCCGCAACCCTGACAGGGTGTGTCATGTTCCGAGGCGTGGGCCCAATAAATTTTCCAGCCCAGGGCGGCCAGCCTCCGCCGCAGGGCATCGGGGGAGAGCACCTCCACCCCCGCCCCGAAGCTGAGCAGGTAGCCGTACAGCCACTGGTCCTCGGGGAACACCGCCTCCACCACCAGGGAGCCGTCGGCCTGGGGGGCGACGCAGCTCTGGTCGAATTCGTCGTACACCCGGTAGGCCAGGTGGGGGGCGAACCGCAGGCGCGCCTCCACCCGGAACAGGGGTGGGATGTCGCCGGAGTAGTCCGCCTCCACCCGGAACAGGGGTGGGATGTCGCCGGAGTAGTCCGCCTCCGGCGGGTCCAGGCGGCGGTGGAACACCTCTCCGGCAAATTCCGGGGACAAAATCCGGGTCAGCCGAAAGGTGCGGTAATCCTCCCGCTCCAGGTCAAAGGCCTGGAGATACCACCCTTGGCCCTTGAACACCAGCCGGGCGGGGAGCACCCGGCGGGGCCGGGTGGAGCCATAGGAACTGGCGTAGTCAAAAGCCAGCACCTGCCGCTCCAGAACCGCCTGCTTGAGCAGCTGGAATTTCTGGCTGTCGGCTTCCCCCGCGCCCCAGCGGGACAAGTTGACCTGGAGCCAGTCCTCCCGGCCCCGGCGGAACAGGGCGGACAGCTTGGTCAGCGCCCACTCTACCTCCTGGGCGGGAAGGCTCTGGAGGGCCAGCAGGAGCTGACGCTGCTCCTCCTCGGAGAAGACGGCCCGGTCCAGCACATAGCCGTCCAGCAGGGCCACCCCGCCCCCGGAACCCTGGGTGGTGTAGACGGGCACCCCGGCGGCGGACAGGGCGTCCACATCCCGCAGCACCGTGCGCTGGGAGACCTCCAGCCTTTCCGCCAGCTCCCCGGCGGTCATGCGGCCCTTCTCCAGAAGGAGGTATACCATCTGAAATTGTCGGGTGACAACAGACATGGGGACGCCTCCGTTCCCTTTTTTGACCATTGTACCACACATAAAAAGGAAGGGGAAGCCCCGGTTGAGGCTTCCCCTCCCTTTTCGCGGTGCCGTCACGCTCGGACTGGCCGCGCTACGGGTCGCTTTCCTTCCGCCTCGGGCTGGTCTTCGGGGCGCTGCGCGCCCCTGCGCTCGCCCTCGCTCCGGTCCATCCGCGCTGCTCGCGACGGCTCCGCGCTTCTAATCCAGTTCAAACTGTCCCGTATACAGCTGGTAATACCGCCCCTGCTCCTCCATGAGCTGGGCGTGGCTGCCCTTCTCCATGATCTCGCCGTGCTCGATGACCACGATGCAGTCGGCGTTGCGCACGGTGGACAGCCGGTGGGCGATGACAAACACGGTGCGCCCCTCCATCAAAGCGTCCATGCCCTGCTGGATGTGCCGCTCGGTGCGGGTGTCGATGGAGGAGGTGGCCTCGTCCAGCACCATGATGGGCGGGTCCTTCACCGCCGCTCGGGCGATGGCCAGCAGCTGCCGCTGGCCCTGGGACAGGTTGGCCCCGTCCCCGGTGATTTTGGTCTGGTAGCCCTCGGGCAGGCGGCGGATGAAGCCGTCGGCGTTGGCCGCTTTGGCCGCGCCGACGCACTCCTCGTCGGTGGCGTCCAGACGGCCGTAGCGGATGTTGTCCATGACGGTGCCGGTGAACAGGTGGGTGTCCTGGAGCACCGCCCCCTGGCTCAGCCGCAGGGAGTCTTTCTCAATGGAGCGCACGTCGATGCCGTCGCAGGTGATGACGCCCCCCTGGATCTCGTAGAAGCGGTTGATGAGGTTGGTAACGGTGGTCTTACCCGCCCCGGTGGACCCCACAAAGGCGATTTTCTGCCCGGGGTCGGCGTAGACGGACATATTTTTCAGCACCGGCTTGCCCTCCACATAGGAGAAGTCCACCTGGCTGAGCCGTACCGCCCCCCGCAGCTCGGTGTAGCAGAATTCCTCGCCGGGGACGTTGCGCACCGCCCCCCGAATGAGGTGCAGGCCCATCTGTCCGTCGGGACCGGGGTACTTCCAGGCCCAGCCGTGGCCCGCCATCTCCTCCAGGGTGAGGGGGGTGAGGGAGCCGTCCCGCTCCAGGCGCACCCACAGGCCGGTTTGGGAGTCCTGGCCGGGGGGGAGCAGCTTGAGCCCCCCGTTTTCCTCGTCCGCCTGGCCCAGCTCGAACAGCTCCTCGTCCGGGCCCACGGCCACGGGCACCAGAGCCATGCCGCAGTCCCGGGGCACCCTCCAGGCCCAGGCTTTCGGCCTGCCCTGGCCGCTGAATTTGGACAGGGAGCCGTTGGCGTCCTTGTCCACCGGCACCAGGGTGACCCGGCCTTCATCGACCTCGGGCTGGGCGTCCATGACGGCGAAGATGCGCTCGGCGCCCGCCAGGGCGGACAGCAGAGAGTTCACCTGCATGGAGATCTGGTTGACGGGCTGGGTGACCTGCCGGTTATATTGCAGGTAGGTCACCAGGGAGCCCAGGGTGAAGCCGGCGGTGACGCCGGTGCTCATGGCCAGGGCGGCCCCCAGCACGGCGGTGACGGCGTAGCCCACGTTGGTCAGGTTGCTGGCGATGGGCATGATGGCCGAGGAGTAGAACCCGGCCTTGCTGGCCGCCGTGCGGTAGTCCTCGTTCAGCGCCTCAAACTGGGCCTTGGCCTGCTCCTCGTGGTTGAAGGCCTTGACCACCTTCAGCCCCTCGATCATCTCCTGAATATTGCCGTTCACCGCCCCCAGGGCGCCCTGCTGCCGGGCGAAATACTTCCGGCTGCGCTTGCCGAACACGGTGAACACCGCCATCACCGCCCCCAGCATCACCAGGGAGCAAAGGAACAGCAGCGGGGACAGGGTCACCATCATGGCCACCACCCCCACGAAGGTGACCACGCTGGAGATGAGCTGGATCACCGACTGCTGGAGGGCCATCTGCACGTTGTCCGCGTCGTTGGTGAAGCGGCTCATGAGCTCGCCGTGGGTGTGGGCGTCGAAATAGCGCAGGGGGAGCTGCTGGAGCTTGTCGAACAGGTCCTTCCGCAGACGGTTGCAGCCCTTGAGGGCCAGCTGGGCCATGAGATTGGCCTGGAGGTAGGCGCACACCGCCGCCACCAGGTAGGTTCCCGCCAGCTGGACGCAGGCGGACACCAGCTCCGGCAGCTGGGGCTGCCCCGAGGCCAGGGCCAGGGTGAGACTGTCGAAGATGGGCTTTTGCAGGTAGGTGGCCCGGACGCCCAGCAGGGCCTCCGCCACCACGCAGGCCAGCACCGCGACGAGCAGGACGGGCCGGTCCACAATATACTTGACGGTGCGCAGGGCGGTTTTGCGCAGATCCTTGGGCTTGCCGAAGCCCCCTCTGGGCCCCCCGTGGGGGCCGCCCGGCCCGCCGGGGCCGCGGGGCCGTCTGGTCTCAGCCATTGCCCTCCCCTCCTTCCTGCTGGGAGTCGTAGATCTCCCGGTAGATTTCGCTGGTTTGCATCAATTCCTCATGGGAGCCCACGTCGGCCACGGTCCCCTCGTCCAGCACCACGATCTTGTCGGCGTACTGCACCGAGCTGATGCGCTGGGCGATGATGATAACGGTGGTGCCCTTCAGGTTCTCCCGGAAGGACTCCCGGATCTTCCCCTCGGTGGCGGAGTCCACGGCGGAGGTGGAGTCGTCCAGAATGAGCACGGCGGGCTTTCTCACCATGGCCCGGGCGATGCACAAACGCTGCTTCTGCCCGCCGGACACGTTGACGCCCCCCTGGTCCAGGCTGGTGTCGAAGCCGTCGGGGAAGGACATGATGAAGTCGTAGGCCTGGGCGTCCTTTGCCGCCTGGACCAGCTCCTCTTCCGAGGCGTTCTCGCTGCCCCAGAGCAGGTTTTCCCGGATGGTGCCGGAGAACAGCACGTTGTTTTGCAGCACCATGCCGATGCGGCCCCGGAGGGCGTCCAGGGGGTAGTCCCGCACGTCCAGCCCGTCCACCAGCACCCTGCCCCGGTGCACGTCGTAGAACCGGGGGATCAGGTTCACCAGGGAGGATTTGCCCGTGCCGGTGCCCCCCACGATGGCCACAAACTCGCCGGGCTTGATGTCCAGGCTGATGTTTTTCAGCACGTCCTCCCCCGCCCCCTCGGTCTGGTAGCGGAAGGACACGTCCCGGAACTCCACCCGGCCCTTTGGCGCGGGCAGGCGGTCCGCGCCGCCGTCAGTGATGGCGGACTGGGCGTCGATGACCTCGAACACCCGGCGGATGGAGGCCTGGGCCCTGGTGTACTGGAGGATGGCCATGCCCACGAACATGATGGACATCAAAATCTGCATGATGTAGCCCAGCACGGTCTGGAGATAGCCCACGTCCAGCTCCAGGTTCAGCACCATATTGCCGCCGAAGTAGAGCACCAGCACCGTGGCCGCCGCCATGCAGATCATCATCACCGGCTGCATGGCCACCATGCGCAGGATGGCCCGCAGGCCCGCGTCGGTAAAGCCGTCGTTGGCGTCCATGAACTTGGAGCGCTCCCGGTCCTCCCGGACGTAGGACTTCACCACCCGCACGGCGATGAGATTTTCCTGCACCGTCTCGTTCAGGTGGTCCAGGGCCTTCTGCATGTTCTCAAACAGGGGCATGCACACCTTCATCAGCCCCAGCAGGGCCGCCGCCATGATGGGCAGGATGACCAGCACCACCAGGGCCAGCCTGGGGCTGATGGCCAGAGTGAGCACCACGCTGGCGATGAGCATGGTGGCCGCCCGGATGAGGATGCGCAGGCAGATCATGGCGGTGTTCTGGATGTTGGTCACGTCGTTGGTCATGCGGGTGATGAGGGAGGAGGAGGAAAACCGGTCGATGTCGGCGAAGGAGAAGGAGGAGATCTTCTCAAACTCCGCGCGGCGCAGGTTGGCCCCCAGGCCCTGGGCGGCGCTGGTGGCGCACTTGGCCGCCAGCCCCCCGGCGAAGGTGGCGACAACGGCCACCAGCACCATCAGGGCCCCGGCCCGCCAGATGGGGGCCATGTCCTCCTTCAAAATGCCCTCGTTGATGATCTGGGCCATGAGCAGAGGGATGGTGAGCTCGCAGCCCGTCTCCAGAATCACCAGGAGCGGGGAGGCCGCGGCGTACTTCTCATAGCCCTTCAGGTAAGACGCGATGCGCCTCAGCATGTATCACACTTCCTTTCTTGGGATTCCGGCGGCGGGGGCGGGGAACAGCCCCAGGCGTCCTTGCCGCCGCCGATCTGATAGAGATTGTCCAGCATCCGCTGGTGGAACCGGTATACCTGGGCCAGTTCCTCCTGGGAAAAGCCCAGGTACATGTGGTCGTCCACCTGCTGGAAGGCCTGAAAGCTGGCCTCCACCGTGTCCCGCCCCTTTTGGGTGATAAAGATGCGGTTGCGGCGGCTGTCCGCCTGGTCCACCCGCCGGGTGACGTAGCCCTGGCGCTCCAGCACCTTCAGGGACGCGGCGATGGTGGCCGGGGCACTGTGGAGCTTGTCGGCCAGCTCCTTTTGGGTGGGGGCCTGGTCCGGGCCGTCGGGGTACTGGGACAGCTGGACCAGCAGCCGGGGGGAGCCCACGTCGCCCACGCCGCGGCAGGCCAGGGCCGCCATACAGGCGTTGTGGTGGGCGCGGAACAGCTGGTTGAGCAAAAGCGCGGATTCGTCCATAATGGCGCCTCCTTTTTCGTTCGCGGGCGAATCATTAGCGTGCGTACTATTTTACCCGGCCGGGCAAAAATGTCAATAGGGGCGCTGTGAAAAAATTGTGAATTTTTAGAGAGGGGCGCAGTGAAAAAGGGAGGCGCTGTCAAAAAATTCCCTTGCGCTGGGGGCGGTTTTGCCGTATAGTAAGACAAGAACCGCCACCCATGCGTTTCATTCTATCCCATAATCGGGAGAAGGTATACGGGCCGCCCGCGCGGCCCGGACGCGAGGCACCCTATGGAAGAGTTCTCCTTTTATCAGCCCATGAACCGAGGCCGCCACCCAGAAGGCGCCGGTCCCGGGGAAAGCCAATACTGCATATTTTACGGCCCCATCCGGGAGCCGGTGGCCCGCCAGCGCATCGCCGGAGGCGAAGAGGACCTGGTGCTGGAGCTCACCTATGGGGAGGATTCCATGCCCGGGGAGCTGCGCCTGAGGCAGGCGGGAAGCAACCTGCTCATTGAGGAGTCCGCCCAGGGCCTGTTCCGGGAGTTTTTAGACGGGAAAACGGTGAAATACCTGGGGCAGGCGCTGATGTATGCCCTCCAATTCCGCATTGCGGACCTGTCCGCCCATATCGAGCGGGGCGTGGAGGATATGAAGCGGCTGGAGGACACGCTGGACAGCCACATCGACAACACCGGCACCTATCAGATTTTGGATTTCCGCCGGAAATATACCCAATACGGCGACCAGGTCATTGCCATCAAAGAGATTATTGCCCGTATCGACAAGGGGTATTTCCCCATGCAGATGCAGAACAGCTATGTCCTTCAGGGGCAGGTGGCGCTGGAATTCCAGTTCCTGGAGGAACGCTATGAGCTCATTAAAAACACCGTTATCAAGGACCTGGACACCTATACCTCCATTGTGAACAACAACATCAACCGCAACGCCCGGCTGCTCAGCCTGGTGTCCCTGGGGGCGGTGGCGCTGAATTTCATGTTCGGCGGGCTGCTGGCGGTGAATCCGGTCATCGGCATTGTGGGCGGCGTGGTCATCGGCGGAGTCACCGCCGGAGCGGCGGCGTCCTACCGGGCGGGAGGGGTCCATAACGTGATCCAGATGGGACGGGAACGGTTCCGCCCTGCCCTGAAGTCCCGCGGCGTGCGTGAGCTGGTGGAGGCGGAAACGCCGTCAGAGGAAAAGCAGGCGGCGGAAAAACCGGAGGCGGAGCCCGCGCGTGAGCGGGAAAACGCGGCGCCGTAAACAGAGAGAATAGTGGTCAAAGCGGCGCGGCCCGGTAGGGCCGCGCCGCTTTGCGCTGCGGCAGGGGAGAGGGACAATCTGGGGGCTATGTCAAAATAGGACGGGTCCGGCGCGAAAAAATTATTGCAAAGGGGTGTTTTTTTGCTATAATAAATTCGTACATATTGACCAAACCGGCGGTGGGGCGGACCCGGCCCGAAGGGAGTGGACAGCGGTGGGAGAGCATAAAAAAATATCCGATTTGATCAGCATCGAACTTCTCCAGGCCATTCAGGACGACTGTTCCAAGGCCATGGGGCTGGCGTTCGTCACGGTGGATTACAAGGGCAGGCCGGTGACCAAATACAGCGGCTTCACCGCCCACTGCGCCCTGGGCCGGGAGCTTCAGGGCTTTTCCGAGATGTGCGAGCAGTGCGATGCCCACGGCGGGCTCCACGCCGCCATCACCGGCCAGCCGTATATCTACCGCTGCCACGCGGACCTGGTGGATTTCGCCGTACCTTTGATTCTGGACGACAGCTACATCGGCTCGGTGATGGGCGGGCAGGTGCGGCTCACCGACGAGGAGGAGCGGGAGCTGGAACACATCCTGCCCAGGGCGAACTGGCGCAAGCACGAGGCCATCGCGGAGGCCTACGGTCAGGTGAAAGAGTTTACATATGAAAAGCTGGTGGCCTCGGTAAAGGTGGTGCGGGACATGATCCTGTACGCCATGCAGGACCGCCGCCGCCAGGTCGCGGCCCAGAACGGCAGGGAGCGGGAACTGGCGGAGGAGCGGGCGGACCGGTCCGACCTGGAACGGGCCGCGCGCCGTCAGGAGCGCGCCGCCCTGTGGATGCAGGAGGGGTCCGACCAGTTCTTCTTCGTGATGAACCTCATCACCCAGCTGGCCTACCACGAGGGAGCGGACCGCACGGGGGCGGTAGCCCTGGACTTCTCCGAAATCATGCGGTATATCGGGGACGCGGAGCGCAAGCTGTCCACCCTGCGGGAGGAGCTGAACTACGCCGAGGCGTTTTTGCGCATTCAGAAGGCATGGTGGGGGGAGACGCTGAACTACTCCGTCTCGGTGCCCAAGCGGTACTGGGGCATCAGCTGCCCGTTCCTGGTGTTCCGGCCCATCGTGGATATCATCCTCCAGTCCTTCAAAAGCGAGGAGGAGCGGCGCAGGGTTGACATCTTTGCCGAGGAGAGCGGGAAGGACCTGATCGTCCATGTGCGGGCCAACAGCGAGAGCGCCACTCCGGAGGAGATGGAGAACCGGGCGGACGAGTACCTGGCCCGGGAGCACAACTCCCTCCGGGACCTGAACCGGAGCCTGAAACGGATCATGGGCAAACGGTGCGACCTGTCCATCGGACACAGGAGCGACGGACAGGCGGGCTACGCCATCCGGCTGCGCCTGCCGCTGAAATGGCGGTAGGACGGCCGGCTTGATACGGTGTCTCTCGCATTTGGAGAGGGGGTATTGGGAGCTATGAGCCGTGTGCTGATTTTGAACGAAAACCCGCTGGAGCGGGAGAACATGATAGAAATTCTGACCAAGGGGCTGCCCAAGACGGAGATTGCGGCGGCGGCGTCCACCAGGACGGCGCTGGACATGCTGGGAGAGGGACAGACGGCCCTGTTTATCGCAGACGTGCCCTGGTTCGACCTGGAGTACTGCGATATGATCGCCTCCGCCAAGGAGCTGGCTCCGGATGTGCCCATCCTGGTCACGTCCACCGGGAAGCGGGGGGACATTGTGGCCAACGTGTGGCGGCTGGGGGTGCAGGACTACCTGCTCAAGCCCTACCGGC
>CANOBV010000090.1 GCA_947564255.1 uncultured bacterium | reverse complement strand
AATGGATTTGGGGCAGGGAAATGAGAGCGCTGCTTTCTCCCCCTTTCCCCCGGAAGAACCGCAGACAACAAAATAGGCGGATATGGCTAATTTTTTCATGGAATGCACTCCAATCATATTCCTGTGCGGGCCCTACCAGCCGGGACTGTCCAGCGGAGTCATTTCAAGCAGTTCCCAGTTGGAAAAATCATTGCCGTCCCCATGTATTTCATAGGTTCCCATGTATGCGTCCCGGGTTTCCAATGCCTCATCATATAACAGCATCCAGAAGACTCGGGTCGTCAGTTCGTTTTCGCCGACGGATTCAATGGTCCGTCCGTACGGTTCGGCGTCCAGTCCGCACCAATCCGCAAGAGAAGCCCGAAGGTTGTCCTGGCATATTTGTTTGCGGGAGATTTGCAGGGGCTGGTTTAAGTCGGCATGGGCGGGTTTGACCAGCAGCGGGAGCAGCCTGGGACCATCCAGAGTGCTCAGAGGAGTGGGCCAGTCAGGATAGTCCGCTGCGTGGTCAGTGGTGATGACCACAGTGGTATTGTCGTAGAGGCCTTGGGCCCGCAGTTCATCCAGGTACTGGAAAATCATAGCCATGTTTCCCGTCACCTGAGCCAGACGGTCTGCCGGGTCCCACCCGGTATCCACACGCTGGGCCTGTTCATTCATGTTGAAGGGGAAGTGGGCGCCTTGAAGATGGTAGAAGCGGAAACAGCCGGAGGAATCAGCAACCTTTCGCAGTCTCTGTTCCTGATACCTCTCCCAAAAGCCGGGGTCGTCGATTTGATAGAGATCTTTTTGACCAACGCTCTGGACGGCGTCCAGGTCTCCGGTGTAGAGCTGGAAATAAGGTTTGACAGCTTCCGGCAGATAGCGGTAGGCGGACAGCTCCAGCATTTTTTTCAACATTACCTTTCGGTTAATATTGACTGTTTCCCGACCGATATTGTCGATTTTTCCCTCCATATTGTCCATGTCGCCCACAACATCGCCGATATGGGAGTACAGGCCGACTTGGTAACCCGCGTCACGGATTTGAGACAGCAGGGTGGAACGCTCCCACGCCCGGCTCAAATAGTCGTTTTGAGGTATATGAAAGGGAAAAGCGTCTTCATCCTTTACCCCAGTGAGCAGATAGGCGACGGAGGCATAGGTTCGGCTGAAACTGCCGGTGAAGTCGTGATAGCTGACAAACCCGCCCAGCTTGTCCTTCCATTCCGGATGCTGGTCAAGTACGCTGTCCAAATAAGAGCGGTCACACCGGTCCAGCAGAAAAACCACCACGTTGCGGTCGGGGGACAGGTCAAATATTCCCGCTGTTGACAGATATTTGTCTTGAAGCCCGGAAAAATTGGTGCCGCAAATCAAACCGACCAGCGCCACCGCCTGTGCCGCCGCCAGCAGCAGGGAAATGAACTCCACAGCACGAGTCCAAAGCTTTCGGCCGAGATAGAGCAGAGTGAACGCAGAGGCCAGTATTGCCAGCCATACCACCAGATTTTTTAGCATGGGCCACTGGTAGTTGGACCAGGCCACTGAGCTGCCGTCCAAAGTGCCATGATTCACGTTCAGCAGGTTTCCCTGGAGATAGCCTGCCAGAGTTACGGCGAAGAGGAGGGTTACGGCGTAATTGAACAGCCTGCCCCGGAGCAGAAGAAGGATGGCCAGAAGCGCCGCGAATGCTGCACCACTCGCCAGAAGGAGCACAGGCAGCAGGGTGTGAAAGGAAAAGGTCATGTCCGACATGTTTTGAATGTATATCTCACAGGGGCCGAAGAGAATAAAGGTGAACACACAGGTGAAAGCGCATAGGGCGGCAAGGGGAAACCTGACCTTCCAAGAGCGCTGGTCACGCCAAAGCGCCTGTATTTTTTCTTTTATGTTGCCCATCTGCCGCGCTCCTCTAAAATGTGTTTGTCTCTGCCCGCAGGCACAGTTCGACACAACGTCCAAACCTAAAAAAGTAGTATATACTCAGCTGCTGTCAATTGCAATTGTTTTTTGACAGGGAAAGAAAAGATTTGTTTACAGGACGATTGTGCCCTTTGCCGCGCATACAGCTGCCAGGAACCTGAGACAACACCTATCGAAACATTCGGTTAAAATCCCTGGGCATTTTGGCTTTGAACGTTACTGCCGCTCCAGTCGCAGGGTGGGTGAAAGACAGCTCACTGGCGTGTAGGCACAGCCGCCCGATAGGGTTGGTACGGGCGCCATATTGTTTGTCTCCGGCCACGGGGTGGCCCGACTCCTTCATATGCACACGGATTTGATTTTTCCGTCCGGTCTCAATAGAGATGTCCAGCAAAGCGTATCCCTTTCCAGCCTTTATCACATGGTAGCTGGTTACGGCTTCTTTGGCGTTGGGACCCGGCGAGCCGGAGAAGCTGAGGTGGGTGGCTGTCTCCACCAGATGGGAACGAATGGTGTTCCGATCCGGCTTGGGTGTTCCCTCCACCACAGCCAGATAGCCCCGGCGGGTAATGATATCGTTCCAGCGGGTTTGGAAGAGTTCTTTGGTTTCAGGGTCCCGGGCAAACATCAGCACGCCGGAGGTGTCCCGGTCCAGCCGGTGGATGACGTAAATGCGGTCATCCACCCTCCGGCTTTTTACATAGTCGGTGACCATGTGATAGGCGGTGCGCACCTTTTCCTTGTCGCTGGCCACACTGAGCAGTTTGGCGGGCTTATTTACCACGATGAGATGCTCGTCCTCATAGAGAAGGGGAAAGGGCAGAGCTTCTGCCCGGGGAGCGGAGGAGGAGAGAATGGTCACCTTTTGTCCCGGAGACAGCGGCGTGTCAAACTGGGAGAGGGGGATTCCATCCACCGCTACCAGCCGCCGGGATAGTAGGGATTTTACGTTGTTGCGGCTTTTTCCCTTTAAGCTTGCCAGCAAAAAGGAGAGAAGCGTGGTGGATTCCTCCACCGTGTATACGAAAAGGTCGTCCCGGCGTCCATGTTGATAGTCCATCTTTGTCACCTGATTTCTTGGTTTGGTGGTATTGTATCACGGATGGCAGGAAAAGTCTACAAATTCCCACAGGACAAGCAAGACCGGACATTTGCCCTCATAAGCTTTCCAGAGGTGATGTATCGTGGGTGAAAAAGACGGTCTGTTGCTTCGGGCGTCCCGGCTGTTTGACCTGCCCGCTGATGCGCTGGCGGGGGTGCCCAGGGTGGAGGTGGTCGGCGACGGGGAACTGCGTATGGGTCCCCACAGAGGTATTTTGGCTTATGGGCCGGAGGAAATTCACATTTCCGGCGGCAGTGTGGTGGTGTTGGTGCGGGGCCGGGGGCTGGAACTGCGGGCCATGACTCCGGAGGAACTGCTGGTTACGGGAACCATCACCGCCGTGGAATTCATGAGGTGACGGGATGAAAAAACTCATCAACCTGATGCGGGGCTATGTGGAACTGGAGGCCGCAGGGGCCTTTCCCGAACGGCTGCTGAATTTATGCGCCCAAAATCGTCTGCAATTTTGGAAACTGAACTGGATTGACGAGACAAGTTTCACCTTTCGCATCGCCCTCCAGGATCGGAAACGGCTGGATGAGCTGGCTCAACGTTCCATGTGTGAGCTTTCTGAACGCAGCCGCCGGGGAGCGGCGGTGGTGGCGGAAGGCATACTGAAGCGGCGGTGGGGGTTCGTGGCAGGGATGGCATTGTGTTTTTTTGCGGTGAGCGTCCTGTCCCGCTTTCTGCTGGTGGTGGAGGTGTCGGGCAATGAGTCGATTTCTACTGCTGTAATTCTCTCCCAGCTTCAGCGGGTGGGGGTACGTCCCGGAGCTTACGGTCCCAGTATCGTGGAGAAGGAGGCGGCAAATGAGGCGCTGCTGGGTTTGCCGGAGCTGAGCTATATGGCCATCAACATTTATGGCACCCGGGCGGAAGTGGTGGTCCGGGAGACGGAAAAAAAGCCGGAGCTGCTGGATGAAAACGTGCCTGCGGATGTGGTTGCGGATGTGGACGGCATCCTTGAGGACATCCATGCGGAGGCCGGGCGCGCCATGTTTCAGGATGGAGACATTGTGGCAAAGGGAGAGATTCTCATCAGCGGAGACCTGGATTTAAAGGAACCGGAGTGGGGGACGGTGGATCTTGGGCACCTGATTGTCCGGGCCGCCGGTTCTGTGACGGCCCGGACATGGCGTATGCTGGAGGAAACCGTACCCGCCGTTGTTCAGGTGAAGGAGTACACTGGAGAGGAGTGTAAAAAATTTGGAATAAAATTTTTGTGGATAGACTTGGATTTTTTTGAAAACAGTAGCATTTCTGGTGGGAGATATGATAAAATAAGCAAGACCGAACAGCTTGTGCTCTTCGGCCGCCCTTGGCCCGTGTGGTTTACCACAGAGACCCGGCGGAGTTATACTTTGACCGAGCAGCCCCTGGATAGAGAGGCGGCCGTCGCCCGGATGGAACAGGCTCTGCTGGTGCGGCTGGATAAACTGATGGAGGCCAACTGCGGCGAGGCGTTCCAGACCGATTTTGTGGTCAGAGAGGAGAGCGGGCGGTTTGCCGTCACACTGCTGGCGGAGTGCCGGGAGGAGATTGGGCGCACTGTGGAGCGGGATGGAGAGGTGGGCCGCAAGTACGCGGACACCGAAAACGGCGGAACATAACGGTGCTGAACACCGGAAAAACCAAATAAGAGAGGCTGAACGCCGCGTAAAGGAGTATACGAATGACAGAACAGAGCATCAGTATTGAGCGGATGGAGGAGGCCGTCAACCTGTTCGGGTTGTTTGACGAGAACATCCGTCTCATAGAGCAGGAGCTTGATGTGGCGGTAGTGAACCGGGAATCCAACCTGAAAATTTCCGGTGAGGGTGAAAACGTCATGCTGGCGGTCAAGGCCATTCAGGGCCTGCTTACGCTTTCCGCCAAGGGAGAAGCCATTGGACAGCAAAATGTGCGGTATATCATTGAACTGGTCCGTTCCGGGAACGAGGGGAAGATTGCCCAGCTGGCTGGGGATGTGGTGTGCGTCACCGCCAAAGGTAAGCCCATTAAGGCCAAGACCATCGGCCAGCAGAAATATGTGGACGCCGTCAAAAACAACACCATCACCATCGGCGTGGGCCCCGCCGGGACGGGCAAAACCTATTTGGCGGTGGCGGCGGCGGTGGCGGCTTTCCGGGAGAAGCAGATCAACCGCATCATTTTGACCCGTCCCGCCGTGGAGGCGGGGGAGCGGCTTGGTTTCCTGCCCGGCGATCTGCAATCCAAGGTAGACCCCTATCTGCGGCCTTTGTACGATGCCCTTTTTGATATGCTGGGGGCGGAGACGTACCAAAAATACCTGGAGCGGGGGAACATCGAGGTGGCCCCCCTGGCCTATATGCGGGGGCGGACGCTGGACGACAGCTTCATCATCCTGGACGAGGCCCAGAACACCAGCCGGGAGCAGATGAAAATGTTCCTCACCCGGCTGGGGTTCGGCTCCAAGATCGTCATCACCGGCGACGCCACCCAAATCGACCTGCCGGCAGACAAGGTGTCCGGGCTGAAGGAGGCCATGCGGGTGCTCAAAGGGGTGGAGGACATCTCCATCTGCCAGCTCACCGGGGCGGATGTGGTGCGCCACGTCATCGTCCAGCGCATCATCAAGGCCTATGAGGACGACGAAAAACGGCGGACGGCGAAGCGGGAAAAGCGTTAATGCGTTTCCAGGCAAGAGGAGGCCATTTGCCGAATTATAGAAGCCTGCTGCAAATCGCAGATTTTTACGACGTGTCGGTGGACTGGCTCATGGGCCGCACCGACAGGCGGGAGGTCAACCGGTAATGCCGAAACACGAAATCATTATCTCCGCCGACATACCCGGGGTGGATGAGAACCTGTGCTCCTTTTTGCGCGGGACCGTCCGCGCTGCTTTGGATGCAGAAGGAGTGGAGCTCTCCTGCGAAGTGAATGTGCTTGTCACCGGAGACGACGGTATCCACCGGGTCAATTTGGACATGCGGGGGGTAGATGCGCCCACCGATGTGCTCAGCTTCCCCATGTTCGAGCTTGCGCCGGGGGACAAGCCCGGTGAGGAGGACGCCGACCCCGCCACTGGACTGGTGCCTCTGGGGGATATGTGCATCTCCCTGGAGCGGGCCAGGGCCCAGGCGGAGGAGTACGGCCACTCGGTGGAGCGGGAGCTGGCCTATCTGGCGGTCCATTCGGCGCTCCATCTGCTGGGCTATGACCACTTGGATGAGGGGCCCATGAAGGCCCGGATGCGGGCCAGGGAGGAAGCAATCATGGAGCAATTGGGGCTGGAGCGTTGAGATAATACTGCGCGGCGATGCTCAATACCGCGCAACGGAGAAATCCGATACAGAGAGAAAGTTGAGGATCACCTATGAATATTAAAAAATCAGGCATCATCACCATCTGCGGACGGCCCAACGTGGGCAAGTCCACCCTGACCAACACCCTGGCGGGGGAGAAGATCGCTATAGTCTCTCCCAAGCCTCAGACCACTCGCAACCGCATCTGCGCCGTCCTCAACCGGGGGGACAGCCAATTTGTGTTTGTGGACACGCCGGGCCTCCACAAGGCCCGCACCCGGTTGGGGGATTATATGGTCAAGGTGGTGCGCCAGAGCGTGGCGGATGTGGACGGGGTGATGCTGCTGGTGGAGCCGGTGGACCACATCGGCAAGCCGGAGGAGGAGCTCATTTCCCGCATCAAGGCGCTGGGGGCTCCCGCCGCCCTGGTCATCAACAAGATCGACACGGTGGAGAAGGAAAAGCTGCTGTCAGTGATGGCGGCGTACGGCGCGGCCCACGACTGGGATGCGGTGCTGCCCATCTCGGCCAAAACCGGGGAGGGTGTGGACGAGCTGTTGGAGGTGCTGGAGGGGTGGCTCCCCCAGGGCCCCCAGCTGTTCCCAGACGGGGCGGTCACCGACCAGCCGGAGCGGCAGATTATGGCGGAGATCGTCCGGGAGAAGCTGCTGCGGGAGCTGGACCAGGAGATCCCTCACGGTACGGCGGTGGAGGTGACCAGATTCTCCCAGCGGGACGACGACATCATCGACTGCCACGTGACCATATACTGTGAGAAGGCGTCCCACAAAGGCATTATCATCGGCAAAGGCGGGGGGATGCTGAAGAAGATCAGCACCCAGGCCCGGCAGGACATGGAGGCGTTTATGGGGGCCAAGGTGTATTTGGAGACCTGGGTCAAAGTGAAAGAGAATTGGAGGGATAATCCAGCCGCCATCCAGAATTTCGGCTACACGGAGGACTGAGCCATGAAACAGAAGGCAAAAAAAGAGCGCAAGCTCACCAAGGCGGAGCTATGCCGCAAGGAGCGGTTTAAGGTCCTGTCCGCAGACATAGAGGGCCGAGGGTGGACGGTCCGGAAAGTGACAGCCAACGCCGCAGACGTTTATATTGCGGGGATTGCCTTGGCGCTGCCCATTATGGCGGGTTTTGCCATCTGGTACTGGTTGGTAAACGGAAGGTTTGGGCCGGATCGGTCCAGGCCGGAGCAGTTGATGCTGTTGATTCTGCTTGTTTTCTTGCTTGCAGCGCACGAGCTGCTCCATGGGTTGGTGATGGGGCTGTCTGTCCCCAGTGGCTTTAAGGCTGTTGAATTCGGTGTGAATTATCGCCTTCTGGCTCCTTACTGACAGGGAGGCAGTCTACTCCGTCCATCCGTATGAATTGGGGCTGGCGGTCTTTGAGCGTTCTGCCGGTTATTAAAATTGGAACGCTGAGCAAAAATTCCCTGACATAATCACCGCGGCCCTGTCCATGCTAACAACATGGACAGGAGGGACAGCGATGAGTACGACTTTTTGGAACCTGTTTTGGACCACCGGTATGCCGGAGGCATGGCTGATGAGCCGTGACAGGGAGGTCGAGGCCCGTCCGGGGCCGGAGCCTGGGAGCGGGCAGGGAGCGCCCGGCCCGTTGATCAGTTCCCCGTATCCACTGGCGGGTAATGTGCCCGGAAGCCCGAGAAATCTCTATTGAATCGGCGTCCCGGCCGGTGCCGGGGCGTACATAGGAGCGTTCATATGCACCTGACCACGAATGCCCTCGTACTTCGCGAGGTGAATTACAAGGAATCTGATAAAATACTTACGCTGCTCACCGAACAGGAGGGCAAGCTCACTGTGTCTGCCCGGGGGTGCAGGAAAAAGGGAAGCCCCATCGCAGCGGCCTGCCAGCTGCTGGCCTGGGCGGAGTTTACCCTGTATGAGTTCAACGGGCTGTGGTCGGTGAAAGAGACCGCCTCCGAGCGGCTCTTTGAGGGGGTACGCGGAGACTTGGAAAAGGTGACGCTGGCCAGCTATTTCGCGGAGGTTACCGAAGCCCTGGCGGAGGAGGGACAGCCGGAACCGGGGCTTTTGGCGATGGCACTGAACAGTCTCCATGCCTTGGATAAACTGAATGTGCCGTTAAACCAGGTGAAAGCCGCATTTGAGTGGCGCTCCATGGCTCTGGCGGGGTATGAGCCTCAAATTGCCCGGTGCGCTGTGTGCGGCAGGGTGCAGCCCCGGGAGCCGCATATCCACCTTGGGGAGGGTATGGTCCACTGCGCCTCTTGCCGGGACAAGCTGGAGGAGGGGGTATCGATGCCTTTGACAGCGGGCGCTTTGGCGGCTTTGCGCCATATTGTATGGGGCCCCCGGAAGCGCCTGCTGTCTTTTAGAGTGGATGAGGAAGGTCTGCGCCGCCTGTCTGAGGCGTCGGAGGCATATCTTATGACCCGCTTGGAACGGGGGTTTCGAACACTGGATTTCTACAAATCCATTACATACAAGCCAACCAGGGCACAGCCGTAGAAGCATTTCACTGTTTTGCGGAGCGGACGCCCAAAAATATAATTGAGGAACGGTATCATGACACCATTATTTGAAAAATCAATTGAGACATTAGAACTGCCCCGGGTGCTGGCGCTGCTGGCGTCTGAAGCTGTTACGGAGGAAGGAAAAGAGCGGTGCCTGGCCCTGCAGCCCATCAGCGTGCAAAGCGATGTGAGCCGCCTGCAAAAGCAGACCTCCGCCGCTTTTGACCTGCTGGTGAAGCACGGTACGCCCTCCCTGTCCGGGGTAAAGCCGGTGGCGGCGGCCCTCCAGCGGGTGGACCGGGGGGGCGCGCTGAATACCCGGGAGCTGCTGGATATCGCCCAAGTGCTGCGGTGTGCCCGAAACGTCCATGAGTACGGCGCCGGAAACGGCGAGGTCAAGACGGTACTGGACGGCTATTTTGAAAGCCTCACCGCAAACCGCTTTTTGGAGGACAAGATCACTGGGTGCGTCCTCAGCGAGGATGAGATCGCGGACGCTGCATCCCCGGAGCTGGCCGACATCCGGCGGCACATCCGGGCGGCGGCGGGCAAGGTGCGGGACGTGCTCAACCGGCTGATCTCCTCTAACCAGTCCAAATATTTGCAGGACGCCATCATCACCATGCGCGGGGGCCGTTATGTGGTGCCCGTGA
>CANOBV010000089.1 GCA_947564255.1 uncultured bacterium | reverse complement strand
CCAAAACGGCGTTATAGTCTGTGGCGGCGTTATATTTTGTTCGGTAAATGGTGATGCCGTCCTTCTCATATTCCGTCAAAAATCCGCTGAAAATGCAGATGGAGGACGCTTTCCCGCTCAGACGGTACAGATTCCCTTCCGGCGCAACATCCAGATTGGAAATGACGGTGTTCCCGCTGGTCACGCGGAGATCATAATTTTTGACGTTGAAATCTCCATCAATCAGCGGCACAAAGGCAAAATTGGGCGGCAAGGCGGAGGACAGCCATGACGTAAACAGGTTCACACAGCCGATATCGCTCAAATAATAGGGCCTCCCGTGATATCTGATCTGGAGCGTGACCGGCCCGGACGGCGCTTCCATCGTTAGGTAGTCGCCGTCGCGTGTGTACGGCACTTGACTTCCCCCACAGGTCAGCTCGTCTACCGTGAAGCAGCCGTCCAGCCGGATGGTGAGGGTATCCGCCATTTGTGCGCTTGTGGGCCGAACGGTAAAGCTGCCGCTGAACCGGCTGAACTCGGACAGCTTAAAATCCCCTTCATAGTCCGTGATCTCATAGGGCTGGGTTTCGTAGTCCACGGGGTAGAGCTTTTCCGCATACCGATACTCCATAGGCGACAGCATAACAAAGGCCCACACGGTCAGCACGGCAGCGGCGATCAGGCCGCCCCCTGCCGCCGCCTTTTTCGCGGTGAGGCGCTTGGACGCGATCAAATTCAAAACCCAAATCAGAAGCAGACAGGCCAGCACAAGAAACAGCCCGTCCAAAAGATAATACAGATCCAGCCTGGAGCCGGGATAATCCATTTCCATGGTAGCCGGAGAACTATCGCTGGTGGAAAGCAACTGCGCGACAATTCGGGACGCGGAGGTGCGAAAGCCCAAAAACATCTCCACAACCGTTTGATTGAAATAGCAGGACAACACCGTGACCGGGGCCGCGAGAACATAGGCGTAGGTGCTCTTTATGAAATGTCCCAGGAAAAAGCCAAGGGTATTGGCGGTCAGCAGGAGCGTCAGCCAACGCATCAGTGTGAAGCACAGGGTATTCAGCGTAAAGAGCGGGCCGGTCCCCTGTTGTACCGCGGAAATCAGGATGAACCCGCAGGGGATTAGGCAGGCCATGCTGGTGGCGAGGATGGACGCGGCCAGTCTGCACATTATCACGGAAACCCGCGGCACAAAGCAAATTTCCTCCAGTAAAGCAGGCTGGTGGGACCAGTACATGGCATGGCAAAAAGCCATGACGAACAGGCCGATTTCCAGATACTCCAGCGCGTTGATCACAGCAGAATAATTGATGGGATGGATATAGGGCGACCAGGAGATATATCCGATAAATACCAGGAAAAACCCCAGGGCGAACGCGGCAAAGAGGACAAAAATCAGCGATGTGAACATCAGCCTGACATTCAATTTCAGCAGTTTTTTGCTCATGATGGGTATTCCTTTCTCGTGGGTCAAATTTCCTGCTTCCCCAAATATTTGAGATACATATCCTCCATATTCGGTGTGGCGGGGGCGGCGTCCGGGTGGGGTTTGCGGTCGGAGAGCAGCCGGAGTACGCTTTTCCCATCCCGGTGCATCACGTTGCTGCAAAGATACTCGCCTGTCAGCACAGCTTCCTCCCCGGCGGGAACCGTCACTGTCCAGACAGCGCCCTCCAGCGTCCGCAGCAGTTCAAAGGGCGTTTCTTGCTTCATCACAATGCCATTTTTGAGTAGGATTATCTCGTTGGCCACCGCCTCCAAATCGGATACGATGTGGGTAGAGAGCAGCACCAGCCTTTGCTGGGACAGGCCGCTGAGGATGCCGCGAAAACGGATGCGTTCCTCTGGGTCAAGGCCAGCCGTCGGTTCATCTAAGATCAAGATGTCGGGATCGCCCAGCAGCGCTTGAACGATGCCCACCCGCTGCCGCTCTCCCCCGGAAAAACTCCCCAGCTTTTTTCTTTGTTTCTTCTCCAAGCCCACCAAATGGAGCAGTTCATCCGTCTGCCGCTTGGCCTCAAATTTGGACAGGCCCTTGAGCCTGCCGATATAAAGCAGAAACTGTTCGGCGGTAAAATTGGGGTACACCCCAAAATCCTGGGGCAGATAGCCCAGCCGTTTCCGAAACTCCCCGCCCAGGGCGGAGATGTCCTGCCCGTCCAGCAACACCCGCCCGGTGGACGGGGCCAGCAGGTCGGTCATGATTCGCATCAGCGTGGTTTTGCCCGCGCCGTTTGGCCCCAGCAGACCGTATATCCCGCAGTTCAGCGCAAGGCTGGTGCGGTCCAGGGCCACGGTGTCCCCGTACAGCTTGCTGACATTTTCAAGCACAAGCGCCATTATCCTCTGCGCTCCTTTCTCGTTTCATGTTCGCGCCCTCCGTCTCCACAGTCTCCAGGACGCGCCAAACTCTAACCCGCTCAGTAAAATGACCAGCGCCACCGGCTTCCAGATGTCGTTCCACTGACGGATAAACAGATGCGAAAAGTTTTGTTGGGACATAAATGCCGCGAAGCTGACACCTTGCAAAAGCAGAAAGGGCAAATCCATCAAGGTAAACGGCTGTTGGATATCTTGAATAGAAAAATGGACCACCGCAGCACAGCCGAGAAGGGCAAGATAAACTCCGCCGCACAAAAAAATGGTGAGGGTGGTGTGCTGGGTGATCTGTGCCGCCAGCAGGACGAAGCCCGCAAAATACACCGCGCCCAGGAACAGGAACCCATACTGCACAATACAGTAGGCCAGATTGGAGAGAGGCGGCAGTTCGCCGGAGAAGGCTTGGGATTCCGATACGGGGGCCAGGGCGTCCCGGAACCCGATCAACCCGCCGTGGAACAAAAGACTCACCGTTCCGATGACCGCCACCACAGCGGCACAATAGCCCACGGCGAACAGCGACTTTGACCGCCAGACCAAGAACGTGCCCCGCTCCGAAACCCGGATCGTGTGGTCGGTCCCGTATTCCTGTTCACAGCACATCAGCCGGGGCAGGCCCATGACAATCAAAAAGGCGGTCAGCGTGTTCCCGTAGAGGTAAATGTCCTGCTGGATCTCGAACCATGAGTTGGGGAAGCCATAGCGCCAATACTGAATGAGGCTGAACAGGAGATAGGCCGCGCCCAGCAGGTATCCCATCCAAACCTCCCGAAAGGCCTGCTGCTTTCTCCATTCATCCCTGATTGACCACATACACATCCCCCGCTGTCGTTGTTCTCCATGCGCTGGCCCCATAGAAGATCAGCCCGATTACCGCAGCGATTCCATAGACAGCCATTTGGAGGCTTTGTAAAAACTGCTCCACCGGGAAGCACACGGCCAAAAACGCCAGTACCATCCACAGCGCCACGGCGATGGCGGACACAGTTTTCTGCTGCCGGATCATGCTGGACAGCAGCAGGAGAAAGGCGCACAGGTAAATGCTGGGGACAGCGCCGCACAAGGCCAGCCGAAGAAAATCAGCCCCATTTGTGCCATGCAGGGCAAAGGCGAGACAGATTTGTAACGACAGCATATACAGCGAGACCACCGCCGTCCGCCCCACCAGCATTTCCGTATAGGAGTAGCGAAAGGTTTCCTCCAACTCCCGCATCCGTTCATTGCCATAGAGTACATAGCGGCAGAACAGCAGCAGCCCCGGCAAAGGCGCGGTATAAAACGCCGTAAGCATAGGCTGAGACAGCAGGCGGGCCGCCGTCACCCCAAGCAGGACGGTAGCGCCAAGCAGCGCCAGCAGCAGCGCCCCGTTCATTTCCTCCGCCGACAGGCGCAGCAGCACACGCATACCCGCCCTGCCGGTTTTCCTGGGCATGGATGCCCGCAGTATTTGGATGGTCCGATTTATTTCCTGCTCCATTCGTTCATTCATGAGAAGCCCTCCCAAAAGAATTTTGTTAAGAGCCGTTTGGCGGACGTGATCCTGGATTTCACGGTGGGCAGCGGGGCATGGGTCATACGGGCGATTTCTTTGGCGGTGAATTGATACATATAGTGCAGCACAACCGTCTCCCGCTGGGGCGTGGTCAGCAGATTCAACGCCTGCTCCACGGTCAGGGAGCTTTCAATCAGATCATCCGGCAATGGGGAGGGGTCGGGTATCTCCATGTCTTGAATGTCCTTTGTCTCAATGGGCCGCTGAAGCCTGAGAAAGTCCAGGCATTTGTTGTGGGCAATGGTGAAGATCCAGCTTTTGAACCGGCTCCACGGATAGATGGCCTTGATATTTTGAACGACCGACAGGAAGATCTCCTGGGTGATGTCATAGGCGTCCTGCTCATTGCCAAGGGTTTTTTGAACGTAGCCAAAGATTCGGGGATACCATCGTCGAACCAAAAGCTCCAGCGCGTCCCCATCGCCGTCTTTGATGCCCTTGATTAAATCGTAGTCGCTGTACTCCATTGCCTCACCACCCGTCTACTTAGTATAACGTGACAGACACTCGGAAAGGATGAACCTTTCTGAAAAAATTTTTTGGGCGAAACGCAATATCGAAAAATCAAATGCCGCGGAAGGTGGCAAGGCGCAGAAAAAACTCCTGATTTTTACAAAATCAGGAGTTTTCAGACCGCCTCACCGGACGGGGCGTTTCGTATTTTGGGGCGGCGGGCCGTTCCAACCCGCAAATCCCGCCTTTCTCAAACCGACAGCGTGTTACAAAAAACTGTACTTTTCTACAAACATCTCCAAGCCATTTTACAAGTACAGTTTATCAAAAAATATACTGTTTTGCAATACTTTTTTCCTGCATTTTCCTACTGAATCCCACTTACAAAAAAGTACACCTTTCTACAACTCTCCGGCCGGAAATTTGCGTTCCCGATTTGAGAGGGGGAGGAATATGGTGATTCCGCCGGGGAAAGCGCCCGCCGCCAATTGGCGCCTGCGGCGGCGGGGAGGGGCCTGGCGCCATGGGCAAACCACGGGAAACCGTGGGACGCAAAGCCATGGGGGCTAAGCCGGGGATATGTGTCCCGGTATGCCAGCCCGGCTGCTGAAAAATAGGGCAAACCGCGGGAAACCGCGGGACGCAAAGCTATGGGGACTAAAGTATCTCATAACAGATGCTATGTTAGCCCGGCTGCTGGACATCTGAGGCAAACCGTCCGAAAGGGCGGGGCGCAAAGCCATGGGGCCTAAGGCGTGTACGCTATGGCAGCCCAGCCGCCGGATACTTTGCATCCGATTTTTCAGCAAAGGAAAGGTAAATAATGAAAAATTTTAAAAACACCGCCAAACGGGGCCTCGCCCTGCTCCTGGCCCTGGTCATGACCGCAGGTCTCATGTCCCTCACCGCGTTCGCGGAGGAGGAACCCCAGCCCGAGACCCCTCCCGCCGCGTCGGAGAACACCCCGCAGCCCCTTCCCGAATTGTCACCCGCCGACCCGAACGCCGTGCCCACCGAAGCCCCTTATCTCCCGCCCTATGAGGACGCCAAGGAGGCCGATAATCTGGACGGCGAACAGTTGAAGGATGTCAACGGTCAGATTGACGACGCGGTCACCGATGCCAACGAGGCCATCGACAGCGCCAACGACGACGCCGATGAAGCCGCCGCGGACGCTAACGGCAAGCTTGACGTGATCGAGAAAGCGGTCGAAGAGCAGTCCGGCGCCGCCGAAGAGGCCGCTGCCGCCGCCAACGCCGCCGCCGACAAGGCGGCCGACGAGAGCCTCTCTCTGGAGGAGCGCGAGCAGGCCGCCAAGGACGCCGCCGACGCCGCCGACAAGGCGGAAGAGGCCGCCAAAAAGGCTGACGAGCAGGTCACCGCCGCCCAGGCCGTGGTGGATGCCGCCAAAGCCGCGCTGGACAAGGCCCAGGCCGATTACGACGCAGCCGTTCTGGCGGCTTCTCAGCTGCTGGACGGCAGCGAGGACGACCCCGGCCTTATCGCGGAGGCTCAGAAGCTTCTTAAGGAGGCCGAAGCCAAGGTCGAGAGCGCCAAAACTGGCTTGACCGCCGCCAAATCGACTCTCGACGGCTTGGAAGCCGCCCGCAGCACAGCGTGGACCAATTCCGAGAACGCCCGCATCGCCGCCGACGCCGCCAAAAAAGCCGCCGAAGGCCGGCAGGAGGTCATTGATGGAGCGGTGAAGGACCACAGCCAGGGCTTTGTGGACGCCGACAAGGATACGGTGGATACCAAGGCCGACGAGGCCATCAGCGCCAAGGAGCTGGAGGACGCCGCCCAGGACGTGGTGGCCGCCCAGACCAAGGTGGACGACCTGACGGAGCTCGACAAGCTCAACAGCGCAAAGGAAGAGCTGGCTGAGGCCAAGGAGGCTTATGAGGCAGCGGAAGCAGTCCGCGAGACAGCGCAGACAACTGCACAAACAGCGAAAGATAATTTGCGTGGGCAAATCAGTGACGGCTCTGCGGGTGTAGCAAATGGCTGGCTTAATATTGCAGCTACTGCTGGCACTATTACGCACGACAGACGGGAAGTTATCAATTTAGTGCTTAGAGGCGAGCAGCCCAGCTGGTTGACGGACAACGTGATCAATAAGGTAATCGAGGATGCTAAAAGCCATGCTACATTAACTCAGGGTGGGCAGTATATCGTCAACATTGGTAACACTCTGGAAGCTCTGGTTGGTGCCCGCAAGGACTCTGCCGCCGAGAAAGAGAAGCTTGACGAAGCCGTCGCCACAGCGACGACCGCCACCGGGGTGCCCGGAAACGACGCCCAGACCGTGCTCGACAATCTGGCAATCGAAATCAACGCCATCAACACCGACGGCAAGTATACCGAGGAGCTGGAGGACCTGACTGCTGCCATCAACAGCGCCAACACCGCCTTGAATACCGCCAAGGACACCTACAAAGGCAAGGGCGGCACGCAGGACGTGAACAGCCTTGAAGACGCGAAAAAGGCCCTGGAGAACGCGGAAAAAGCGTACACCGCCGCCATCGACGCGCTGAACACCGCCGCCAAAACCGGTCTGGATAAGACTGCCACGATTGAGGCTTTGGAGGCGCTCAAGGAGCAGAAAGCGAACGTGGAGGAGGCCAAGAGACTGCTTAAGGATCTGGAGCAGAAGCAAGCCGCCTATACTGAGAAGCAGGGCCTCTATAACGACGCAAAGGACAAAGCTCAATCCGCCAACGACCAGTACGAGGCCGCGAAAAAAGCTGTGGAGACCGCAAAGAAAAACCTGGATGATGCGGAGATCCATTCTGCCAAGCTGAGCGAACAGCGGTTGGAAAATCTAAAGAATGCCCTGGAGCGCGCCCAGCTCGCGCTTAAAAACGCCGAAGACGCCAAGAACAAGGCCGACGAGGACGCGGCGAAGGCCAAGGAGGACGCCGACGCGGCCGAGAGCGCTTACCTTGAGGCCGTGGAGGACGCCAACCGCGGCATCGACGATATCTTTGGCGGCGGCGACCCCGCCGACGTGGAGATCGACGACCCCGCCACCCCTCTGAGCGCCGGACCCGTGACCCGCGCCCAGTTTGTGGACTACCTGTGGCGGCACGAGGGCGAGCCCGAGGCCGAGAGCGACCTGTTCGCCGACCATGAGTACGCCCCCGCCATCGCCTGGGCCCTGTCCATCGACATCATCGACGAGACATTCCAGCCCGACGAGCTGGTGACCGGCGGCGACGTGCGCGCCATCCTCACCCGGTTCGCCGACTACGCCGGCATGACCATGCCCGAGCTGACCACCCTCACCAGCGGCGACGACGAGGCCGTGCTCAACTGCGACCAGATTCTGGCCGAGTTCTTCGGCGAGGAGTACGAGATTCCCGACCTGGAGGGACTGGAGTCTGACGACGCCGCGTAAAACGCCCGACATCCCGCGCTCAAGTGAACGCAAAGCACGGCCCTGGGAAAACCCAGGGCCGTGCCGCATTTTAGAGCCTGTATTCACCACCGTCTGGATGGGTCCTTATGGCAGGGCGGTCTGATACTGCGCGTCCAGCTTCCCGGCCCGCCGGGCCAGCTCCCGGAGCGCCCGGTTTTTCTCGTTCATCTCCCCGAACTCCTCCAGGGGGCACAGGACGCGGCGGCACCCCTCCATGACCGAAACGGCCTTTTGGAACGCCCCCTCCCCGATGGGCCGGAAGGGCTTTTCCGGCACGATTTCCGCCGCCAGGGCCAGGGCCACGGGGTAGTCCAGGTCGTTTTCCTGCAAAACCCCGGCGGCAAAAGGGAGCCCCTGCCGCTGGAGGCGGCGGTACACGGGAATTCCCGCCCCGCCCCCGCCGATGACGAACACCTCCGGCGCACCGGGGACGGCCTCCAGCTCCAGGGAGCCGTACAGGGCGTTGTAGCTCCCCCGGGCCGCGCCGTAGAGGTCCGTGATGTACTCCGGGGTAAAAATCTCCTCGGTGGGGCCCTGCCGGGCGATGGCGTCCCCCTGGACGCACACCACCCAGTCGCTGATCTTCTGGGCCAGGTCCAGCTCATGGAGGGACATGACCACCGCCAGGTCCCGGGAGCGGACCATGTCCTTCAAAATGGCCAGCAGCTCCAGCTTGTGGCGGATGTCCAGGAAGGAGGTGGGCTCGTCCAGCACCAGCACCTCCGGCTCCTGGTTCAGCGCCCGGGCCAGCAGCACCCGCTGGCGCTGGCCGTCGCTGATCCGGGTGAAATCCCGGTCCGCCAGACCGGCGGCGTGGACCAGCTCCAGGCTTTCCATGGTCTTGCGCCGGTCCTCCTGGGACAGCACGCCCAGCCGCCCGGTGTAGGGGTAGCGCCCGGTGGCCGCCACGTCGAAGCAGGTCATGAGCTCCGGGTGGAGGCGGGCGGTCATGAGCACGCTGAGCTTTTGGGCCACGTCCCGCTCCCCCAGGGCGGCCATGTCCTGCCCGTCCAGGTACACCGCCCCCCCAATCAGGGGGAGCTGGCGGATGAGGCTTTTCAAAATGGTGGATTTCCCCGCCCCGTTGGGGCCGATGAGGGTCATGATCTGCCCCTGCCGCAGGGTGAGCCCGATGCCGCCGATGAGGGTCTTTTTGTTGTAGCCCACGCTGAGGTTTTCGGTATGCAGGCGGATCTGGCTCATAGGCTCCCTCCTCTCCCGCCCCGCCGGGAGGCCATGAGGTAGAGCACCACCGGCGCGCCGAACACGGCGGTGACGGAGCTGATGGACATGTCCCGGGGGGCGAAAGCGGTGCGGGCGATGAGGTCGCAGAACAGGCAGAAGGCCGCGCCCCCCAGAAAGCAGCCCGGTATGATGACGATGGGCTTGGCCGTGCGGAACAGGCCCTTCACCAGGTGAGGCACGGCGATGCCCACAAAGGAGATGGGCCCGGCAAAGGCGGTGACGGTGGCGGACAGCAGGCTGGACAGCAGGATCAGCTCCATCCGGAACCGCTTGATGTTCACCCCCATGTTCTGTGCGTACACCTCCCCCATCTGATAGGCCCCGATGGGCTTGGACAGCAGGAAGGACAGCAGCAGGGCGGCGCCCACGATCCAGGCCATGAGCCGCACGTCCTCCCAGGAGGTGCCGGAGAAGCTGCCCAGGGACCAGTTGTGGAGGTTGACGATGTTGGAATCGTCGCTGAAGGTGACCACAAAATCGGTGACGGCGGAGCAGATGTTGCCGATCATGATGCCGCACACCACCAGCATGGACATGCTGCGCACCCGGCGGGACATGAGCAGCACGAAGCCCA
>CANOBV010000088.1 GCA_947564255.1 uncultured bacterium | reverse complement strand
GGAGGCGCTGGAGCGGATTTTCCGGCGGGAGGAGGAGCTCCACGCCCAGGGGGTGGCCCTGAAGCCGGGGGCCAAAGAGCTGCTGGCCTACCTGCGGGAGACGGGACGGGGGGTGGCCATGGCCTCCTCCAGCACCCGGGACCGGGCCCTGGCCCTGCTGGACCAGCACCGGATTACGGACTATTTCCAGCAGTTCGTCTTTGCCGGCGAGGTGGAGCGGGGCAAGCCCGCCCCCGACGTATTCCTGCGGGCCTGCGAGAAGCTGGGGCAGGCCCCGGCGGACTGTCTGGTGCTGGAGGACAGCGAGGCGGGGATACAAGCCGCCTGCGCCGCCCATATCCCGGTGGTCTGCGTGCCCGACCTGAAAACCCCGGACAGGCGGTTTTTGGACATGACGGCGGCGGTGCTCCCCTCGCTGAACGAAGTGATCCCCTATCTCATCAATCAGAAAGGCTGATCCCATGCTTTACGCCATTCTCGCCGCCGCCCTGGTGGCCGTAGACCAACTTGTAAAATATCTGGTCCGGGCCCATATCCCCCTGGGGGGGAACGTGCCCTTCATCCCCCGTCTCTTGGACCTGACCTATGTTCAGAACACCGGCGCGGCCTTCTCCATGCTGCGCTCCCATACCTGGCTGCTCACCCTCACCTCCGCGGTGGTGGTGCTGGCCATGTGCTGGCTCATCACCAAGGGATTTTTCAAAAATCGCCTGGGGCTGTTTTCCGCCGCCCTGGTGCTGGCGGGGGGGATGGGGAACCTGATCGACCGGGTGCTGTTCGGCTTTGTCACCGACATGTTCCAGACCACCTTTATGGAGTTCGCCGTGTTCAACGTGGCCGACTGCTGCATCACCGTGGGCGTGCCCCTGCTGTTTTTGTATGTGTGGGTGTACGTGGGCAAGGACGAGAAAAAGGAGGGCGAGGCGGATGGAGACCCCCAGCTTCCCCCTGACGGTCCCTGAGCCGGGCCGGGCGGACGCAGCGCTGGCCGCGGCGCTGGACGGCCTCACCCGCTCCGCCGCCCAACGCTGGCTGGAGGAGGGCCGGGTCACCCTGGACGGCAGGCCGCTGAAAAAAAACGCGAAGCTCCAAGCCGGGGATGTGGTGCTCCTCTCCCCTCCCCAGCCTCAGCCGGCGGACCTCGTCCCCCAGGACATCCCCCTGGACGTAGTTTATGAGGACGGCGACGTGATTGTGGTGAACAAGCCGGCAGGCATGGTGGTCCACCCCGCCCCAGGGCACCCCGACGGCACCCTGGTCAACGCGCTGTTATATCACTGCGGAGACAGCCTGTCCGGAATCAACGGAGAGCTGCGCCCGGGCATCGTCCACCGCATCGACCGGGACACCTCCGGCCTCGTCGTCGCCGCCAAAAACGACCGGGCCCACCTGGCCCTGGCCGCCCAGCTCCAGGACCACTCCCTGTTCCGGCTGTACCACGCCGTGGCGGTGGGGAGCTTCCGGGAGGACTCGGGCACCGTGTCCGCCCCCATCGGGCGGCATAAGACCGACCGGAAGCGCATGGCGGTGGTCCCCGACGGCCGGGAGGCCGTCACCCACTGGCAGGTGGCGGACGCCCAGAATGGGTATTCGCACATTACCTGCCGCCTGGAGACGGGCCGCACCCACCAGATCCGGGTGCATATGGCCTACCTGGGCCACCCCCTGCTGGGAGATACGGTGTACGGGGCCAAAAAGCCGGTTCCCGGTTTGGCGGGCCAGTGCCTCCACGCGGCGCAGCTGACCTTTACCCATCCCGCCACCGGGGAGCGCCTGACGGTGGAGGCGCCTTTGCCGGAGTGGTTCCATGCGGTGCTGAGGCGTTGCGGACTGCAATGAATAACACGGGAGCCGATAGAAATCACCAGTTGCTTTTCTCTCCAAAAACGGATATAATAATTGGGCTTTGCGGCGGCAAGGCCCAATTTTATTTTTACCGAGGAGTGACAGACATGGCAGAAGAGCTGAACGTATCCATGAGCCAGAACTTTATCCACGACTTTATCGATGAGGACATCGCTCAGGGCGGGCAGTACCAGGGCATGACTGTCCACACCCGTTTCCCCCCCGAGCCCAACGGCTATCTCCACATCGGCCACTGCAAGGCGCTGACCATCGACTTCGGTACGGCGGAGAAGTACGGCGGCATGTGTAACCTGCGCATGGACGACACCAACCCTTCCAAAGAGGATGTGGAGTACGTGGAGGCCATCCAGGAGGACATCCATTGGCTGGGCTTCGACTGGGGCGGCAGGTTTTTCTACGCCTCCGACTACTTCCCCCAGATGTACGGGTACGCGGTGGAGCTCATCAAAAAGGGGCTGGCCTACGTGTGCGAGCTGACCCCGGAGGAGTTCAAGGAGCACCGGGGCACCATCGGCGTGCCCGCCACGTCGCCCTGGCGGGACCGGCCCATGGAGGAGTCCCTGGACCTTTTTGAGCGGATGAAAAACGGGGAGTTTCCCAACGGGAAATACACCCTCCGGGCCAAAATCGACCTGGCCTCCGGCAACTTCAATATGCGGGACCCGGTGATCTACCGCATCAACCACGCCCACCACCACCGCCAGGGGGACAAGTGGTGCATCTACCCCATGTACGACTTCGCCCACCCCATTGAGGACGCGCTGGAGGGCATCACCCACTCCCTGTGTTCCCTGGAGTTTGAGGACCACCGGCCTTTGTACGACTGGGTGGCCAACAACGTGTCCATCCCCTACCACAAGCCCCGGCAGATCGAGTTCTCCCGGCTGGGCATCGACCACACCGTCATGTCCAAGCGCAAGCTGCGCCAGCTGGTGGAGGAGGGCCGGGTATCCGGCTGGGACGACCCCCGCATGCCCACCCTGTGCGGCCTGCGCCGCCGGGGCTACACGCCCAGGGCCATACGCAATTTCTGTGACCGGGTGGGGGTGACCAAGTCGGTCAATACCATTGAGTACGCCTTTCTGGAGTACTGCCTTCGGGAGGACCTGAACGAGACCGCCCGGCGGGTGATGGCGGTGCTGCGGCCCGTGAAACTGGTCATCACCAACTACCCGGCGGGGCAGTCCGAGACCTTTGAGGTGGAGAACAACCCCAACCGCCCCGAGGACGGCGTCCGCACCGTCACCTTCTCCCGGGAGCTGTGGATCGAGGGGGAGGATTTCCTGCCTGAGCCTGTGCCCAAGTACAAGCGGCTCTACCCCAACGGCCCGGAGTGCCGTTTGAAGGGGGCCTACCTCATCAAGTGCGTGGGCTACGAGACCGACGGACAGGGCAATATCACCCAGATCACCGCCGAGTACGACCCGGAGTCCAAAGGCGGCAACCCCGCCGACGGCCGGAAGGTGAAGGGGGCCACCATCCACTGGGTGGACGCGGCCACCGCCGTGGAGGCGGAGGTGCGGCTGTATGACAACCTGTTCTCCGACCCCGACCCCGATGCGGCGGGCAAGGACTTTTTGGAGTGCCTGAATCCCGGCTCGCTGGAGGTGCTGACGGGCTGTAAGGCGGAGGCGGGGCTGGCGGACGCCCGGCCGTCCGACCGGTTCCAATTCATGCGCCAGGGCTATTTCTGCGCCGACAGCAGGGACTCCAAGCCGGGACACCTGGTGTTCAACCGGTCGGTGAGCCTGAAGGACAGCTTTAAGCCGTAGTTTAAAAATACGAAAAAAGGTCCGGGCGGAGTGCGGAACGCTCCGTCCGGACCTTTTTGCCGATGATACAATAAGGCCTAATCCAGCTTCAGGTCTCCGTCCTTGATCCAGCCGATTTTCCGGAACCACAGCCCGAAGGCCCAGCACAGCGCCGCGGGAAGGATGAAGGAGACCAAAATCAGACCCGCCCACTGGAACGCGCCCGGCGTGATGGCGGCGGCGCCGTTGGCAAGGGCCTCCTCACTGGGGGCTAGCCAACCCGTCCATACGCCGATCTGCCCCACCAGCCCGCAGGTCCCCATCCCCGCGGAGACAGGAGGACCGTTCATCTCCAGCTTGAATACACAGGTGGCGACAGGTCCGGTGATGGCGGAGGTCAAAATGGCGGGCAGCCAGATGCGGGGATTTTTTACGATATTGCCCATCTGCAGCATGGAGGTGCCGATACCCTGGCTCACCAGCCCGCCCCAGCGGTTCTCCCGGAAGGACAGCACCGCGAAGCCCACCATATTGGCGCAGCACCCCGCCACCGCGGCCCCTCCCGCCAGCCCGGTAAGGCTGAACGCCGCGCAGATGGCGGCGGAAGAGATGGGAAGGGTGAGAGCCATGCCGATAACCACGCTGACCAGAATGCCCATGAGCAGGGGCTGTTCGTCGGTAGCCAGGCGGGTGATGCTGCCGATGGCGGTGGCGGCGGTGCCGATGGCCGGGGCCAGCAGGGCGGACAGGCCCACGCCCGCCAAAATCGTCACCAGGGGGGTGACCAGTATGTCCACCTTGGTCTCTTTGGAGACGGCCTTGCCGCACTCGGCGGCGATGATGGCGATGAACAGCACCGCCAGCGGCCCCCCGGCTCCCTTGCCGCCGCCGAGGGTGGTGCCGCCCAGGGCGTTGGCGGCGTAGCCCACCGTGGCCAGGGAGAACAGCACCATGGGGGGCGCTTTCAGCGCGCAGCCGATGGCTACCGCCATGGCCGCGCCGCTCATGGCGGAGGCGTAGGCGCCCACATCCACCAAAAATGCCAGTCCGGTCTGCTCGCCCAGGGTTTTCACGATGGTGCCGATGAGCAGCGAGCAGAACAGGCCCTGGGCCATGGCGCCCAGGGCGTCGATGCCATAGCGCTTGCCGGAGATAATGATATCCTTGCGCTTTAGAAATGCCTTGATCTTTTCCATTTCCCTCACCTTCAAAACTAAGAGTAAATCCGCACAGGTGTCATGACACCTGTGCGGACTATTATACAGGGAGAGGAAAAAAAGTCAACTGTTTTTTTGCAAAAGCATGGGGCGGGTCAGTGGCTGTGGCCGAAGATGAGCAGCACCCCCAGGGCGAAGCCCACCACCGTGGCCAGAATGGACCAGCGGGACTTCCACTGGAGGGAGGCCTCGGGCAGCAGCTCGAAGAACACCACGTACAGCATGGCGCCCCCGGCCAGACTGAGGGCGGCGGCCAGGGCGGCGGGGGCCTGGTTGCCCACGAAGTAGCCCAGCAGGGCCCCCAGCACCGTGGGCAGGCCGCTGAGCGCGGCCACGGCGATGGCCTTCCAGGTCTTGGAGCCGTCGTGGAGCAGGGGGACGGCGATGCTCATCCCCTCGGGCAGGTTGTGCAGGCCGATGGTCACCGCCGCCAGCACGCTGGCCAGGCAGATGCCCTCCACCGCCACCGACGCCCCCACCGCCATACCCACCGGCACGTTGTGCAGGGCCACCGCCGCCGCCAGAACAATGCCCGCCGTGTGCAGGTCGTGATGGCCGCAGGCGCAGTGGTGGGGGTTGGCCTTGTCCTCGTGGTGGGCGCTCTTGTCGATCCAGCAGTTGAGCAGGTAGGTGACCACAAAGCCCAGCACCAGCACCAACGGCGTCATGGGCAGCCAGGGGGAGGCCTCCATGGCCTCGGGCACCATGTCCAAAGCCACGATGGCCAGCATCAGCCCGGCGGTGAAGCTGAGCAGCAGGCTGGTCCCCCTGGGGGACTCCCGCTTGATGAGGGCGGCCAGCGCCCCGCCCAGCGCCAGACCGCCTACGCCGGTGGCGGCGGTGAGGAGAATGACAAACAGGATGGGATCCATGGGTATCGCTCCTAAACACAGTTTGCCGGGCCGGCCAAGAAGGCCAGTCCGGCAGACAGCATATTATCACAGCTGTCCGGAAAACGCAAGGAAAATTATCCCTTCCGGAACAGTTCCCGCAGCCCAATGAGAATGAGAAACCCCCCGAAGCATTTGCGCAGGATATCCACGTCCAGGGCGGTGGCCGCCCAGGCGGTGAGGGCGGAGCAGGCCAATCCCGCCGCGATGGCGGGGAGCAGGGCCTTTTTTTCCACGTAGCCGTTCTTGAAATGGGCGGGGAGGGCGGTGGCGGCGGTGGGGAGGAAGTAGAGCAGGTTGACCCCCTGGGCCAGGGTCTGGGGCACCCCGGCAAAGCTGGTCATGTAGATGAGCAGCAGGGAGCCGCCCCCCACCCCGAAGCCGGACAGCACCCCTGTGACCGCCCCGGCCAGGGCGGCGATGAGCCAGTCCGTCATAAAAACGCCTTCACCCCGCCGTATAAAATGAGCAGGGCGAAGCCCCGGCGCAGCCACACCATGGACAGCTTTTTGAAGACCCTGCCCCCCACCCAGCCGCCCACGAGCCCGCCGACCAGATAGGGCAGGGCCAGCGCCAGGTCCAGCTGGCCCCGGAACCAGTAGACGGCGGCGGACAGGGCGCACAGGGGCGCGATCACCGCCACCGAGGTGGCGAAGGCCTTCCGCTGGTCCAGGCCGCATTTGCCCGCCAGCAGGGGCACCAGCACCTGTCCCCCGCCCCCGCCGAAAAAGCCGTTGACCACCCCGGCGGCGGCTCCCGCCAAGGTATACCATACTGTTTTACCCTTTTTGCTGTCCATCACAATTCACCCCGCATCAGTTTGCCGCAGGCGGAGAAAAATATTCCTTGACAAAATCCGTTAAATGTCAAGGCGGAGGTCCTTGCGCCTCCCGTCGAAACCCGGTATAATGTTTCATAATTTCAGAAAAGGAGAAGTGTTGTGTCAAAGTCTACCAAAAATCAAATCATGACCGCCCTGGCGGAGCTGCTCCAGGCCAAGCGGCTGGACGACATCACCGTCACCGAGCTGGTGGAAAAGTGCGGCATCTCCCGGCAGGCCTTTTACTACCACTTCTCCGACCTGTACGGAGTGGTGGATTACGGGATACAGATCCTGCTGGACGAGCTGGGGGCCGCCCGCCCGGAGGAATGGCGCACGGCCATGGAGCGGACGCTTACCCTGCTCCGGGAACACCGTACTCTGGTGCTCAACGTGTACCGGGCCTATGAGCGCAGCTATGTGGAGAGCCACGTCCGCCGGTGGGCCGCGCCCCTGGTGGAGGCCCGCACCCGTCTGGCCGCCCGGGGATACGGCGTGACGGAGGACCAGATCGGTTTTATGACCGACCTGCTCACCCAGGGGCTGGCCAGCATCGTGCTCAGCTGGGTGGAGCAGGGTATGCCCTCCAGCGTCATCGAGCGAATGGACGATTTTGACATCCTGGTGGGGGGTTGTCTGGATTATACGCTGGAGAGGCTGGCCCAGAAAAACAAGAAGTAACCCGCAAAAACTCCAGAATTCGACATAATTTTACATCAAAGAGGACCTTGTCAAAGTTTTGACAAGGTCCTCTTCCCTGTCTATGGAAACCGAAAGACAGACAGGAGTATCATGGCGTTGAACACAACAGGAAACACTGTTTGACAGAAAGGAACGTGTGAACAATGACCATGATGAACAGCGTGAAACGGGCGGGCTTCCGGGCCCTGTACGGCTATCTGGACAAGGACCCCGACGCCAACATCCCCAAGCTGATGGACTGGGTGGACCGGTTCGCCGGGAATGGCCCCAACAGCTTCCCCACCCAGCGGGCGGCCTTCCGGAAGGTGATCGAGAACCCGGACAACAACTGGTACGGGCTCATCCGGTCCATGTGGACGGACATCGACGGCGAGGTGCGCAAGACCTTTTTTGAGAACTTTATGCTCAACGGCAACCTCATCGGCTGGACTGTCCAGGAGGAGGCCCGGGAACGCTACGGCTGCAATATCCCCTGGGCCATCCTGCTGGACCCCACCTCCGCCTGCAACCTCCACTGCACCGGCTGCTGGGCGGCGGAGTACGGCAACAAGCTCAACCTCACCTTCGACGAGATCGACAGCATCATCACCCAGGGGAAGAAGCTGGGGGTGTACATCTACATCTACACCGGCGGGGAGCCCATGGTGCGCAAAAACGACCTCATCGCCCTCTGCAATAAGCACAGCGACTGCGAATTCCTGTGCTTCACCAACGCCACCCTCATCGACGAGGACTTCGCCGACCAGATGCTGCGGGTGAAAAACTTCGTCCCCGCCATCAGCGTAGAGGGCTTTGAGGAGGCCACCGACGGCCGCCGGGGGACGGGCGTGTTCCAGAAGGTCCGCCGGGCCATGGAGATTTTGAAGCAGCGCAAGCTGCCCTTCGGCACCTCCTGCTGCTACACCAGCGCCAACCTGGACTCCATCAGCTCGGAGGAATTTGTGGACCGGCTGGTGGAGTGGGGGGCCAAATTCGCCTGGTACTTCCACTACATGCCGGTGGGCAACGACGCCGCCCCGGAGCTGATGCCCTCCCCTGAGCAGAGGGAGCAGATGTACGGCCGCATCCGGGCCTACCGGAAGAGCAAGCCCCTGTTCCTCATCGACTTCCAGAACGACGGGGAGTACGTGGGGGGCTGTATCGCCGGGGGGCGGCGGTATCTCCACATCAACGCCAACGGGGACGTGGACCCCTGCGTGTTCGTCCACTACTCCGACTCCAACATCCGGGAGAAGTCCCTGCTGGACTGTCTGCGCTCCCCCATGTTTATAGCCTACCACGACGGCCAGCCCTTTAATGAAAACCACCTGAAGCCCTGCCCCATGCTGGAGAACCCGGACAAGCTGCGGGAGATGGTGGCAAAAACAGGGGCCCAATCCACCGACCTCCAGTCCCCGGAGACGGCGGAGCACCTGTGCGCCAAGTGCGACGGCTACGCCGCCGCCTGGGACGAGACCGCGGAGCGGCTGTGGACCTGCGGGCACAGCTGCGGCCAGTGCGGGCAGACCTGTGAGGAGCACAGGCAGGCGGGCTGAGGCGCAGTGGGTGGGCCCTGCCAGCCTGTCGGTGCCTAGAGACCGGCGGCAGCACAAATAGGGGCGTCTGCGTCGAAAGCCGCTGGCGCCGGAAGGTTTGCGGAAACCTCTCGTATAGGGCGTCCCCCGTAACGGGGATTCTTAAGGGGGAAAATCCTGCGAGCGAGAGCGCGGCCTTGGCGCTCGAAGCCGAGTCGGATTTTCCCCCTTTAAGTGCTCTCTTTGCCCACTTTCTCTCGCATGAGAGAAAGTGGGTCGCCGAAGGCCCGGAACGGGGCCTTTGCAAAATTTACTCTTGCAATTTTGCGGGAGTATGCTACAATAAACCCCGACAACTGAATACAGTTGCGAGAAATGCAGCAGGCAGGACCGAATCATCCGGTGCTGCCTCAGGAAAGGAAGAAGCAAAATGCCCAAGTTCTTCAAACGGGCCCTTTTGCTGCTGGCCGCGCTTGCCATGCTGGCGGCTTCACTGTACGGGTGTACAGGAGGCACGCAGACCACCCCCGACCCAGGGGTGAGCGACAGCGGGAGCGAGCCGTCCGCTGCACAATCGGGCGAGTTACCCCATGGGAACTCAGTCACGGTAGGTATCGCACAGGATTTGAGCAACCTCGACCCCCAGTTGAACGCCACGGCGGGGATTCGCGAGGTATTGTTCAACATCTTCGAGGGACTGGTGAAGGCCGGCCCCGACGGCTCCGTCACCGAGGCCGTCGCCAGTGACTATGAGATCTCTGAGGATGGCAGAACGTACACCTTCACCCTGCGGGAGGGCGTGACGTTCCACAGCGGAGAGACCGTCACCGTCGAGGATGTGGTCTATTCCCTGGAACGCTGCGCCGGATCGGAGAACGATGGAACGCCTCTGGTCTCGGCGTTTTCTAATGTCTCCA
>CANOBV010000087.1 GCA_947564255.1 uncultured bacterium | reverse complement strand
ATCGTCCCCGCCCAGCCCTACACCGCCGCCGACCTGAACTACAACACCGACTGCCGGGCCAACGCCGAGCAGAATGATCCCGACGCCCGGCCCGCCATCGCCGGCTCCGTAGAGGATATGGAGCAGTACGATGCGGTACTTATTGGCTACCCCATCTGGTGGGGCCGCGCTCCCAAGATCATCCACACCTTCCTGGAGGCCTACGACCTGAGCGGAAAAACCGTCGCCACCTTCTGCACCTCCGGGGGCAGCGGGCATGAGGACGCCACCCTTCGGGGCTATGAGCCCGGCGCCGTTTGGCTGGAGGGCCGGCGGTTCTCCGGCACATCCCAGGTGGAGGACTGGGTCAATGGATTGGATTTACCCAAAGCTGCGGAAGAGGAAAACAAGATGTACCTTCAAATCGGCGATGCGGTCTGGACTGCGGCCATGGAGGACAGCCCTTCGGTCTCAGCGTGGAGGGAGCTGCTGGCCAAAGGACCGCTGACCATAGATATGAGCGATTACGGCGGGTTTGAGAAGGTAGGCAGCATTGGCACGACTCTTACCCAAACCAACCGGCAAATTACCACCAAGCCAGGGGATATCATCCTCTATCAGGGCAGCAGCGCCGCCATCTACTATGGTCAAAACACCTGGAATTTTACCCTCCTGGGGCAAATTGACGGTGTTACAGAAGCTGAGCTTCGTCAAGTGCTGCAAGCCGGCGGCGGCAATGTCTCTGTTACTTTTTCGCTGGAACGGCCAGGGGACAGCGGCGCAGGGATGTTCAATTTTGAAACCAGAAGCGCCACCCTCAACAGCGGCTATGAAATGCCTATCAACGGCCTGGGAACCTACAGCCTTCACGGGGAGACCTGTGTCAACGCTGTGAAATCCGCCCTGCAGAGCGGGGTACGCCTCATCGACACTGCCTCCGCCTATGGCAATGAAGAAGAAGTGGGGCAGGCCATCCGGGAAGCCATTGACGAGGGCATCATCAAACGGGAAGATGTTTTCGTTATCACGAAAATCTATCCCGGCAGCGAAATGGCAAACCCGGAGCAGTCCATCCAGGCGTGTCTGGACCGGCTGGACATTGGCTATGTGGATCTGATGCTTCTCCACCATCCTGACCGAAATGACGTGAAAGCGTATCAGGCCATGGAGAAGTTCCTGGAGGCAGGAAAAATCCGCTCCTTGGGCCTGTCCAACTGGTATGTGAAAGAGTTGGAATCTTTCTTACCCCAGGTGACGGTCACCCCGGCTCTGGTTCAGAACGAAATTCACCCCTACTATCAAGAAAACGATGTGATCCCTTATATCCAGAACCTTGGCATCGTAGTCCAGGGCTGGTATCCCCTGGGCGGACGGGGGCATACGGCGGAGCTGCTGGGGGACGAGGTGGTCTCCGGTATCGCCAAGGTCCACGGCGTATCCTCCGCCCAGGTGATTCTCCGCTGGAATCTCCAAAAGGGCGTGGCCGTCATCCCCGGCTCCAGCAATCCCGACCATATCAAGGAGAATACTGAGTTGTATGGCTTTACGCTGACCGACGCAGAAATGGCGCAGATCAACGCCCTGGACCGAAACGAAAAGCACGATTGGTATTAAAACGAACTTCCCTATGCGCTGCTGCAGGCTGTGTATAGGGAAGTTTATTTTGTATATTATTCGCTAAAAATTTATTCAGAAAAAATCAAATTTACCCTTGACAAAAGCTTTTTGAGGACATCGTGAATCAGAAGACCAACGACGCCCGGTTCGCGAAGATGTCCCGTACGAACAGGGGGAAAACGCCAAGCGAATCAGGCCCTCCGGCTGGAGCTGAAAAAGAGCGAGGGCCAAATGCGGAGGACCGGGATTCGAACCTGGGGCCTCTTGGACCCGAAGATCCGGCTGAAAGAGAGAGCCTTCCACCCCGTTTAGTGCTGTTCATTCGGAGAACGGTTGCTTTCCAGGTCTCTCCGCTCAAATGCTTCCGTCCGCTCCCCGCACAGTCTGGGCCGCCGTTTGGGTCGTCTGTTGACACATCCTGCGTCAACTGTTACAATCAGATTGACAGGAGGTGGTGCATATGCGGATATCAGTGGCAATCGTAGAAGACGACACATCGGCGGTTCAGGCGCTGGAGTACCATCTGGCCCGGTTCTCTCAAGAAAGCGGAGATACCTTCACCACTGCCCATTTCGCAGAGGCGGCGAGCTTTCTCCAGGATTATCAGCCCCGGTATGACATCATCTTTATGGACATCAAAATGCCTGGGTTGGATGGTATGTCCGCCGCCGAGCAGCTTCGAAAGGCGGACCCGGTGACCATGCTCATCTTTGTCACCAGCATGGTGCAGTACGCCGTCCAGGGCTATGACGTGAACGCTTTCGACTTCATCGTCAAGCCGGTGAACCCCACCGCCTTCGATATGAAGCTGCGGCGGGCGGTGCGGGCCCTCAAGCTGGCGAGGGGCACCGAGCTGGTGCTGAATGCGGGGGGCGTCACCCACGTACTCCCCTCCTCGTCCATCCATTATATCGAGGTGCTGGACCACGACCTGACCTACCACACGGAGCAGGGTGTTTTTTCCGCCCGGGGCAAGCTGTCCTCCCTGGAGCAAAAGCTTCCGGCGGCCTCCTTCTTCCGATGCAGCGTGTCCTACCTCATCAATCTGCGGTACGTCACCCAGTTCACCGGGGAGCAGGTGTGCGTGGCCGGGGAGTGGCTGCGGGTGAGCCGGTCCAAGAAGCGGGAGCTGGCCACTGCGGTGGCCGCCTACCTTGGGCAGGGAGGTTAAGCCGTGGTCACTGGACTGCACAGCTACAAGCTGCTGTTTATGCTCCAGCTGATCGTGGGCGAGGGGCTTTTTCTGCTGCGTCTGGGGCGCAAGCGCCGCTTCCGTTTTCGGCTGGCTGTCAGTGCGGCCGGGCTGCTGACAGCGGCGGCGCTGTTCCCCATCCCGTTTGAAAATGCGTGGTATGTGTCCTTCCTGTTTCTGTCGCTGTTCAGCCTGACGCTGCTGGCCCTGTGGTTTTGCTTTGACGAGCCCTTCGGCAATCTGCTCTTCTGCGCCGTGGCGGGGTATACTGTCCAGCACCTGGCCTATCTGATCTATGCCGCGTTTGACGACGCCACCCAATTCAGCGTCATCTTTGGAAGCTTTGTCCAGCCCTATGCCGCCGGGCCCACGTCGTTCACCGACTTCGCCTGGCTCAGCATCGTGTTCTATGTGGACGCCTATTTCATCGTCTACTGGACTGCCTTTGAGCTGCTGGACCCCAAGCTGAAGACCAATCATGACCTGCGCCTGGGGCGGAACAGTATTGTAGGGCACACCGGCCTGCTCATCGTGGCAGATGTGATTTTCAACATGGTGACCAACTATTACACCACGGGCCGGGCTTCCCTGCTTCTGGAACGGTCCTACAATATCCTGGTTTGCGTCCTCATTCTGGTGCTGCTGAACAGCCAGCTCTCCCAGCGGGAGCTGACGGACGAGCTGGCGGGGGTACGCTATGTGGTGGAGCAGGGCAAGCGGCAGTATGAGCTGGCCAAAAAGAGCGTGGATCTCATCAATATCAAGTATCACGACCTGCGCCACCAGAGCGAGCGGCTCCGCCGCCAGGGCGGCGCGGAGGAGTTGGCCGAGCTGGACCGCATTTTGGACGAATACTCCGCCCTGGTCAAAACAGGCAACGAGGTGCTGGATGTTATCCTAACCGAAAAAACCCTGGCCTGCCGGGAGCGCAGCATCCAGCTGCTGTGCATGGCGGACGGGCGGGGGCTGGAGTTCGTCAAATCCCACCACCTGTATGCCCTGCTGGGCAATGCCATTGACAACGCCATGGAGGCGGTGCAGGTCCTCCCGGAGGGGGAGCGGGTGATCAGCCTTTCCCTGCGCAGGCAGGGGGAGCTGGTCCACATTCACGTGGAGAATCCCTGCGCCGGTACGTTTACCATGCGGGACGGACTGCCTGTTACCACCAAAGGGGACGAAAACTACCACGGTTTCGGGATGCTGAGCATGAAAACTGTGGCGGAACAGTACGGCGGCGGCCTGTCTGTTCAGGTAGAAGAGGGAATTTTTTCCTTAGATATGATGCTTTCCGCCGCAAAAACGGGGGCGGATTGACCAACTGCGGCAGCCAGCGCGCAAAGTACGGTAATGCTATAGACAAATTGAAATTTATTTTGTAGCATCGTGGACAGAACAGGGCAGACCGGCGGGGAGGGCCCCTCCGCCGGCTTTCGCCCCAGCTGTTCACGATTTTTTTGAGAGGAGAAAATGAGATGAAAGCGAAACGTATCCTGCGCACTGCTGTTCCCAGTGTCCTCATTGCCCTCACCCTGGTGGTCGCCATTGTGGCCAATGTGATGATCCCGCCCAACATGAACGCCATCAACGGTTTTCTGGGCGACGCCGGAACCACCACCGTCAAGCAACCCAAGGAATACAACGACTCTCTGGATCTCCAGTATAATAAACCTGATTACGCCGCTGAGGACATGCTCGCCGCAGAACAGGCCCTCAACGAGGAGATCATGGGCGAGGGCGCGGTGCTGCTGAAAAACGACGGTCTGATGCCCTTTGACAAGGGCACCACCTTCAGCTTTTTCGGCCGCTCCTCCACCCAGCTGATGGGCAGGACGTGGTACGGCATCGACCCCGGCACCTCTCTGCTCAGCACATTCCAGGACCGGGGCTTCCACGTGAACGAGACGCTGTGGAACTTCTACGACAAGGGGAACGGCAGCGGTTACGGCCTGGGTCCCGGCTCCATCGGCTTCGGCGACGCCGAGGACTTCTCCATCAACGAATGCCCCCTGGAGGTGATGGAGAAGGAGTCCGGCCTGCTGGACAGCGTGAAAGGCACCGTCCCCGTATTTTTCTGGTGCCGCCGGGTGGGCGAGGGCCGGGATATGCCCCGGTCCATGTACAGCCACGCCAGCGATCCGGAGGACCAGGCCAGGAGTTATTTGGAGCCCAACTCCGATGAGCTGGAGATCCTCCAATACTTGGATGACAATTATGACGACGTGGTGCTGTTCATCAACAGCTCCGCCGCCATGGAGCTGGGCTGGGTGGACCAGTTCCCCAGCATCAAGTCCATTCTCACTGTGCCCAGCGTGGGCAACTTCGGGCTGTATGCCGTGGCGGACATTTTCGCCGGCAATGTCAACCCCTCCGGCAAGACGGTTGACACCTTCGCCTACGACGCCGCCAGCGCCCCCGCCGCAGCCAACTACGGCGACTTCCAGTACACCACCGAGGGCGGCGAGATGACCAAATACAATTACCTGGCCTACAAAGAGGGCATCTACGTGGGCTACCGCTACTATGAGACCCGGTATGAGGACGTGGTTATGGGAACCGGCAGCGCCGGGGACTACGATTACGCCTCCACCGTGCGCTACCCCTTCGGCTACGGCCTGAGCTACACCACCTTCGACTGGTCCGGCTTCCAGGCGAATTGGAGCGGCGATACCTGCACCGTCACCGTGGATGTGAAGAACGCCGGCTCTGTGGCGGGCAAAGATGTGGTGCAGGTCTACATTCAGTCCCCCTACACCGATTACGACAAGCAGAACAAGGTGGAGAAATCCGCCGTCCAGCTGGTGGGCTTCGGTAAGACGGAGCTGCTCCAGCCGGGGCAGAGCGGAACCGTCACCGTCACCTTCGACAAGGAGCAGCTCAAAGCCTACGACTACACCAAGGCAAAGACCTTTATCCTGGACGCCGGGGACTACTATATCACCGCCGCCCATGACGCCCACGACGCGGTGAACAACGTGCTGGCCGCCAAGGACTATACCATGCAGGACGGCATGACCGAGGACGGCGACGCCGCCTTCACCTCCCTGTATACCGTGGATGCCATGGACAGCGACACCTATTCCGTCAGTGCGGCGGGCGTTCCCGTCACCAACCATTTCGACTTCATCCACGGCGGCTATGAGTACCTCACCCGCAATGATTGGCAGGGCTCCTGGCCCTCCACCGACGGCGAGGTCAGCAGCCAGATCTCCACCTGGGGCAATGAGATTAACGGCTCCGACGGCAAGAGCTACACCTATACCAAGACCATCAGCGCTGAGGATCTGGCCAAGCTGGACGGCTTTGATTCCCTGAACCCCACCGACGCGGCTTCTCTCTCCGCCAGCCCCGTGTACGGCGCGAAGAACGGTCTCCAGCTCATCGACCTGCGGGGCCGAGACTACGACGATCCCCTGTGGGAGGAGCTGCTGGATCAGCTCACCCCAGAGGACTACCAGACAATCATCGCCACCTCCGGCTATGGCAACGCGGAGGTCAAGAGCGTGGGCAAGCCCTTCGCCCTGGACCAGGACGCGGTGATCGGCGTTGTGGGCGGCGGCACCGGCGTGAGCTATTGCGGCGCCCTGGTGCTGGCCCAGACCTGGAACCAGGAGCTGGCCGCCCGGTATGGAGAGATGATCGGCAATGAAGCTGTGGCCGGCGGCTGTGTGGGCTGGTATGCCCCCGCCATGAATATCCATCGTCTGCCTTTCTCCGGCCGGAACAACGAGTATTTTTCCGAGGACGGTTACCTGTCCGGGGCCATCGCCGCCGCCGTCAGCCGGAGCGCGGCCTCCAAGGGTACGTATACCTTCATCAAGCATTTCGCCCTCAACGACCAGGAGGACCACCGGGGCGACCGGGAGGGCAATTTCGGCGTGTGCACCTGGTCCAACGAGCAGGCCGTCCGGGAGATCTACCTGCTGCCCTTCCAGATGTGCGTGGAGAACGACCCCATCACGCTGAACTACCTGGAGGAGGATGGAAACGGCGGCTACCGCAGCGCCAGCCGGGATTTCCCCGCCGTCAACGCCATCATGACCGCTTTCAACCGCATCGGCTACACCTGGACCGGCGGCTGCTACCCGCTGATCACTGAGGTTCTGCGCGGCGAGTGGGGCTTCGACGGCTTTGCCATCACGGACAACGCCAACACCGGCTCCCCCACCTTTATGAACGCCTATCAGATGATTGAAGCGGGGGGCGACGCCGCGCTGACCACCAGCGAGTTCGCCGTGTGGGAATTTGACAAAGACAACGCCGCCCACTACCTCTACGGCAGGGAGGCTATGCATCATGTGCTGTACGCCGTAGCCAACTCCAAGGTGATGTGCGGCCTGATGCCCGGCTCCACCTTTGTCACACCCATGACCCTGGCGGAAAAGCTGGTGGTGGGCATCGACGTGGGGGCGGTGGCTATCATCGCGGCACTGGGCTATTTCATCTACCGGGGCTTCCGCAAACCCAAAAAGCAGGGGACCGAATAAGAAAGGCCCCATCTGAAATCGCTATCCTCTTCATTCACATTTGCAGGGCCTCGCCGGAGAGTTCGGCGGGGCCCTGCGCCCATTGCAACAATAAAGGGCTTTTGTACGGATGTCCCTGTCCTCCATATGGCGGACAGGGACATCTTGAATTTGCGGGAGAAATGAATAAACAAGACGGATAACGACAAGGAAAAGTCCCTTCTGAGAATGAGGGGGGCCTGTCGAAAAAGTTTGATTTTCATACCGCCTGGCAAGGAGCTGGAAGGAGAAATCGAAGTCGCCCAAGGTTTTCTTGATGGAAAAACCGGACATCTGAATCTGTTTCTCATCGGCCCGTTTCCGTTTGGATTTGGCCTCTTCCGCAAAGATATGGTCCAGGGCATCCACAATGTTGAGGTTTTCCGCCACCGCCCGTTCCAGATAGTTATCCAGAATCTCCAGGGTGTTTTTCATCTTGAGGCTTTCCAGGTTTCCTCGCAGCCTGTCCGGCTCTAAAATACCCCTTGCTGCTCCGCTGGGCTTGCGCTCGGTTTTCGCGGTCTGCAGGTCCATGTGTAAGCGTCAAATAGAGGTGTACTGGCTGGAGGAGAAAAAGGGACCGGCAGCCGTGCTTTTTTGCGGCAGCCGGTCATTTACACAGGCTTTGGACAGCGGGCACCCAGGGCAGACAAGCTTCCGCAGGGGAGCCGCAAGTCAGGTGCTCCAAAAACCCTCTAAGACATCTTCCATGTGGACGCATATCGGGAATCCCCTGGAAGAGTTCCCTGAGTGGATTCAGCCCATCGGCGCACATGACGCGTACAGCAAAGACGCGAAGACTGCTCATGGCGGAAAGAGATGGCGACTGTGTTCACCCTCCCGAATTCCCAGGCCATTCAGGACCTGTTCCGCATAACGCCATATTTTTGGAAATCTCCGAAGGAGGGAACAGAGCGTCTGGCTGCGCTGAACCATTTGACCGCCACCGGACAGTTTCGCATTCACGTGATGCAGAAAACCTGACGGACCCGCTATGGACAAGGCGGCTTCAGCATGATATAATTTTTATCCATGCTGAGCCGTTCGAGGACCGCCGGGACACTGCGGCCAGGGTGGAATGTTACCCGGTTAAGTCGAATGAAATTGGTGATTGATATGTTAAAACGAATTTTTACATCTCTGCTGGCGCTGGCATGGGTGTTGGCGCTGTCCGCCTGCAGCGGGCCGGACCTGTCCGCTGTCCTGCCCCCTGCCGAGACGGCGTCTTTGCCCGTCTCCACCCAGGAACCGTCAAATCCGGTTCAGACTCCGCCGCCGTCCGGCCCGGAACAGGCGCCGTCTCAAACGCCGGAAGCTCAGCCGCCGGAGAGCGCCGCTCCCGCCGTCAGTGAGGACGGACGGTACAACACCAAGGAGGAGGTCGCGCTGTACATTCACCTTTACGGCCATCTCCCCGACAACTATCTCACCAAGCGGGAGGCCCAGGACAAGGGTTGGACCGGCGGCAGTGTGGAGCGCTGCGCCGGAGAGGGCGCGGCCATCGGCGGCAGTCGTTTCGGCAACTATGAGGGCCTGCTGCCGGAAGAGGAGGGCCGCACCTATACAGAGTGCGATATCGACACCGTCGGCTCCTCCTCCAGGGGCGCAAAACGAATCGTATTTTCCAACGACGGACTGATCTACTACACGGGAGACCACTACGAGAGCTTTGAACTGCTCTATGGGGAGCCATAACATGGAGACAGTGAAATTGGACGGCCGCCGGCTGATAAGCCGGGCGGAGGCCATGGACTGCCTGGGCCGGGCCCTGTCCCTGCCGGAGTGGTGGGGCAGGAACTTGGATGCCCTATACGACTGCCTCACCGGCCTGGACCACCCGGTGGAACTGGTGTTGGAAAACCGTGCCGCCATGGAGGAAAGCTCTTTTGGCCTCCGCCTGCTCCAGGTGATGGAAGACGCGGCGCGGACGACACCTTGGCTGGAACTGACAACGAAAAAAAATTAGAAAATTTGTTAAGTAAATGAGCCGCCAGCTCATTTGCATGAGGACATTGGCCTGTAGCCAAACAAGTTCATAAAGCATCAAATAATACTTTTGACCCCAGCGGCAATGGGTTACCGCTGGAGGCCGTATTTGCGGCCAGAGCGTATTTCTGATTATGACCGAAGGTTCTGAAATTGTAAGTAAACAGTGAAAGAAGCATATTGAATATTTGTCAATCTTATGGTACAATGTACCGGGAATATCATGATGAGGGATTTTGCCGGCGGCTCACAGCAATTCCCACACCTTACGTTGCAGTGGAGATGGACTGCTGAGTCATGGAGGGTCGGTATGCCGTTTCTAAGCGGAACTACAATTTAATGAAGGGTAAGTGACCGAATGGAGTTGAAAAACACCGATTTGAACCTGCCGAAAGCCCAAACTTCGGAGGAATACCCCCATGAAAACCGGACCCTGACGGTAGAGGAGAGCTGCCGGCGTCTAACCGGGT
>CANOBV010000086.1 GCA_947564255.1 uncultured bacterium | reverse complement strand
CATTGCAGGAGCAATCGTATCTTTCCATTCCATCCCTAATAAAAATTTAGAAAAAAGTTTTGAAAAATTTTTGGACGTGTAATTTCCGCCATTTTCTTACCTCCGAAAATCTGAATGTTCTTAGGGTCCAGCTTCAGATTTCCGGGGCGGGGCGCGGGCGGCATACCATTTCCCGACCGGAAGAAAAAGATTTTTGCTTTTTTCTCCAAAATCAAACGAGGAAACGGATAGGTCGTAAAAACTGCCGCCTTTTTTCGATAGGCTTCTACAAAATTCCCTATCGTTTGACAGGGGATTTTGTAGAAAACTGTCGAGGAAAAAAAGGACCGCAGACAACAAGACCGTTGTCTGCGGTTTTTTGAACATATAGAGAGCAGGCGGGCGTTGCCGCCGCCGCTTTGCGGCCTTAATCCGCATAATTTGATCTGTTTATAGCGTGTCCTCCCGCCAGAAGGGGCAAAAAAGAAAAGGCGGCAAGGGATTTCTGCTCCCTTGCCGCCTTTCGCAGCTTGATACACTGGATTCAAACAGTAGAAAAATGTGGGTAGTATTAAGATTTCTTCGCGGGGTCACTTATTTTTCAGGTAGCTTCCTCCAGATGTTCGATAAAGTTTTTCAACATCTGCGCCACCTGCGCCCGTGTGGCCTGCCCCTGGGGACCTAACCGCCCGTCGCCGTAGCCGTTCAAAATGCCGTTCTCCACAGCCCAGCGCAGGGCCTCCATGGCATAGCCGCTGATCTCGCTCTCGTCGCTGAAATGCAGCTCCTTATTCGTGGCTGCGGGGCTTCCAGCGTACCGCCAGAGCATGACCGCCAGCTGCTCACGGGTGATGGGGTCGTCGGGTCCGAACATTCCGTTGCCATAGCCGCCAATGATTCCCATGCTGGTGGCCCACCGGATAGCCCCAGCGTACCACGCGCCCTCCGGCACATCGCCGTATTGCAGCAAATAATCGACAAGCGGCCTGCCCTCTTTGTTAAAGAGGATTTGGGCGAATTGGGCGCGGGAGAGGTGATTATCCGGCCCGAACTGGCCGTTGCCATAGCCGCCCATCAGCCCATGCCGCAGAACGTAGTCCACCGCCTCGTGATACCACGTCCCCACGCTCCCCAGGTCGGTGAAGCTGCAGGAGGGGCAGCTTGCGCCGCCGTCACAGGGCTTTTGCGTATCGTCCGGCAAAGGCACGAAAGTAGCTTTTACCGTTACGGCCCTGCTGGGCATGGTAAAGGTGTACTTCCCGCTGCCCTGGGCCGTCAGCTTGATTTTATTTCCCAGGCTGTCAGAGACGGTCAAGGTATCCAGCACATAGCCGCTGTCCGGGGCAGCCGTCAGGGTGACGGTACTGCCGCCGCTGGCATTGACACGGTTGGAGGACACTTTGCCATGCTCCGCTTTCTCCACGGTGACAGCGTAGGCGCTGGAACTCCAGCCACCGCCGCCATGATTGCCGCCGGTGGAAGGATCAGGCGTGGTCGCGGGGGCCGTCCATCCCACGGAAAACGGGGACAAGCCGGTCACAACAACTTGTATTCCCTGGGCCGAGTTTTTCACCTTGTCCGGGGTAAATACCTCCGTAGCACCGGGGGTCTTGCCAAAATCAGAGGTAGTGAACATATGCACTACGGTAAAGCGGTAGCTGCTGTTGGTGCCGCTGGGATAGGGCAGGGTGACAGTCAAGCCCCCAGAGGGGAAGTTGTCCGCTGTGGCCTGGGTCCAGGTCGCGCCGCCGTCTGTGCTGACCATCAGCCGTACATTATAGACGGCGGTATTGGCCGGGGAGATGCCGGAGGTGACTTGGGCGATCTCTGTCCGCATGGCTGTTTCCAGCTTTTCGGGAGTGTTCAGCGTTTCAATGCTCTGCAACCCGGCAGGGACCTGGGAAATGCCAGTTTCCATGACCAGCTGGAATTTCATGCCGCCATTGTCGGCGGGCGGGTCCGGCAGGATGACTACCGCCTTTGTCTCCACGGTGCAGACTGCGCTTGCCGGATGATAACTGTTGTTCCCCGCATAGGAGGCCGTAAAGGTGTAGGTCGCGGCGCTGTTGGGCAGGGTGGCGGTCCAGGTGTTGCCCGTTCCCTTCGCTACGGTGATGCCGCCAGAGCAGGTCACGGTGGCCGAACCGCCAGAGGGCAGGCCGGTCAGGGTCAGCACCACCGTACCGCCGCCAAGCAGAGTGTCAGAGGATGGGGAGAGTTTCAACGTGGGACTGATTTTATCCACGCTGACGGTGCAATTCGCTGTCGTACCGTTGTGGTTCCCATCCCCAGTGTAAGTGGCGGTGAAGGTGTAGGACGCGCCGCCAGAGGGCAGCTCCGCTGTCCAAGTATTACCGCTCCCCTTCGTCACGGCAATGCTGGCCTCGGAACAGGTCACACCGGCTGTGCCGCCGGAGGGCAGGCCGGTCAAGGTCAGCGTCACCGTGCCGCCGTTGGGCAGAGTGACAGAGGACGGCGTGAGGGTCAGGCTGGGCGTAGCCTTGCGGATGGTCACGGTGACGGATCCGGTAGCGGGTCCATATTCTCCGGTATCCGTCGGGGTGAACACAACGCTCTTGACGCCGCTGTCGGCCACGTTAGTGAGGGCCTGCCCTCCGGCAAAGCTCCAGCTCCCCGCAATGGTCCGTCCGTCCAGCGTGGCAGTGCCGGTGATCTGGCTGCTGCTCACCGGACTGCCGGTGTAGGTCACGGAAATGGGATTGACGGTCAGGGTGGGGATTCGCACATTCGTCACGGTGACGGTGATCGTCAGATTAAATGCGTTGTAATTGGTGGATTTGGTCACGGGAATGGTAATCGTGCCGGTTTTTCCTACCCCTGCGTTGTCCGCCAGCTTATAGGTCAGTATGGTGCCGCTCACGGTGGGAGTGCCCTCAAAGATGCTGTTGGTATCCGTAGTGGTAATTGTCCCCAGCACATAGCCCTCCGGCAGCAGATTCTTGAGATCATAGGTCTTTTCTCTGCCGTACTTGCCGGATGTACTGCCAGCTTTCTCACCGGTGTAATTCACCTTGGAAATAGTCACATCCACCTTCACGGGGGCGGTGCCGTTGTAGTTGTCCGTATCTGCGATCTTGTACCAAACTGTGTAGCTGCCTGCGTTGGTGCCGGTGGGGATGGTCGTGGAGTAGGTTCCCGTTTCTGCCAGGGAATACACCACTTCGCCAACACTGGCGGTTCCCGCCGTGACAAGCGCCTGAGCCGCTCCTGTGTAGGTTAGCCCGGTCTTGCCAGCTGGAGCAGTCGCAATAGAAGCGTTGGCCTTTTCAATACCGGCAGTCGTACTTGCAGGGAAATTGATCTGGTACTTGTCAGCGTTGGCACCGCTGATACTGGCCCTGGAGCTGTCCACTGTGACCGTCTTGCCCGCTCCAGCGTTGGCATTGGCAAAAGCTCCCGTCACGCCGGAGATTGTAATGCTGTCGCCAGCCAAAAGCCCCGTTGTCACTTCTGCGGTCACGGTGGCGCTGGTGCTGCCATCGTAGGTTTTATTGGCGGCGGTCACAACGGCGGTGACAGGTTTTTTCGCCGCCTCAAAGGTCAATGCGGCCTCGGCATCCTCATAATTGCCGCCGCCAGCCTTGACCGCCTTGACCGTGACGCTGCCCACGCCGGTGATCGTAATCTCGCCGGTACTGCTCACAGTGGCGGGGCCGGTGACGCTCCACGTTACCGCGCCCTCGCCGGAGCCGCCGCCGGTGGTCAGTTGAAACGTATCGCCGTAGGCGGTGGTTCCCGGCTTGCCGGTGATGCTCAACGTGTCTTGCAGTTTCTTGGTGATCGTGAAGTTTTGGGTAGTCTCGGCGATCTCATAATTGCCGCCAGGAGCGTCCGTGACCGTCACGGTGCCAATACCAACGTGGATATTTTCGCCGTAGGAAAGCGTGTATTCGGTGGAAGCAATCTCTTTATCCCCATCCAGCGCCTTGACTGCATCCCCGCTAGGCTGGATGGCGGAGCCGGTGTACTCGTAGCTGTCCGGCGTGATGGTGACGGTAGGCGTGACCGCCTTGCGGCTGATGACCACGGTTTTGGTGGCAACAGCCGTCTCAGTATTGTCTGTTGCCGGAATCGTAGCCGTGAGGGTGTAGGTCCCGGCGTTGAGGGGCGCAGCATCCCAGGTGAACCGTACATCGTCAAAGGCCGCGCCGGTAATGGTGAGATCACCTGCTGCCGGAGTGCCAACCTCCTGGCCGTCGTAGGCTTTGTCAGGGTTGTAGCCGCTGTTGAACGCGATTGCTGGCTGGGACTTGGTAATGGTCCCCGCCACGGAGGCAGTGGAGGAGGCAAGCCGGTAATTGCCTGCGTCCGCCCCAGTCAGGGTGATTCCGCTGGCGGTGATCGTATTCGCCTCATTCACATTGGCGCTGTTATAGGAAATATTCGCCGCCTTAGCGGTTACGCTCTCTCCGCTGACAACATCGGTCAGCGTGAGGGATAATCCCGCCGGAGGCTCCGTGGTGCCGTCGTAAGTTTTGCTGGTCGTTCCGGTAAGCGCGGCGGTGATTTCCTTTGGCGCGATTTCAAAGGTCGTTTCCGCCGTACCCGAACAGGAACCCGTTCCCGTGAGGGTAACGGTGGCCGTACCGGCGTTGGTGTTGTTCGAGTACGATACGGTGTAGTCCGTGCCCTGGGTCAGCGTTTTGCCGTACAGGGTCACGGTGACGGCGGGCGTTTGCGCCTGTCCGTTGTATGTAAGCCCATCGTTGGAGACTGTGACTGCGGCGTCCGCTAAGTCAAGGCCCCACAGGGCGGTCAGCTTTGTCACTGTGGACGGGACATTATCGCCCGCGCTGTATAACACGCCATTATCGCCCTTCCACCCGCTGAGCGCAGGCTTCCCGTCCGGGACAGTCAAGCCCTCGCCGCTGGGGGCTTTGAAGTTCTCCCCGGACTTCACCACGATGTCGCAGGGGCCTCTCCTCCCCCAGGTCCCCCCAATTCGGCCGCCGTTCAGATCCAGCGTGACAACGCGCAGCCCGGAGCCCAGTGTTCCAGGGGCCGGGAGCTCAAGGACGGGCCGGTATCCTGACTGTGCGCTCCCCCCAGTTGCTTGGGAACTGACCATACGGCGGGCCGAGTTTGAGCCATCCCCTCCCCGTTTTACACGAGACGACGTACGAGTGCTATCCTGTCCCCAGGAGCCTATCCAATCCCAGTTCTTGATGTGCCCGTCTGACTTATTCAGAATCATGTCCCACTCGTTGCTTTGTGGAGTTCCACGCACATTCTTGCCGGAACCAGTACTGCCACTCCCCCCCGACGGTGCGCGCATAGTATAGCTCACGCCGCCGCTGGTGTACGGTGTACCGAAAATCAAGCTTTTGTTGTTCAACTCAGTCCAGGGTACGGTATGGGTCACATTGTAGTCCGCGATAAACAGACTGTGGCCGTATCGGTTAGTGTCGGCATATTCTTGAGTGGTCGCTTGTGCGCTTGCCAGCTTATAGGCGTTGACCACTCCCGCGTAGGTAAAGGGTACCCAATGGAGAGTGGTGTCCGGCATGGCACTGTTTACCGTTCCAGGAATCTCCGCCCCGGACAGGTCGAACCAGTAGATGCCGCCAGGGGCGAGGGCAGGGAACTGTATCAAAGCAAGCGAGGCCGCGTCACTTGCGAGACTTCCATATCTGTTGGCAACAACGCACCGATACCAGCCGTCCATGTTCACGGTTGCCGCAGCTATGGTATAACTGCTTTCTGTCGCGCCGGGAATATCTTCCCAAGGGCCGTCAGCGCCGCCCCGGCTTATTTGCCATTGATAGGTAAACGGGATCGTATCCCTGGCGGTCATGGTAAAGGTCGCCGCTTCCCCTGCGCGAACAGTTATACTCTGGGGCTGTTCCGTAATCGTGGGCAGCGCTGTCCAGCAAGCGGTCAGGGCTGTTACTGTGGACGGAATATCCTCGCCCGCCTGGTATAGCGTACCGTTACCGTCTTCCCAGCCAGCGAATCCCTTCCCCTCCGGGGCGGTCAGGCCCTCGCCGCTGGGGGCCGCAAAAGCCTGGCCGGACTTCACCACGATGCGGACGGGGCCGCTCTGCGCCACGTTGGACGTTCCGGCTTTGCCGCCGTTCAAATCCAGCGTGACAACTTTCAAGCTGTCAGAGGCCAGTTGGTCAGGGGCCGGGAGTTCAAGGACGGGGCGAAAACCGACGAGCACGCCCCGATACGACGCAGTGAAGTTGTTCCAGTAGCGGGCCGAGGGATACCCCCGAACCGCACGAGTCGATGTGCTAGATGAGTTGGTATCCTGCCCCCAGGAATATTCCCTACTCCAGTTTTTGATATACTCGTCTGACTTATTCAAAATCTTATCCCACTCATTGCTTTGCGGAATACCGCGCTGAGAATTACCGGAACCAGTAGAATCGCTTCCCGCCGAGGGCGCACGCATGGCGTAGTCCACGCCGCTGCTGGCGTAGGCTGTGCCGAAAATCATGCCTTTATTGTTCAGATCGTCCCAGGATACGGAATGGATTACGTTGTAGTCCGCGATAAACAGGCTGTGGTCGTATCGGGAAGTGTCGGCATATTCCTGGGTGGTCGCTTGTTCGCTTGTCAGCTTATAGGCGTTAATCGCTCCCGTATAGGTAAAGGGCGCCCAATGGAGGGTTGTGTCTGGCATGTCACTGTTTACCGTTCCGGGAATCTCCGCCCCGGACAGGTCGAACCAATAGGTTTCACCGGGGGTGAGGGCAGGGAACATATCCAAAATAAGCGAGGCCGCGTCGCTTGTGAGACTTCCATATCTGTTGGAAACAACGCACCGATAGTTCCAGCCCTCCATGCTCGTGGCTGCCGCAGTTATGGTATAACTGCTTTCTGTCGCGCCGGGAATATCTTCCCAAGAGCTGTAAGCGCCGCCCTGTCTTACTTGCCATTGATAGGTGAGTGGGCCTGCGTCGCTGACGGCTATGGTAAAGGTCGCCGCTTCCCCTGCGCGAACAGTTATACTATGGGGCTGCTCCGTAATCGTGGGCAGCGCTGCCCAGCAAGCGGTCAGGGCTGTTACTGTGGACGGAATATCCTCGCCCGCCTGGTATAGCGTACCGTCACCGTCTTTCCAGGCATCAAACCCCTTCCCCTCCGGGGCGGTCAGGCCCTCGCCGCTGGGGGCTTTGAAGCTCTCCCCGGACTTCACCACAATGTAGACGGGGCCGCTCTGCGCCGCGTTGGACGTTCCGGCTTTGCCGCCGTTCAAATCCAGCGTGACAACGTTTAGACCGTCTGAGCCCAGGGCGTCAGGGTCCAGAATTTCAAGGACGGGGCGAAAACCGACAAACGCAACCCGATACGTCGCAGTGTCGTAGCCGAAGCTGCGGGCCGAACGATACCCCCGCACCGCACGATTCGATGAATTATCAGCATATGTGTCCTGCCCCCATGAGAGCATATTACGCCAGTTATTGATATATCCAGCATTTTTATTCAAGATCTCGTCCCACTCGTTGCTTTCCGGAATGCCGCGCTCAGAATTACCGAAACCAGTATAACCGCTTCCCGCCGAGGGCGCACGCATGGCGTAGTCCACGCCGCCGCTGGCGTAGGCTGTGCCGAAAATCATGTTTTTATTGTTCAACTCGTTCCAGGTTACGGAATGGGTTACATTGTAGTCCGCAATGAAAAGGTTGTGGGGGTATGGAGATACTGAATCGTCCGTGCTGACACCCTCAACAGTACGGCTATAAGCATTGACTGCCCCCGCATAGGTAAAGGGCACCCAATGGAGGGTGGCGTCCGGCACGGCACTGTTTACCGTTCCGGGAATCTCCGCCCCGGACAGGTCGAACCAGTAGGTTTCACCGGGGGTGAGGGCGGAAATCCGTTCCGTTACAAAAACCGCTCTGATGGTCACGTTTTCAGCGGGCATGGTGAAGCGGTTGTCAACGATTGTCGCGTCGCCGGATATAACCGCCCATCCCTCGAACCAGTAGCCGTTGTCCGCCTCGGCGGTCAGTATAATTTCTGTTCCCGGAATCGCAGAGTTCAAGGAAGCGGAAGCTGTGCCGTTTCCGCTGGTTTGCACGGTTACGTTACGTGGGGGCAGAGACTTCCACTGCGCGGTCAACTCTGTCACCCCGGCGGGAACTGTGTCTCCCGGCTCATAGACATTTCCAGAACTGTCTGTCCAATTAGGAAAAGATTCCTTCCATTGAGCGGTCAGGCCCTCGCTGCTGGGGGCGGTGAAGCTCTCGCCGGACTTGACCACGATATTGACGGACGCCGTGTCGGACGTTCCGGCTTTGCCGCCGTTCAAATCCAACGTGACAACTTGCAGGCCAGAGGTCAGAGCGTCAGGGGCCGGGAGTTCAAGGACGGGGCGAAAACCGACGTTCACGTGCCGATACGATGCATTGTAGTCGTACCAGTTGCGGGCCGAGTGAGACCCCCGAACCGCACGACCCGATGTGTAAGATGAACTGGTATCCTGCCCCCAGGAATATGCCCCACTCCAGTTTTTAATATACTCGTCTGACTTACTCAAAATCGTATCCCACTCGTTGCTTTCCGGAATGCCGCGCTCAGAATTACCGGAACCAGTAAAACCGCTTCCCGCCGAGGGCGCACGCATGGTGTAGTCCACGCCGCCGCTGGCGTAGGCTGTGCCGAAAATCATGTCTTTATTGTTCAGATCGTTCCAAGACACTGTATTGGTCACGTTGTAGTCCGCGATGAACAGGCTGTGGTCGTATTGGCTATTTTCGGCATATTCTTGGGTGGTCGCTTGTGAGCTTGTCAGCTTATAGGCGTTGATTGTCCCCGCGTAGGTAAAGGGCACCCAATGGAGGGTGGCGTCCGGCACGGCACTGTTTACCGTTCCGGGAATATCCGCCCCGGACAGGTCGAACCAATAAGTTTCGCCGGGGGTGAGGGCAGGGAACTGCTCCGTTGCCGCCGCCACAGGAACCTCGGCTCCAGCCTGTTCATCCAGCGCCGCCAGCGCGGACACAACGGCCTGATAGCGGGAAATATCCAGCTCTCCGGCCTCCTCGTCCGTCAGCTCCGCCCGCGCCCCGTCAATGGCGGCAAGCTGGGCCTCCGCCCCGGCACGGTTGCCGGCGGTAACGTCCTCCGCGTCCGGGAGCGCATCGAGCATCTCCTGCACCGGGCAGATACGGCAGTCATAACCGCAGGGCTGGCCGGGGTCAGCGGGGACATAGCCGCACTCGCCGTCATGCTCATGCAGACAGGGAGCGCCCTCCGCCGCCGGGGTATAGGCACAGCCCTCGTCATGGACGGTCTGTCCGTCCTCCCCCGCTTCGGCGCAGCCCATATCACAGGGAATTTCCTCCGCCGCCTCCGCAAAGCCGCAGTCCCCGTTATGGACGTGGCCGCAGGGCTGGCCCTCCACGGATTCTATGTAGCCGCAGACTTCATAGCTGTGTTCGGTGTGGTGTGGGCAAAGGCCCCCGCTGTCCGTCTCCAGCGCAAAGGTCGGAAGCGGCAGCAAACCCAGCACAAAAACGCAGGTCAGGAAAACAGCCAATACTCGTTTCATAAGTCATACCCTCCATTCCGGGCGCTGCCCGGTTGTTGACAACATAGTTTTCGTTCTGTTGTCGAGGGCGAAAAAAAGACCACAACAGAATTTTCGTTCTGTTGTGGTCTGGGAATACCCGCAAATTGGATTGCCTTTATTATACCTTGTTTTTGTAGAAAATGACACCCCCATTTTCTTAAATTCGCATAGCAAAGCTGGCGCGGCAAAAAATTGTATTTGTCCCGCCTGCTTGTCATGCCCAAATACCGATTGGCACTTGATTTTTTTGCCCTCGGTATGTATAATTTAGGAAGTATATAATGCCTCAGAACGGCATGACCACAACAGAACGAAAA
>CANOBV010000085.1 GCA_947564255.1 uncultured bacterium | reverse complement strand
CTTTCCGCAGCAGATGCTCCTGCGGTACCAGACTTTCCGTATCCACCATTTCTATTACGCCGCGCTCGTTTTTCCCTCGCTCCAACATCTCTTCTCACCCCTTGCACCCTATTTTATCATCTTTATGCGAAAAAGTCTGCACCTCGGCAGACTTTTTCGACAGGCTGAGACGGAGCGCAAAGCGCTCCGTCTCAGCCTCAGTCGATTTTTTCCGGGTCTGGGACAGGCTCCGTTCTGGACACCAGCGCCCATTCCACCCGCCGGTCGGTAAAATTGAGGACCTTGATGTGCAGCCCGCAGGCTTCCACCTCCAATCGGGCTCCGTCCTCCGGAATGACGGACAGCTGAGCAAACACCAGCCCGCCCAGGGTATCGGACTCCTCTTCCTCAGGGAACTCCATGTCCAGGGCCTGGGCCACCTGGTCCAAATCACAGGACCCGGACACCTTCCACACGCCGGGTTCCACCTGTTCGATGTCCTTCTCCTCCACCGGGTCGAACTCATCGTAAATACTGCCCACAATCTCTTCCAGCAGATCCTCCATGGTGACAAGGCCGGAGGTGCCGCCGTACTCGTCCACTACAATGGCCATATGTACCTTTTTGCTCTGCATATCCCGGAACAGCACGTCGGTGCGCACCGACTCAGGCACAAAATAGGCCGGACGCAGCAGCTCCGCCAGGGGCTTGGGGTCTTCCTCCTGGGCGCTGAGCAGAAAATCACGGGTGTTGAGTATACCCACGATGTGGTCCGCGTCCTCCTGGCAGACGGGGAACCGGGACCGGCCGGAGGCCAGAATAGCGTTGAGCACATCCTCATTGGTGTCCTGGGCCCACACCATCACCATATCGGTGCGGTGGACCATCACATCCTCGGCAGTGGTGTTGTTAAACTCAAAAATGTTCTCAATAAGCTCCTTTTCCGAAGCCTCAATCGCTCCCCGTTCCTCCCCCAGGTCCACCATCATGCGGATTTCATCCTCGCTCACATCCTCCTGGTCGGCCTTGGGGTCAATGTGCAGCAGCCGCAGCACACCGTTTGTGGACTTGGACAACAGCCAGATTATGGGCCGGAACACCGCCGCCACAGCGGACACCACCCCGGCGGTAAACCGGGCCACTGCCTCTGTCTTCTTCATGGCGATGCGCTTGGGCACCAGCTCCCCCAGCACCAGATTGAAATAGGCCAGCACCAATGTGATAAGCACCACCATCAAGTTGTTGAGGGCATGGGGGTCCAGAGCCGTGACAGCCTTTTCCTCCACCAGCCATTTCACCAGCGGGTCGGAAAAGCTGTCGGCAGCAAACGCAGAAGACAGAAACCCGGCCAGTGTGATGGCAATTTGAATGGCGGACAAAAAGTGGTCTGGGGCCTGGGTGAGTTTGAGCAGGCGCGCGGCCTGCTTGTCACCCTCCTCCGCCTGCTTGCGGAGTTTGGTCTCAGACAGAGAGATGACAGCGATTTCCGCCGCGGCGAAAAAGGCGTTGATGAGAATCAGAATGACCAGTAAAACCAATTTTGGTAAAAATGGGTCGTCGGGCAAGATGAATGACCTCCTATTGACACAGCGGCCTGTTGGATTTGCCGCTCTATTCTATGCGGCGCAGGCCTCAACAGATTACAGTATAACAGACTTTTGGGAAAAAGCAAGAGCCGTTCATGGGTCGGCCTCCCTGCCCTCAGCGCAATGCGGAGTCCATTCGCCGCCGGCGGGCCGGAGCAAAATTGGCCGCGTCCAATGCTCTCTTATTCCATTTCGATGTCCACCACCCGGAGATAGCGGCGCAAGGGATACTCCCCGTCGTGGGCTTCTCCGGGGAAGGATGCGGACATGGTTCCCGCCCGGGTGACACGGGTGACCCCCGCCCTGGCCAGCAGCTCGGCAAGGGCCTTTCGCTTTTGAGGGCCGCAGACCAGCCCTGCCGTCTGGAGCCGCCCCTTCTGCCGCCGGAGGGCGGGCATCAGTTCCCCCTGGGGCAGCAGCTTCACCAGCACGTTCCCCTCCATGGGAGACAGCTCCAATTCCCGGTCAGGCCGAAGGACAACGGAACAGCCCTTTCCTTGGAATGAACGCTCCCCCGCCGCCCTTCCATCCACAATCCGCTCCAGCAGAGCGGTGTATCCGCTGAGAGATGCCGCGGCTCCGCCCGCCGGACCGGGGCGCGAGGCCGCCGCCCGCTCCAGATAGGGCAGGAACTCCCGGCAGAAGGACTCCCCTTTCGCCCTGTCCTCCGTATCCAGGAAAATCACCTGGCAGGAGGAACACAGGCGCTGGCCGGTAGTTATGATGTGCCGGGCCAAGTCAGCCAGCTCCGCCTCTTTGTTCTCATAGCCGGAGATGTATGCGAAGCTGAGCCGGTGTCCCCACTCCATAAGCTTGCATCCCGGCCCGGCCAAAGTTCGGGCTCCCTCAATGGCCCCGTCGCCGCCCCATACCACCAGCCCGTCGGCCAGCCCCGCCAGGGTTTCCAGCTCCGCCCGCCGCCCGGAGGGCAGGTCAAACGCATAGAGATACGCAGCCAGCCGGGGTTCCTGCTCGGTCAGGAGCTGGAACGCCGCCAGGGACAGGCCCTTGTCCCCGTGGGGCAGCTTCACCAGATTGATATTTCCGGTGAGCAGACCTTCCAGGGCGGTGTATACGGGCAGGCCCGGCATATTGCCGGGAGCAATGTGAAACAACACCCCGAGGGGAAGCGTACAAGCTTTGGTTTTCGGACAATTCCTGGGAATAAAAGGTTCCGGTCCCAGCTCTGCGGCCAGCTTGGCCTCCAAACTTTCACGCCGAAGGAGCGGAAGCAGGTCTCCAAACCCCACCCCCGCGGGCAGAAACCGGGTCAGCAATGTGTCAAACTCCCCGCTTTCAAGGCGTTTTCCCAAGGCGTCAACAGCGTCGACCACCGTCTCCGCCTCCAGAGGCGGTCCCGCCCGAACCGCGTTCAATTGGGCTTCCAGCCCGTCCAGCACCGCTTTTCGCCGGCTGTCGGGCAGCAGCTTTCCATCGGCAAATATCAAAACGCCTCCCCCTTTCCCAACAGCTCTGCGGCCCCCGCCGCGCAGGTCTGAATACCGCTCATGCCCACCCGGCCCAGGATGGTCAGATAAGGGCTCCGGATGCCGCAGCCGCACGCCTCTCCCGGCGTGAGATAGCCCAGATCGTCGGTCATCACGCTGAGGGTGGGGGTGGCGGTCATCAGCGGGGAGATCAGGTTGATCAAGCCTACCCGGCCCATGGGCAGAGGCTCCAAGGTGTCCGGGTCCCGGATAATGACCCGGCCGTAAGCAGGGATGTGGAAGTGGTGGCGGAGGCAGGTATTATAGAACACGGGGTGCTCCACCGCCCCAAACAGTTCATTGATGTGGTCCTCCCCGATGCCCAGGGTGCGCTCCACCAAGGCGTAGAGGGTGGTCTTATCCACCTCCTGGTCGGCGTGCTGCTTCCAGCCCCCGGCCAGAATAATGCGGGACCCCCGGGGAAGCTTTACGCGCAGCCCCAATTCCTCCATCCGTTTCAGGCCAAACCATAGATAGGAGGGAAAGCCAATCACACGGGTCGGGAAATGGGAGCGCTCCAGCTTTTTCAGCGCCTGGGCCACCTGGTCCAAATCGGGCGCATAACCGTCCCCCACCATCCGCAGGGCGTAGGTTCGGCTGAGGGGCGGGGAGAAATGAGTCAGGCCGAACATGGTCCGGGTAACCCCGGTGCGGTTGGATTTGTGGGGCTTATAGCCCAGAATGACGCAGTGGGCGGGCTTCGCCGACACCAGATGGTGGCGGAAGCCCAGATTTACCACCATGGGCGCCTCGGCCAGAAAGAATCCCCAGTCGAAGCCGATGCGGCTGAACTTTCCGCTGGTGCCCGAAGAGGTCACCTCCATGGCCATCCGCCGCCGGGGCATGGAAAACAAGGTTTTCCGCTTGAAAAAAAGCGTGGGAAGAATGGGAATTTTCTCCAGATCCTCCATAGTCTGCAGCTGTTCCGGGGAAAATCCCAGATGGGCGCAGACAGCGGCGTAACCGGGGCAATGGCGGATGTGATAGGCGCAGTTGTCCCGGCAGGCCCGTAAGAAAGCCCGGTTGGAACCTGGCACGTCGTAGGGCCGAAGCCGCCAGAACAGTCGTTGACGGGACATCATAAATACATGTTCCTTTCCTGGCAATCATTGTCACGGAATCAAAAAATACCGCATATCCTTATTCAACTCATTTATTATACACCTGATCTGCTTTGCGCACAAGTTTCCGCAGTGCACTTCCGGATTCATCTTCAAAAAAACCGTCCAGCTTGAACGTATGAAAAAATTGTTTTGGCTGGGTGGGTTCTTTTCAGTCGCCTTGACTTTGCCGCCGTTTTCTGATACGTTTTATAAAACTCAGCGTCAATCAGCCCAGGCAGGGGGAGAGGAAATATCCATGCGCCTGATTTTTCGGGCAATGGCCCGCTACAAAAGAGCAGTGGCTCTATGTGTGTTCATCAAGCTGTTGGCCACCCTCAGCGAACTGCTGCTGCCCTACATTCTGGAACATATCATCGACAACGTGGCTCCCCGGGGCGACCTGCCTCAGGCTGTTTTCTGGGGGCTTTTGATGTTTGCCGCCGCTCTGATATGCCGCCAGCTCAACGTGACCGCCAACCGCCAAGGAGTGCATAACGCCCACAATGTGAGCTACGACATCCGCCAAGCCCTGTTTCAGAAGACCGCCAGCCTGCCTGGAGAGCAATTTGACGCCTTCGGCCTGCCCTCTCTCATCAGCCGCATGACCAGCGACAGCTACAACGTCCAGTCGGCGGTCCAGCAGCTTCAGACCCTGTGTGTCCGCGCCCCCATGCTGCTCGTCGGCGGAACGGCCATGGCCCTCATCATGGACCCATCTCTGGCCATGATTCTGGCGGCCCTGCTTCCGGTGCTGATTCTGGTGGTGCTGGCGGTATACGCCCGGGGTCTGCCCATGTACCGCCGGGTACAGCAAAAGCTGGATACCGTGGTGCGCATCATGCGGGAGAACATCACCGGCATCCGGGTGGTGAAGGCTTTGTCCAAAACGGAATACGAAAAGCGCCGCTTTGCCGGGGCCAACGGCGACATGACGGACAGCGACATCGCCGCAGGAACAGTGATGGCCATCCCCTCCCCCTTCATGCAGCTGTGCCTCAACGGGGGGCTGGCCCTGGTGGTATTCACTGGAGCGGACCGGGTAAACGCGGGCACTCTGGAACCGGGTGTTATTCTCGCCTTCCTCACCTATTTTAACATGATTGCCATGGGATTGATGGGGCTGTCCCGCATTTTTATGACCATGAGCCGCGCCGCGGCCAGTGCCGACCGCATCGATCAGGTGCTCCAGGCGAGGGACAGTCAGCGGGTTCTCTCTCCGCCGGAGGCAAAAAGCCCCGCCGGGCCGGGCTTCATCCGCTTTGAGGACGTGGACTTCAGCTATGGCGAAGGGGACGGCTCCGCCGCAGGTTTCGCCGGAGAAGCGCGTGAAAAGGCCCTGAGCGGCATCAGCTTTACCCTGGAGCGGGGAGAGAGCCTGGGCATCATCGGCCCTACCGGCTGCGGCAAGTCTACCATCGTCTCCCTGCTTATGCGGTTTTACGATACCGACAGCGGCGGGGTGTTTGTGGACGGAAAAGACGTACGGGCCTATAAAACAGACGAACTGCGCCGAAAATTCGGCGTATGCTTCCAAAACGGTATGGTGTTCCAGGATACCCTCCGGGCCAATGTGGACTTTGGCCGAGGGCTGAACGAGTCCGCCCTGCGCACCGCTGTGGAGGACGCCCAGGCGGCGGAATATATCGACACACTGGCGGATGGGCTGGACCACCGGGCAGACATCAGGGGCGCCAACCTGTCCGGCGGTCAGAAACAGCGGCTGCTGGTGGCCCGGGCTTTGGCAGGGCGGCCGGAGATTCTGATTTTGGACGACAGTTCCTCTGCCCTCGACTACCGCACCGATGCCGCTATGCGCCGCGCCATCGCCCAAAATTGCGCTGAGTCCGCCCTCATTCTGGTGGCCCAGCGGGTGAGTTCCGTCATGGGCATGACCCGTATTCTGGTGATGGACAACGGCAGATGCGTGGGATACGGCACCCATGAGGAACTGCTGGAGACCTGTGCGCCCTACCGGGAGACCTGCCGGCTGCAAATGGGGGAAATGGTATAGACGAGGAGGGAACGCGCGATGCGCGGACGGGGAAACGGAACCGGCAAAAAAGACCGGCCACGGGATACAATGGGGACCTTTCACCGCGTGGTCAGCTATCTGACGGCCTACCGCTGGCAGGTGGCGGTGTTCCTGCTGTGCGCCTGTCTGAGCAACGTGGGCAATCTGCTGGGCCCCCGATTTGCCGGCAAGGCCATCGGCCTTGCCGAGGCGGGGTACAAGCTGGGCCCCGGTCATGTGGACATGGACGGCGCTGCCCAGTACGCCCTGCTCATGCTGGCCTGCTACGCGGTAGGCAGCGGCATGAACTTTCTGGTGAACATCGGCATGATGCGGGTGGGGAGACGGGTGGCCCGGAAGCTCCGCCAGGATGTGTTCGACAAGCTGATGGCCCTGCCGGTGGGCTTCTTCGACCGTCATCAGGCCGGGGATATCATCAGCCGGGTGAGCTATGACGTGGATGTGGTGTGCACCAGCCTGTCCACCGACGTGATCCACATTTTGACCAGCGCCATCACTGTGGCGGGCAGCTTTGTGATGATGTGCGCCATCTCTCCGCCCCTGGTGCTGTGTATGGCCGCGACGATTCCGGCCTCCATTCTGTTTACCCGGCACATGGGGAAACAGACCCGCCCTCTTTACGCCAAGCGCAGCGCCGCCTACGGGGAGATGAACGGTTTTGCCGAGGAGATGTTCACCGGCCAGCGCACCATTCTGGCCTACGCCCAGGAGGGGCGGGTGTGTGGAGACTTCAGCCGCGTCAACCGCGCCGCCGCCCGCGCTTACCGGGAGGCTGACGGGCTTGGCATGTCCATGGGACCCACTGTGGGCATGATCTCCAATTTCGGCTTGGCCGCCATCGGCACCGGGGGAGCGGTGCTATACATGCTGGGGGTGGTGGGGTTGGAACAGATCTCCTCCTTCGTGCTCTACTCCCGGAAATTCTCCGGCCCCATCAACGAGATTTCCAACATCATCAGCGAAATTTTCTCCGCCCTGGCGGCCTCCGAGCGGGTGTTCCGCCTGCTGGACCAGCCTGAAGAGGCGGCAGACCTGTACGGCGCCGTGGAACGCCGGAATGGGGCGGGCCATGTAAGAGGGGCGGAGGTGAGCTTCGGATATGTGCCGGGCCGTACCATCCTCCACAATCTCAGCTTTGAGGCAAAGCCGGGGCAGACCATCGCCATCGTGGGCCCCACCGGCGCGGGCAAGACCACCATCATCAATCTGCTCATGCGGTTCTATGACCCGGACCAAGGCTGTATCTATGTAGACGGCAGGGCAAACCAGGCCTACACCATGGAATCCCTGCGCCGGGGTTACGCCATGGTTCTTCAGGATACCTGGCTGTTCCAAGGCACCATCTTCGACAATATCGCCTATGGCAAAGAGGACGCGGCGATGGAGGAAGTGGTGGCCGCCGCCAAAGCCGCCCGCATCCACAATACCATCATGCGCCTGCCTCAGGGTTACCACACGGTGGTCGGCGAGGACGGCGGGGGTATCTCAAAGGGTCAGAAGCAGCTGCTCACCATCGCCCGGGCCATGCTGTACGACACAGACATGCTGATCCTGGACGAGGCCACCTCCAACGTGGACACCGCCACCGAGCGGCAGGTGCAGAAGGCCATCCGCTCCCTGATGGCGGGCAAGACCTGCTTCGTCATCGCTCACCGGCTGTCCACCATCCAAAACGCCGACCACATCCTGGTTGTGGACCACGGCGATGTGGTGGAGCAGGGCTCTCATCAACAGCTCATGGCCCAAAAAGGGTTCTACTATCAGCTGTATGCCAGCCAGTTTGGGTAAGTGGAATCTTAGTCACTGAAAAGCGGTCAAAACAGCCGCATGACATTGACGTCATGCGGCTGTTTTTGATTTAAAGGTTTTGGTGTCAGCCTTGTCCGCCCGACCGGACTTTCACCGGATTTTCCGGGCCTCCAAATAGAACCGCTTGTCATGGGCCTCTCCCATTGAGAACGTTTTACGGGGCAGCACTCCGTCATGGACAACCGTCGGAAACAGCGCCCCCTTGTCCATAGGGGGCAGAAAAAACGCGATATTGCCGGAGCGGGCGGCAAACTCCCGGGCCACGCCCTCCCCATGAATATAGTCCACCCGTCCCCCGTGCTCCATCAGATAATCGTCCAGAAAACTTTGCAGCGCTCCCACCGGAAGGCGGGCCGCACAGGCAGGTATGGTGACCACACCCTCAGACCCCGCGCACAGATAGCGCACAGGCAGGCCGTCCCCCTCCGCCTTCCTGCCGCGGTGTGCACCGTGATAGGCCCGCACCAGGGCATCCAGCAGGGCCTGGGGGTCGGTGTTGAACACCACCCGGTGGATGGGCTCAAACTCCAGGCTGTCGTCGTGGAGGTTCACCAGCTCACACAGGGCAAACCGGGCGGGGATGGTATCCCATTTCTCTGAGGGTACGAGCCGCTTCTGCCGCTCATAGCACTCCTTGGCGGTGGCCAGGGAGTGGTTGCCGTCCCCCACGGCGAACAGCATGACGGGCTGTCCGTCCGCGCCGTATTTGGCGTGGAACGCGGCGGGGTCGGCCAGGACGGACAGCGCCACGGCCACCTGGGAAAGCTGGGCCTCCCCCAGCCGCCAGCCCCTGATGTGCCCGCCCTGCTCCATCAGGTCGAAGTCGTAGAGCGGCTCCATTTCCCCGGTCTGGGCAGCCAGGGGCTCGATGACCGTGCGGCCGGGGTCGTCGGTGAGGAGCATGGCGTGGGGCAGCTCGATGGGGGCGTTTTTCCGCACCGCCACCCGGGGCGGGATGCGGGACATGACCACCCCTTCGGTGGCGCGGATCAGGGCGTCGGAACCCGGCTCGTAGTCGTAGGCGGTGAGATCCGCCATGCCCACCAGCCCCCGGCGGATACGGCCGTCAAACAGGGTGCGCTCTACGTAGATCATGGCCCCCGGCAGGGTTTTGAACTGGCCCTCCCGGACATACCGGGCCATGGTAGCGTTGATGTCCATGATGTCCATCTCTACCTGTGGCCCGTCCAGACTGCTCTCGGGTAGGATCAGCCGCAGGGCGGAGGGGGCGCGGCCCACCCGCTCCTCCACCCTTTGCCAGTACTCTGGCTGGGAGGTGTATTGGTCGCAGGCCACCACCGACCACTTGTCGTAGTCGCAGCCTTGGGGAAGCAGGATGTCGGCGGGCTTGAAAGGCAGATTGTCAAAGGTGTTTGCCATAGCGGAAAACTCCTTTCTAAAAATCAGGGCAAATACGGTTTGTTGGTTACAGAGCGGCCTTGATCGCGGCAAGCAGCTCGGGGAAGTCCTCGTAGGCGGGTATGCCGGGATAGTCGGCCTTGATGGCGGCGGTGGACTTGAACAGGAAGCCCGCGCGGCTGGCCTGAATCATGGCCAGGTCGTTAAAGCTGTCCCCGGCGGCGATGGTGTCAAAGCCGCAGGACTGCAGGGCCCGCACGGTGGTGAGCTTGGACTTTTCGCAGCGCATTTTGTAGCCGGTGATTTCGCCACTGGGTGCCACCTCCAGGGTGTTGCAGAAAATGGCCGGCCAGTCCAGCTTTTTCATCAGGGGCTTGGCGAATTGCTCAAAGGTGTCGCTCAGAATTACCACTTGGGTGAGGGTGCGCAGCTCGTCCAGGAACTCCTTGGCCCCGGGCAGGGGGTCGATTTTGGCGATGGTGGCCTGGATCTCCTTCAG
>CANOBV010000084.1 GCA_947564255.1 uncultured bacterium | reverse complement strand
TGCCCTCGCCGTCCACCGTCCAGCCGTGGGTGATGATCTGCTTGTAGGGCGCGATCCCGTTGCAGGCGATGGAGGTGAGCATGGAGGACTGGAACCAGCCCCGGTACTGGTCGCCGCCCTCCAAATATACGTCGGCGGGGTAGTGGAGGTTGGCGCGCTGGTCGGCCACGGCGGCCCAGGTGGAGCCGGAGTCGAACCACACGTCCATGATGTCGTTCTCTTTGGAGAAATGGGCGTGGCCGCACTTGGGGCAGACAAACCCGGCGGGAACCAGCTCGTCGGCGGTGCGGTCGAACCACACGTTGGAGCCGTGCTCCCTAAACAGCCCCGCCACGTGGGCGATGGTCTCGGGGGTAACGATGGCCTGGCCGCAGTCGTCGCAGTAGAACACGGGGATGGGCACGCCCCACACCCGCTGGCGGGAGATGCACCAGTCGTTGCGCTCGGTAATCATGGACACCATGCGCTCCTTGCCCCAGGCGGGGTGCCAGGAGATACCGTCGCAGGACTTCACGGCCTGGTCCTTGATGGCGTCCACGGAGCAGAACCACTGCTCGGTGGCCCGGTAGATGATGGGGTGCTTGCACCGCCAGCAGTGGGGGTAGGAGTGGGTGATCTGGGCCTTGGCCAGCAGGAAGCCCTCGTTCTCCAAGTCGGCCACCACCTGGTCGTTGCCCTTGGCGTAGAACTGGCCGTTGTACCGGGCGTCGGTCATGACGCCCTTGGCGTTGACGGGGACGGGGACGCCGATGTGGGTCAGCCCCGCGTTGTCGTACCGCTGGCACACCTCGAAGTCCTCCGCGCCGAAGCCGGGGGCGGTGTGGACGCAGCCGGTGCCCGCCTCCAGGGTGACGTGATCGCCGTTCAAGATCACGGAATCCTGGTCCAGCAGGGGGTGTTTGGCCACCATGAGCTCGAAGTCGGACCCCTTGAGGGTGGCGAGAATTTTGCAAGCCTCAAAGTCCAGCCCCGCCTGTTTGCACACGCCCTCGGCCAGCTCCTTGGCCATGATATAGACCTCGCCGTTGGGGGCCTGGAGGAGCACGTAGTCAAAAGCGGCGTTGAGGGAGATGGCGGTGTTGCCGGGAAGGGTCCAGGGGGTGGTGGTCCAGATCACAAAGAACAGCTTGGACAAATCGCAGTACTGCCCCAGCTTCCCCTTGTCGTCCTTCACCGGGAATTTCACGAAGATGGTGGTGCAGGGATCGTCCTGGTAGTCGATCTCCGCCTCCGCCAGGGCGGTCTGGTCGTGGGGACACCAGTAGACGGACTTCATGCCCTTGTAGATGAGCCCCTTCTCCGCCATCTTGCCGAACACTTCAATCTGCTTGGCCTCGAACTCGGGCAGCAGGGTGATATAGGGGTTCTCCCACTCCCCCAGCACCCCCAGGCGCTGGAACTGCTCCGTCATGCGGCCCACGTACTGGGTGGCGAACTCCCGGCACTTGTCCCGGAACTCGGGGATGGACATCTCCTCCCGCTTGACCTTTTTGTCCTTCAACACGGCGGTCTCGATGGGCAGGCCGTGGGTGTCCCAGCCGGGGACGTAGGGGGCGCAGTACCCCGTCATGTTCTTGTACTTGACGATGATGTCCTTCAAAATCTTGTTCATCGCCGTGCCGATGTGAATGTTGCCGTTGGCGTAGGGGGGGCCATCGTGGAGGACGAACCGGGGCTTGCCCGCGTTTTTGTCCATCAGCTTGCGGTAGGTGATTTTGGCCCACTCCGGGTTGAGCAGCTCCGGCTCACGCTTGGGCAGGCCCGCCCGCATGGGGAAATCTGTCTTGGGCAGGTGGACGGTCTGGTTGTAATCCATGGGTATTTCTCCTTTTATTAAGAATTTAACATAAATCGGAAAATATTCATTGTCTTATCACTCGAATTTCTCCAAAATCATCTATCTCAAAAACTGTGATGCCGCTGAGAAGATGACCACATGTTCTGCAATAATATTCTGCTAATGTTTCCAGCTTTTTTACCCGTGTCGCTTTTTTCATACAGATTATTTTTGTAACGTCAAAAGGCAGATAGCTCATATAAAATACGGCCTCATTCAGTCCTCTCACTTTGGCGCTTGGGACATTTCCTGTCTCTGTCCATGTATAACACTTACACTCAACAACGATTTTGTTATCCTCTGATACACAATCAAACTTATGGTCTTTTGAAGGACTGCCTATAGGCAGCTTTACTTCTAATTCAAATGGAATTCCAAAATATTTTGAGAGGCTTTTGCAAACCAACTCCTGAAAGGCCCTCCCAACCCCTGGATTTTCGCTGTTTGAGTTCATTTCCTCCCCCCTCAGATCCTTGCAGAAAAAAACGCCCCTGTCCCCAAACGGAGACAAAGGCGGCGTAAACCTCTGCGGTACCACTCCAATTCCGTACAAAAGTACGGCGCTCGTGTGTCCTGTAACGGAGACTTCCGGCGGAGCCTACTGGCCCAAAGACGTTCGGTCCGCGGCTCCCAGGGGATCTTCTCCGGGTCCGCCCCGCCGCCCTCCCACCGAAAGCGGGCGGCTCTCTGAGAGGCATCTTTCCGGTTACTCGTCCTGTTCAAAGCCTTGCTTATATCAGCCTAACCATATTATAGGCACGGGGCGGTTTTGTCAACCGTTTTTCCGCGAAAAACTTCACAAAAAGCTGCCCCCTGCCGGAGACTGCCCTCCGGGGGGTTACTTTCTGCCCGTGCAGAAAGTAACCAAAGACACGCTTAGGGGGAAACCCGCCGGTTCGGCTTCGCGCGCCTCGGCGCGCTTGCTCACAGGCGGGCTTCCCCCTAAGAACCCCCTGTTGCGGGAGACGCCCTATACGAGGGGTGGGTGTGGCCCCTTCCGGCGCGTGTGGCTTTCGACGCGGGGCGTCTTATTGGCGCTGCCGCTTGTGTCTGGGCACTGGCCGTATGTTGGGTTCACGATACCGCGCCTCAGGGGTGGACCGTGCGGAGCCGGGGCGCCCGTTTACCCGCGCTTGCCAAGAAAGGCATGCCATCCGCCCCGCTCCAAATGCTTCACAACTGTGAAGCCATTTGCCTCCAAAGCGGCCCTGACTTCGTCCTGTCTTCCATCAATAATACCGGAAGTCAGGAATACCCCGTCCGGGGTCATGAACTCCCCGGCCCTGGCGGACAGGGGGATGATGACGTCCGCCACAATATTGGCCAGCACCACCCGGTTCAGCCCCGGCTCCAATTTCGCCGCCAGCCGCTTATCGGCCAGCACGTCCCCGGCGTACACGCTGAGCCGGTCCGGGCCGATGCCGTTCAGCGCCGCGTTCTCAAAGGCCACGTCCGCCGCCTTGGGGTCGATGTCCACCCCCACCGCCCGGGAGGCCCCCAGGGCCAGGGCGGCGATGGCCAAAATTCCCGACCCGCAGCCCAGGTCCAGCACCCGGTCCCCGGGGCGCAGCGCCTCCTCCAGCAGCTCCAGGCACAGCTGGGTGGTGGGGTGGGCCCCGGTGCCGAAGGTGAGGCCGGGGTTCAGGTACAGAGGGACCCGGCCCTCCGGCGCCGCCTGCCCCCGCATCCAATCCGGGACGATGTAAATCCGCCGCCCCACCGGGATGGGCTGGTAGTACTTCTGCCAGGAGGTGGCCCAGTCCTCCTCCCGGAGGGAGACGGTCTGGGGCTCGTACTCCTCCAGCCCCGCCAGATACTGCCGGAGCTGGTTCCGCCCCTCTTCGCTGTCCGGGACATAGAATTTCACCCGGCTGGCCCCCTTCATCCGGGCGGCCAGCCCCTCGTCCACGTAGTCCCAGTACTGGCGGTTCTGCTCCAAAAACCGGAGGAAATCCCCCTCCTCCTCCACCACCAGGCCGGTCATGCCGTTGGCGGTGAGGGCGTCGCACACCCGGTCCAGCTTTTCCGCCGGGACTGGGAGGGTCACTTCTAACCATGTATCGCCCATATCATTGCCCCCATGTACCTACGCTTCGCCTGTTCGCGACGCGCGGCTTCCCGACCACTCGGGCAAAGCCCGCCTCCGCTGTGCGGCGGGGCTTTTACCCTCGCTCCGGTCCATCCGCGCTGCTCACGACGGCTCAGCGCATCTTAATCTGCTTGACGCTGTCCAGCCGGATCAGCTTTTCGCACTGGTTTTTCTTCCCCTCGTTGGCCAGCACCAGGGCCCAGTCCTCGTCGGCATCCAGGATTTTGCACTCCTTGCCCATTACATCTCCGTCCCCGGCCTCCACGGTAAGCATGACGGTTTTGCCAACCTGCTTCCTGATCTGCTCCCCCAGGCCCGCGGTCCGCTTGGCGCTGAGCCCGTTGTCCCGCAAAATGCGCTCCAGGCGGCTCACCTTGCTCATGAGGACAAGCACCATGACAAACGAGAATACGCCAAAATACTCCATGTCCCGGCCCTCCTCAGTTCAGCTCCAGGAGGGAGCGCTTCGCCGTCTCCCCGTCCTTGAGGAAGGTAACGGTGCTGATGGCGGACAGGGGGATGAGCCGCACCTCATTCTTCTGCGGCTTCTTTTGGTTGACCACCACTTCCACGTTGGCCCAGGCCCCGTCGAAGTCCTGTATCACACACCAGTCATGGACGAAGGGCATCCCGTCGTCCTCATAAAAGGTCAGCTTCACCCGCTTCCCCTGGGCCTGCCTGAGCAGCCGGGTCACCGGGGGCTTGACGGGCGCGCCCTTCTCGTCCACCCCGTCCTGGAGCAGGTAGTCGCAGCTCACCTCCAGAATCTGGGCCATGCGGACGATCTTGTCCGTCTCCGGATAGGCCGCGTCCGACTCCCAGCGGCTCACCGCCTGCCGGGTCACCTCCAGCTTTTCCGCCAGCTGCTCCTGGGTCAGGTTCTTGGCCCGCCGGGCCTCCGCCAGCTTGTTTCCTAAACTCATGGTATCACCTCGTTGATTTGATGCTCTCAGCATACCAAATCCGGCCCGTTTGAACAGGGATTTTGTGTTTCTTGATGTAACGTTTGGGTTGCATCGAAGCGCTGAGCCGTCGTGAGCAGCGCGGATGGAGCGAAGCGAAGCCGCGCGTCGCGAACAGGCGAAGCGTGACAACACGCGGAGGCTTTTACCCTCCAATTCGCGCCGTCAGCTCCTTCAGCGTCACCTCATAGGCCTCCCGCTCGTAGGGCAGCACGGGCAGAGTCTCGGGAACCTCCCAGCTCTTGAGCTCGAAGATACGGCGGATGAGAAAGTCGGTGAAGTCCGGGTTTTTCACCAGTACCGGGCCCGTCAGATGGGTGGCGAACACATTGCCGGACAGATAGCCCTCGGGCCCCTTTTCCTCCTCGTTGCCGAAGCCCAGGCTCAGGCGGCCGAACAGGGGCGCGGCGTCCTCGGTGACGGAGCACTTGTTCATGAACCCCACCACCGGGCTGTCCCACAGGGAGGTGTGGGCGACGACATCCTCCGGGGTACGCCTGTCTGTCTCCACGGTGGAGAAGTCCGCCAGCCCCAGGCAGGGCCAGCTCTTGCCCTGGGCGTCCACAATGGAGATGCCCAGGGTCTCCATGGCGTTTCCGGTGAACAGCACCGCCGCCCCCCGGTCAATAGCGGCTCTGAGCGCCTCCTTGTGGGGGAGCAGGGCCTGGAGCGCCGCTTTCTGGGTGCGCTCGGTGCCTGCGCCCATGTAGATAAAATCGGCGCTCTCAAAATCCGGCTTGTCCTCGAACAGAGCCGTCTCCACCGTGACGGACACCCCCAGGGCCTCCAGGTGCCGCCGCAGGACGGCGATGTTGCCGTACTCCCCGTACAGGGACATGCAGTCGGGATACAGGTGCAGAATCGTCAATTCCATAAAAAGCCTTCCTTAAAGATTCTCAAATGATTGGGTCTGTCAACATGACCACGCTCCGATTGGACACGCGGCCGGGTCGCTTTCACTGCGTCTCGGCCAAAACCCAGCCCCACTTTGTGGGCCTTGGGCTTTTGGCCTCGCTCCGCTCCAAGCTCCCCTGCGTGTCTATCGTCGCGCTACGTGCTCCAGCAGCTTGTCCCGGTCGGAGAAGCAGGTGGCCACGTACAAATCCTCGTCCCCGTTCTCTTTCAGGTACTCCGCCGCCGTGGCGATGCTCTCGCCCACCTCAACCTTGTCCGCCGGGACGCGGCTGTACTTGAACCGCACCGCCAGGTCGTTGCAGTACCTGCCGTACAGCATTACCTTTTGGATATGGGGGGCGCTGAGGCGGTCGAAGTCCACGTCCCACAGCCAGCTGGTCTCCCCGGTGAAGTACTTCCGGCTGATGGCGTCCACAATGATCAGCACCGTGCAGGGCCTGTCTGTGGCGGCAATATAGGCCAGGTTGGTGTCGTAGGCCACCGAGTTCTCGTGCTTGGAGGTGAGCAGAGTCCCCCGGTGAGCCCCCAGACGGAAGGTAATCATCCTCCCGTTTTTCAACATATAGTTGTTAATGACCCCGGCCATGGCGTCCTTGTCCGCTCCCGCCAGGGCACACACCGACCAGGCCGCCAGGATATTGTACACGTTGTAGATGCTCTTGAAGGCCAGGGAGATGTCCGTCTCCCCGTTGATGGTCAGCTTGCCCTCCTTCAGGTCCAGGGCGGTGACGGTGAAATCGGTGTCGCGGCGCTTATGGCCGCAGGCGGGGCAGGAGTAGTGCCCGATATGGGCGTAGTGATAGCAGGAGTACTCCATCCGCCCCTTGCACACCGGACAGCGCAGGCCGTCGTGGTACACCCCCCGGTGCTCCTTGGTGCTGACAGAACACTCCTCCAGCCCGAACCACTTCACCTTCTCTGGGTCATGGTCTTTGGCGAAGCAGGACACCAGGGGGTCGTCGGCGTTGAGCACTAAAGTGGTCTCGGGGTGAATGGCGTCCCTGATGGCGTCGTACACCCACTCCGGGTGGCCGTTGCGGGTGAGCTGGTCCCGGTACAGGTTGGTGACGACAAAGTGGGTGGGGTGGAACCATTTGAAGGTGTGCCGGGCGTAGCGCTCGTCGCTCTCCAGCAGCAGCACGTCCCCCCGCATTTTCCCCCCCAGGGTGCAGTTGGACAAAATGAGGGTGGCCACCCCTTCGATCTGGTTGGAGCCCTCCTTGTTATACACCACCCGCTTGCCGTCCGCCGACAGGATGGCGGCGACCATCTCCACGGTGGAGGTCTTGCCGTTGGAGCCGGTGACGGCGATGACGCTTCCCGGCAGCTTCACCCGGCCCAGCACGTCGGGGCACACCTTCAAGGCGAACTGCCCCGGCAGGGAGCTGCCCTTGCCCACCAGCCCGCCGATGAACCGCAGAATTTTACACAGAATCACGGCCAAAACTAGTCTCATAGCCCAAACTTCCCTTTCTCAATTGGTACGTTCCAGATATATCATCAGCGCCGTCACGTCCGCCGGGGACACCCCCGACACCCGGGACGCCTGCCCCAGGTTCAGCGGGCGTATCTTGTCCAGCTTCTGCCGGGCCTCCAGCCGCAGGCCCTGTATGCCCAGGTAATCCACGTCCGGGGGGAGGGGCCGGTCCTCCAGGCGGCGCAGCTCCTCCACCTGCCGGAGCTGGCGGTCGATGTAGCCCTGGTATTTCACCGAGATCTCCACCTGCTCCTGAATTTCCCGGGAAAGAGCGGACCGGTCCGGGTCGAAGGGGGCCAGGGCGGCGTAGGACAGCCGGGGGCGGCGGAGCAGGTCCAGAAGCCGGGCCCCGTGGGGGCAGGGGGGCTCGCCCCTCTCCTCCAGCAGCTTGTCCAACTCAACACACGGAGCCGCCCCGGTGTGCTCCAGGCGGCGTATCTCCCGGTCCACGGCGGCGTATTTCGCCTCAATTTGGGCCAGACGCTCCCCGCTCACCAGCCCCACCCGATGGCCGTAGGCGGCCAGCCGCCGGTCGGCGTTGTCCTGGCGGTGGATGAGGCGGTACTCCGTCCGGGAGGTCATCATCCGGTAGGGCTCGTTGGTGCCCTTGGTCACCAGGTCGTCGATGAGCACCCCGGTGTAGCCGTCCCCCCGGCTCAAAATCAGGGGCGGCTCTCCCTTGATTTTCAGCGCGGCGTTGATTCCGGCGATCAACCCCTGGGCGGCAGCCTCCTCGTAGCCGGAGGAGCCGTTGAACTGCCCCGCGCCGTACAGGCCGGGGATTTGCTTGCACTCCAGGGTGGGCAGCAGCTGGGTGGGGTCCACGCAGTCGTACTCGATGGCGTAGGCGCACCGGGTCATCTCGGCGTGTTCCAGGCCGGGGATGGTGTGGAGCATGGCCACCTGCACCTCCTCGGGCAGGGAGGAGGAGAAGCCCTGGATGTACAGCTCCTCGGTGTTCAGCCCCATGGGCTCGATGAACAGCTGGTGCCGGGGCTTTTCGGAAAAACGCACCACCTTGTCCTCGATGGAGGGGCAGTACCGGGGCCCCACCCCCTCGATAACCCCGGAGAACAGGGGGGAGCGGTGGAGGTTGTCCCGGATCACCTGGTGCGTCTGTTCATTGGTATAGGTCAGGTAACACACCGCCCGGTTTTCCGGGGGCGTTTCCGTCGTAAACGAGAAAGGCACGGGCACGTCGTCCCCCGGCTGGATCTCCATTTTGGAAAAATCCACGCTGCGGCGGTTGACCCTGGGGGGCGTGCCTGTCTTGAACCGGCGGATGGACAGCCCCAGCTTGACCAAGCAATCGGTCAGCGGCAAAGCCGCCGCCATGCCGTCGGGGCCGGAGTCCCTGGTCACCTCCCCTACGATGGTGCGGCCCCCCAGGTAGGTGCCGGTGGCCACGACCACGGCTTTCACGGCGTACACCGCCCCGGTGGCGGTGGCCACCCCGGAAACGGCCCCGTTCTCGGTGAGAATCTCCGTCACCTCCGCCTGCTTCACCCACAGGTTTTCCTGGCGCTCCAGCGTGTGCTTCATGACCTCCTGGTAGCGGCGGCGGTCCGCCTGGGCCCGGAGGGACCAGACGGCGGGGCCCTTCCCCCGGTTGAGCATGCGGTACTGGATGCAGGCCTTGTCGGCGGCCCGGGCCATCTCACCCCCCAGGGCATCGATCTCCCGCACCAGGTGGCCCTTTCCAGTGCCGCCGATGGCGGGATTGCAGGGCATATTGCCCACCGCGTCCAGGTTGATGGTGAAGCACAGGGTCTTCAGCCCCATCCGGGCGGAGGCCAGGGCGGCCTCAATGCCCGCGTGGCCCGCGCCGATGACGGCTGCGTCATACTGTCCCGCGCTATACATCGCGTGACCTCCTTCTTGCCCCCGCGGGGGGAACGGCTTCGGAAAGCGTCGGCCTTCGGCGACCTACTTTCTACTTGTGCAGAAAGTAGGCAAAGACACACTTAAGGGGGATGCCCGCCCCCGTCGCGCTCCGCGCTCCAGGCGGGCCCCCCTTAAGAATCCCCCGGGTTGAAGGGCCGCCGCTTTCAAGTGGCAGTCAAATCCGGCTACCGCAGCTGACGAATGAGATTCCCTTCGATTTCCGGCCCACACCGGGCCTGCTTGGGCAATGAACCGCACCGGGTACGTTTTCTCAGAGCGCCTACAGGGCATTTCATACGGCCCGGGGTGCGCTGGCCACCGCCCCGCCGGGGCGATGGGGAGGGGGTTCACCCCCGCCTCAGGGTGACCACCGCCAGCTCCGGCCGGTTAAAAAGGCGGAATCCTTTGAAGGGCACGGTGTTGTTTCCCAGCCCCCGGGACACAAACAGGGTGCTGTCCCCCAGGGTGTACACCCCCGCGTCCCAGGGCGGGAAAAACCGCCGGTCGGTGCCGACGAGCCCCCCAAAAAAGGGCAGGCGCACAATGCCCCCGTGGCCGTGGCCGGACAGGACGAAGTCATACCCGGCGTTGGCGTACTGGCCGAAATGGTCGTTGCGGTGGGCCAGCAGGACGGTGAACAGGCCGGGGGCCTCGGCCTGAATTCGGGTGCGCAGTTCCTCCGGGGTGGTCTGGTCGGCGTAGCCGTTGGGGTCGTCCACCCCGGCCAGCA
>CANOBV010000083.1 GCA_947564255.1 uncultured bacterium | reverse complement strand
TACAAGTTCGTCTCCCTGTCCCACAACACCCTGCGGGGCGCGGCGGGCGGCGGCGTGGAGCTGGCCGAGCTGCTGTGCGCGGAAGGCTATATTGATCATCATTGAAAGGATGCTGCTAACATGAGAACTCCCGTCTTTACCGGCTCCTGCCCCGCCCTGGTCACCCCCTTTGACCAAAACAACATCATCAACTACGACGCTTTCGGCAAGCTCATTGACGCCCAGATCGAGGCCGGCGTGGACGCGGTGTGCGTGTGCGGCACCACCGGCGAGTCCGCCACTATGTCCATCCGGGAGCACATCGCCGCTGTGGAGTTCTGCGTGAAGCGGGTGAACCACCGGGTGAAGGTTATCGCGGGGGCGGGGTCCAACGACACCTCCGCTGCCGTCTACCTGTCCCAGCACGCCCAGGACTCCGGGGCGGACGCCCTGCTCCACGTCACCCCCTACTACAACAAGGCCAGCCAGACCGGCCTCATCAAGCACTACGAGTACATCGCCGACCGGGTGGAGCTGCCCATCATCCTCTACAACGTGCCCAGCCGCACCGGGGTGTCCTTCACCGCCGAGACCTACAAGGTGCTCAGCCAAAACCCCAAGATCAACGGCGTGAAAGAGGCCAGCGGAAATTTCTCCCTGCTGGCCCACACCCGGTTCCTGTGCGGCGAGGACTTCTACATCTGGTCGGGCAACGACGACCAGGTGGTGCCCATGATGGCTCTGGGGGCCAAAGGCGTCATCTCGGTGGCCTCCAATATCGTGCCGGAGGTAATGGTAAAGATGAGCCACCTCTGCCTGGAGAACGACTTCGCCGCCGCCTCCCAGCTGCAAATCCAGTACATGGACCTGATCGACGCGCTGTTTACCGAGGTCAATCCCATCCCCATCAAGGCGGCCATGAACCTGCTGGGCCAGGAGGCGGGTCCCCTGCGCCTGCCCCTGTGCGACATCTCGGAAAAGAATCTGGAGGTTCTGCGCCAGGCCATGAAGAGAGCCAATCTCCTGTAAGGTGAGCTGTCATGCAAAAGATCATCATTTCCGGCTGCTGCGGCCATATGGGCCGGGTGGTGGCGGATATCTGCGCCAACGATTCCGATGTGGAGGTGGCGGCGGGCATCGACCTGCTCCCCCAGCCCATGGAGGGTTTCCCTGTGTTCTCCACCCCCGCCGCCTGCAATGTGGAGGCGGACGCGGTGGTCGATTTTTCACACCCCGCCGCGTTGGGGCCTCTGCTGGACTTTTGTGTGGGGCGGAGACTGCCCGTTGTGTTGGCCACCACCGGCTACTCGGAGGAGCAGCTGGCCCAGATCGGCCAGGCGGCGAAATCCGTCCCCATCTTCCGCTCCGCCAATATGTCCTTGGGTATTAACGTGCTGGCCGACCTCATCCGCCGGGCGGCTTCCCTGCTGGGGGAGGACTTCGACGTGGAGATTGAGGAGCGCCACCACCGCCGGAAGCTGGACGCCCCCAGCGGCACCGCCCTGATGCTGGCGGACGCCGCCGCCGGGGCCCTGCCCTACGAAGCGGAGTACGTCTACGACCGCCACAGCGTCCGCAAGCCCCGTGACCGGCGGGAGATCGGTATCTCCTCCCTCCGGGGGGGCACCATCGTGGGGGACCACACCGTGGTGTTCGCCGGACGGGACGAGGTCATCGAGCTGACCCACCGCGCCGCCAGCCGGGAGGTGTTCGCTGCGGGCGCGGTAAAAGCGGCAAAATTCCTGGCCGGGACGGAAAAGCCGGGGCTGTACGACATGTCCCACCTCATCGCCATGGAAAAGGAGATTTGACCGTGGATATCTGGGAACAGCTCTATCAAGAGGCCCGGGAGCAGTACCGTCCGGGCGAGGTCACTCCGTTTCTTTACGCCCACCACGTGGTGTGTGCCCTGGAGGGCGAAAACGGCGAAATATTTACCGGTTTCTGCGTTGAAAGCTGCTGCGGTGTGCTGGATTTGTGCGCCGAGCGGGTGGCCGCCCTCAATATGTATGTGAACAGCGGGCAGACTGTGGTGAAGCGGCTCATTGTCTTTCGGGATAAGCCGCCCTATGGAGGGGGCAGCGGAATGCCCTGCGGGGCCTGCCGGGAGTTTTTCATGCAGCTGAACCTGCGCAACCGGGATATGGAGATCATGGTGGATTACGATGCCCGTCAGACCGTCACCCTGGGAGAGCTGACTCCCGACTGGTGGGGGATGGAGCGGTATGGGGCTGGTGAAAAACAGAATGAGTCGTAAATCTCCGCCGCCGGTATACGTTCCACAGGGGAGTGTGTTGTGCCTGAATTCTGGCAATGGATTGGAAAAAGGAGGAGGCCTTTATGAGCATTATATACAAATCTGCCGATGAACTGATCGGCGGTACGCCGCTGCTGGAGCTGACCCGCCTGGAAAAGGAGGAGGGCCTCTCGGCCCGCATTCTGGCCAAACTGGAGTATTTTAACCCTGCGGGCAGCGTAAAAGACAGGGTGGCCAAGGCTATGATTGAGGATGGAGAGGCCAAGGGTCTGCTGAAGCCCGGTTCGGTGATCATTGAGCCGACCTCCGGCAATACCGGTATCGGTCTGGCCAGCGTGGCCGCCGCTCGGGGCTATCGCGTCATTATCGTCATGCCCGAGACAATGAGTGTGGAACGCCGTCAGTTGATGAAAGCCTATGGCGCGGAACTGGTTCTCACCAAGGGAGACCAGGGGATGGCGGGCGCCATTGCCAGGGCGGACGAGCTGGCGCGGGAGATCCCAGGCAGCTTCATCCCCGGGCAATTTGTCAACCCCGCCAATCCCGCCGCCCACAGGGCTTCCACCGGTCCGGAGATCTGGGCGGACACCGAAGGCCGGGTGGATATTTTTGTGGCGGGTGTGGGCACTGGAGGCACCGTCACCGGGGTGGGGTCATACTTGAAGGAGCGAAATCCCGAGGTGACGGTGGTGGCGGTGGAACCCGCCTCTTCACCTGTGCTGGGCGGCGGTGTCGCAGGACCCCATGGGCTTCAGGGCATTGGCGCGGGTTTTGTGCCGGAGGTTTTGGAGCCCTCTGTGTATGACGAAGTCATAGCTGTGGAGGACAAGGATGCGTATGAGATGGGGAGGCGAATGGGCCGAATTGAGGGAGTGCTGGCAGGCATCTCCTCCGGCGCGGCCTTGTGGGCGGCCGTTCGGTTGGCAAAGCGTCCGGAAAACAAAGACAAGACCATTGTGGTCCTGCTGCCCGACGCGGGGGACCGTTACCTCTCCACAGCGATGTATGCGGACTGATATGTTGAAGGCCGTCCCTGCCGTCAGGCGGGGACGGTTGTTTGTTCAGAAAAAATTTACCACTCCCAAGGAAAATAACAGGTGTCAAATGCCGGGCTGTGATGTATAATAAGTGTTCAGGGAAAATTCGTACCAATGAGGAGGAAGGCTATGCAGCAGCATTGGAAACGGTTGGCAGACGGTGTGGAGCTGGCGGCGACGCGGACCGATAAATTTAAAACTGGTGTGTTGTCGGTGACGCTTACCATTCCGCTGAATACACAGGACGCCACACCGGGAGCGCTCATTCCAGAGGTTCTGGGGCGTGGAAGCGGCCGCTACCCGGACATGGAGCGGTTGTCCGCCGCCGCTGACGCATTGTATGGAGCGTCTTTGGGACCTGTGGTACGGCAGCGGGGGGAGAGCCAGTGCGTCAGCTTTTTGTGCAGCTTCATCGACGACCGCTACGCGCTGGACGGCTCGGCGGTTCTGGAGCCTGCGGCGGAGCTGGTGGGCGAGGTCCTGCTGAACCCCGCCCGTCAGGACGGAATATTCCGCCGGGACTACGTGAAGTCGGAGGGAGGCAATCTGGCTGACCGCATCCGCGCCCGGGTAAACGACAAACGTGGATGGGCGGTATTTCGCCTCATCCAGGAGATGTGCGCCGGGGAGGCTTACGCGGTTGACAAGCTGGGAAATGAGGAATGGGCTCGGGCCATGACGGCGGAGGAACTGTGGGCGGCGTACCGTTCGTTGCTGTCCGGCGCCAAAGTGACCTTCTACTATGGCGGCGCGGCCCAGCCGGAGCGGGTGGAGGACGCCGTCCGCCATACGTTTGGACCGCTGCTCACCGGGAGGACCGCACCGGTGGACTGTCAGGTGATTGCGGAGCCGAAGGGGCCTGTCCGGACGGTGACCGACGCCATGGACGTGACCCAGGGCAAGCTGGCTCTGGGTTTCCGCACAGGGGGGGTGACGTTGGGCAGCGGCGGCTATCCCGCCCTGCTGGTTTGCAATGCCCTGTACGGAGGCAGCGCCAACTCTAAACTGTTCCTCAATGTGCGGGAGAAAATGAGCCTGTGCTACTATGCCTCCTCGGCGTTGGATAAGATAAAGGGACTGATGGTGGTGTCCTCCGGCGTGGAGTTTTCCCAATTTGACCGGGCGCAAGAGGCAATTCTGGCCCAGCTTGACGCGGTAAACCAGGGGAACTTTACCCGAGATGAACTCACCGCCGCCATCCGCACGGTGGCCAACACCCTGCGCAGCCGTCTGGACAGCCAAGGCCAGCTGGAAGACGACCAGCTCACCCGTCTGCTGTTCCACTCGGACCTGGAGGGGGAGGAACTGATCCAGGCGGTGGAGTCGGTGTCGGCGGAACAGGTGGCGGCGGCGGCGCAGGGTTTGAAGCTGGACACCGTCTACCGCTTGACAGGGAAGGAGGGCTGAGAGATGGACAAGCTGGAATACACAGCGCTGAACCAGACGGTCCACCGCTGCGTATTGCCCAACGGCCTGAGTATCTATGTGGATGTGAGGCCGGAATACGGCAAGCAATTCGCCTTTTTTGCCACCCGCTACGGCGGAATGGACCTGCGTTTCCGGGGAGAGGATGGCGAATGGCTGGACACTCCGGCTGGGGTGGCTCATTTTTTGGAGCACAAGACCTTCGACACAGAAGACGGCAGTGCCCTCCAGCGCATGGCCGCCAACGGCACGGACCCCAATGCCTTTACTTCGTCCGCCATCACGGGATATTACTTCGATGGGGTGCGGGGGTTTGAGGAAAATCTGCGTATGCTGCTGTCTTTTGTGTCCGTGCCATGGTTCACCCCTGCCAGTGTGGACAAGGAGCAGGGTATCATCGGTCAGGAGATCCGTATGTGCGAGGACGACCCCAATGATGAGGCGTATTACCGTCTTCTCGAGGCCATGTACGTGAACCATCCCGTCCGAAACCGGGTGGCGGGGACGGTGGAATCCATCTCCCGCATTACGGCGGATACCCTCTACCAATGCCACCAGGCTTTTTACAGGCCGGGAAACATGGTGCTTTGCGCGGCGGGGAATATTGACCCTCATAGGGTGGTGGACATTGCCCGCGAGGTATTGCCCGCCGAGCACTCCACTGCGACGGCGGCAGACCATGGACAGCCGGAGCCGAAATGGGTGGGAGAGAAGCTCACCCGCAAAACAATGCCGGTGTCCATTCCATTGTTTACCCTGGGGTTCAAAGGGTCTCCGGCGGCGAAAGGGGAGGGCCTGCGCCAGCGCCTGGTGGCGGAGCTGGTCTGCGACGTGCTGTTCAGCACCTCCGCGCCCCTGTATAACCGCCTGTATGAACAGGGGCTGCTCAACAGTTCTTTTGGCAGCTTTTATTCCTCCGGCCCGGACTGTGCTTTTATCGTGGCGGAAGGGGAGAGCCGAAACCCGGAGCAGGTGCGCCGCGAGGTGCTGGCGGAGGCCTCCCGCCTGGGGCGGGAGGGGATTGCTCCTGAGCTGTGGGAACGGCTGAAAAAAGCGGCCTATGGTACTATGGTGCGCCACCTGAATTCCATGGAGGACACCTGCATTGAGCTGGCTGAGGCCCATTTCAATGGGGAGGACTACCTCAGTTTTCCCCAGATATTCCAAAGTATTGAGCTGGCCGATGGGGAGACGCTTCTGCGGGAGTGGTGCGTGGAGGAGCGCACGGCCTTGTCTGTCATCGACCCGGAAGACTGAACAGAAATAAAGGGGATTGACCATGACAAACACTGTTTTTTTCCCTGGCCTGGGGCTGAAATTTGAGCTGAACCGGGTGGCGTTTTCGATATTCGGCCACAATATTTATTGGTATGGTATCATTATTGCCGCAGGCTTTCTGCTGGCGGTTGCTTTCGGCCTGTGGAAGCTGCCGGAGTTTGGGCTGGAGGAGAACGACGTGGTAGACGCTATCTTCGTTGTGGTGCCCTCGGCCATCATCGGAGCGCGGCTGTATTATGTGGTTTTCAACCCCGCCGTGTGCTTCACTGCGGACGGTTCCTTCAGCCTGCTGCGGGCCGTCGCTTTTTGGGACGGAGGGCTGGCTATCTATGGCGGAGTCATTGCCACAGTGGTTTCCGCCCTCATCTACTGCAGGGTGCGGCATGTGGATTTTTGGAGCGGGATGGATATCACGGCCTACGGCCTGCTCATCGGGCAGATGATTGGGCGGTGGGGAAATTTTGTCAATGTGGAAGCTTACGGCGGCGTCACCGACCTGCCTTGGCGGATGTGCTCGGAGTCCATCGCCAATGAACTGTGGCGGGATAGGCTTTTGGAATCAAGCTTGGCCTATGAGAGCATTCTCGACGGAACTTTGGGGGTCCACCCCACGTTTTTGTATGAATCATTGTGGAATCTCTTGGGTTTTATTCTGTTGGTTCTGCTGATGAGGTGGGGCCGCAAATTCAACGGCCAAATGTTCCTCAGCTATGTAATCTGGTATGGGCTGGGCCGGGCGGCCATTGAAGGACTGCGTACGGACAGTCTGTATTTCTTCGGTACGTCCATCCGCTCCTCTCAGCTGTTGGGACTGGTGTCGGCGGCGGCGGCCATCGCACTGTATGTATACCGGAGGAAAACCGCAGGACCCGCCACGCCGCCTCTTCGACCAGGCAAAGCGGCTGGGGCTGTGATGGCTGCGGCAGAGCAGCCGGCGGAGGCTGGCCTGCCCGAGGAAAAATTTGAGGAGGGAAAAACCGATGTCGGCGATTCGGATTGATGGAAAAGGTCTGGCGGCAAGGTTGAAAGCCCAGGTGCGGGCGGAGGCGGAGTCTATGCGCCGGAAACCTGGTTTGGCGGTGATTTTGGTGGGGGAGGACCCCGCCTCCAGGGTGTATGTGACCAGCAAGCGCAGGGACTGTGAAGAGTGCGGTTTTTACAGTGAGGAATATGCTCTTCCGGCTGCCTCGGCGCAAAAAGAGCTGCTGGATTTGGTGGCGAAACTCAACGGCAGGGAAGATATTGACGGCATTTTGGTCCAGCTGCCTTTGCCCCGGGGACTGGACGAGCGGGAGGTGCTGTTGGCGATTGACCCCGGTAAGGATGTGGACTGCTTCCATCCTTATAATGTAGGCCAGCTCACCATCGGTACCCCGGTATTCCAGCCCTGTACCCCCGGCGGCGTGATGGAGATGCTGCGGGAGTACGGCATTGACCCGGCGGAAAAGAGGTGCGTGGTACTGGGCCGGTCCAATATCGTGGGCAAGCCCATGGCCCTGCTGCTGCTCCATGCCAACGGTACAGTGGCGGTGTGCCACTCCAAAACGCCGGACCTGGAGGAGCTGGCCGCTTCCGCCGACATTCTGGTGTCCGCTGTGGGCAGGACTGGATTGGTCACCGCGGACATGGTGAAAGAGGGGGCCGTGGTCATTGATGTGGCCATGAACCGGAATATGGAGGGAAAGCTGTGCGGCGACGTGTGCTTTGAGGAGGTCTCCCAGAAGGCATCCTATATCACGCCGGTTCCAGGCGGTGTGGGTCCCATGACCCGGGCCATGCTGATGAAAAATACCCTGGCGGCGGCTAAGCTTCATCAAAGAATTCGGTAAATACATTACGGCGGAACGGAGTCGGAGGTTTTCTGTCGGCGGCAGCCGCGTGGCGAAAAGGTGTCACGCGGCTGCTTTTTGTGGATGTGGGTGGTGAAAGCCTTAAAGAGGGACTGATTAAATGCCGCAGGCGCATTTAATCAGTCCCTCCTTAGATAAAGCTGCTGCGCGCATCAATTGACTATGGCGGGGAAGAGAGGAACCAAACCCACCGAAAATTTTTTTGATTTTTTGTCAACACTTTTTCCGTCTCATCCGTTCTATTTGTGAAAACGCAAGAGAGGAGCCTGATACCATGGAGGTCCAGGAACTGTACGCAAGTTTCCACCGGGAGCTCACAGCCTATGCCGTATCCATGACAAAGGACAGGGATTTGGCGGAGGACTTGGTCCAAGAGACTTTCCTGCGGGCGCTGACCCATCTTGAGGACCTGCGTACTCTGGAGCGGGGGCCGAGCCGGGCCTGGCTGTATAAAACCGCACGAAATCTGTACATCGACCAGGTACGCAAATTGTCACGAGAGGTGTCTGAAAACGGTGCGGCTCTGGAACAGGCTGCGTTTGAGGAGGACTTGAGTCAAAGCGCTGTCGCCCAGCTGGTGGGACAGCTGCCGGAGGCAGAGCGGGCCATCTTCATCCTGCGGTATTTTGAGGGCTACAACGCCAGGGAGCTGGGAGAAATGTTTTCCATGCCAGCTGCCACGGTCCGCTCCCGGCTGGCGTCCGCCAAGGGACGGCTGAGGGCCTGGATCAACGAATAGGATTGGAGGGATTATCAGTGAAACGGACGAAAACAGATACGCTCTGGTATAACACCCGGAGCAAGGAGATCGGGGGTATTCTGCTGGAGAGCCGTCAGGCGGCAAGTCGTTATTGCGGACTGTATCCGGACGCCCGGTCGGGTTTGCGTATGATGGGGGTGTATCCCGGCATCCAGACCACTATTTTGTGAAAACAAAAATATCAATTAATTTTTGGAGGTAATTTGTCATGGAGAACAAGAAAACTTTGAGTGTCAAAGCCGCTGTATGTGATGTTCGCGCCGTTACCGAGGAGGCTTTGGCGGGCTATGAGCGGGTAAGCATTTCCTGCGCCACTCTGATTTCCACTCCGGAGGCCAGGACCCTTCTGGGCAAATATCCGGTGGAGGTGAAATCTGCAAACACCATAGATGCGGCCAGCGGCGTCAAGGTATCCACGGTCAACGGCTCTATGCAGCTGACCCCCAGCCAGGCATCCGCCGAAGAAAAGACCATTCTGCTTCTCAACGGTTCTATGGATATCGCTCCCGGCAGTGAGGAGGCATTGAAAAATTACGCCGCCGCGATTGTCAACGGCGCCGTCGCCGCTCCTGAAAGTATGGCGGGCCTGCTCTCCGGTTTCACGGTCAACGGCACGGTCAATACGTATCCCGACGGCTGCATCCGGCTCGGTTCCACGGTGGTGCTGGACCGTACCTTCCCTCTGCGCGCCAAGCAGGATGGACTGTATTACGCCGCCAGCCGGATTGTGGCGCTTTCCAAAGATATCGACTTTGAAAAGCTGGCGGAGAAGAACGTTCGCTTCGCCACCAAGAAATTGCTCATCGCTGAGAGTCTGGTGGAGGCGGCGCTTCCCCTGTTTGATGAGAGGGCGGATATCCAGATTCTGCCCGACGGCTGTGCCTATCTGAATGACGACACGGTGTTGAACGAGTCGGTGGTCCGCCGCCACGGAGGGAAGCTGTGTGTCAACGGTGATTTGACCATCTTGGAAAACGGACCGTGGCTGGCTCAGGTGACCTGCCTGCGAGTGGACGGCGACATTCTGGTAACCAGGGAGCTGGAGGACTGGCTGAACACGGCAGACGCGCACTATGAGACAAGATATCTGGTGGGCGGCACGCTTGTCACAGGCCGGGCCAGCGTCCACGTTACCCGCGCCATGCTGGAGGGGGCGGAAAATGGATTGAGCTTGGTGTCCTGCGCCGAGGTGACAGTGGCTGAGGACGTTTCGGAACAGCTGCTTCGGGAAAAACTGGTGAATATTATCGCCTGCGCCAGAGTGGTGTGCCCGGAAGAACTGGTGGCGGCGGTAGAACTGCTGTCCCAGGATGTTGCTTTCATCGGGCCCGCGCAGAGCGGCGAAAAGGAGAAGAAAGAAAAAAATCCCAATGAGGTAAGTATCAAAGCCGCTTTCTACACATTTTAAGTGGAGTTGTGTTGAGGCCGAGACCGGCGGAGGGAGAGGCCTCCGCCGGTTTGGGATGTAAGAGCCTGTTTAATATCTCGAAGAATGCCGGTTGACAGGGAATTTTTCGTCAGGCGAGAGTGGAATTTGTGCTCAAATAGATGGCACAGCCAACCCGGTATAAACATATACTGGAATTTTTGCATATATTTTCTCCTGCGGGCCATACTAAGCCCACCAATGTTAAGGAGGAATCCATCCATGCCAAACCTGAGCACCAAAGAGCTGTCCGCCCTGGAGGACCAGCTGGGCTTTGAGCGGATGCTGTGCTGCAAGT
>CANOBV010000082.1 GCA_947564255.1 uncultured bacterium | reverse complement strand
GTAATGATGCTAATCAATCACTGGCCTCTTAATTGGCAAACCATTATAATTTTCAAGAATACCTTTTAGTACGTTTGCCTTTTTCTTTGACTCTGTAGAGCTTCCTATGAAAATCTTCTTCATCCCCGTCTCCTACCTTTCAGAGCCTTACTTTTGAGGTATTATAGAAACTAAAGTATTTTTATCTTATAAAAGCAATTTTCTGCAAAATCTACCTGTCATTCAGCGATTCACTGTGTTTATCAAGCAAAAGGGCTCGAAAAAGGTGAGCACCTTGAGCCCCTATAAACTATAAACAATATAGATTGCTATTTGGTATAGAGGCCCCAATGTGCCATAAACGCCGCCTTGTTCTCCTGGGGCGTAGTGGTGGGCCGGCCCAGGTCGCTCCGCGCTCCCAAGGCGCACTTGACCTCCAGGAAAGTGAGTTGACCGGCGGCCACGGCCTTCGCCAGCGCCCGCTCCAAGCTCTCCGGGCTGTCCACCGACAGGGCACAGGGATAGCCGCAGGCCCGGGCCACGGCGCACAGGTCCACCCTATCCGCTACCGTGGGCATACCGCCCACGGACTCATGGGCCTCGTTGTTCAGTACAATGTGTATCAGATTGGCAGGCCGGTTGGCTCCAATCACCGCCATGGCCCCCAGGTGCATCAGCGCCGCGCCGTCCCCGTCCAGGCACCACACCCGCCGGTCCGGCTTTTGCAGGGCCAGCCCCAGGGCAATGGACGAGCTGTGGCCCATGGACCCCACGGTGAGGAAGTCCCGCCCGTGGCCCTGATCCCGGGCCGCCCGGTACTCGAACACCTCCCGGCTGGTCTTGCCCGTGGTGGACACCACCGGATCGTCCCCCGCCGCCGCCAAGATCTGCCCGATGGCGGACTCCCGGCTCATGGGGTGGGCGTTGCGGTAGACCGTCCTGCCGCTGTACTCCAGCGCACCCTTGCGCACCACAAAGGCCGCCTGCTTCCCCTGTGCGAACCAGATGCGGTACTCCGCCAGTTTTTCCGCCACCTGCTCCTGCGCGGTGGTTTTGTCGATTACAAAGTACGGAATGTCCAGCGTGTCCAGCAGGGGCAGAGTAATCTCCCCTTGGAAGATGTGCTGGGGCTCGTCATGGACCCCCGGCTCTCCGCGCCAGCCCACAATAAACAGACAGGGGATACCGTAGACCTTCTCATGCAGCAGGGAAGCCACTGGGTTGACGATGTTTCCCAACCCGCTGTTCTGGAGGTAGACCGCCGGAATTTTGCCCGTGGCCAAATGGTACCCCGCCGCCAGGGCGGCGGCGTTGCCCTCGTTGGCGGCGATAATATGATGGGCGGGGTCCAGCCCATAGCGGTCCATCAGGAAGCTGCACAGCTCCTTGAGCTGGGAGTCCGGCACGCCGACGAAAAAGTCAAACTCCCGCAAAAAATCCAGCGTCATTGTTCCCTCACCTTCCGCTTAAACTCGGTGGACGACACGCCTTGGGTGTACTCCGGCTCCACCACCTCGCCGCCCCACTCCGCCATCAAGTCGATGGCTTTCTGCCGCACCTCCGCCAGGGGGCCAGTGCGCCAGTCTGTGCCGTGGACCATGTAGTCCGGCCGGTAGCGCCGCAGGTTGTCCGAATAATCCTTGGTGGTCTGACACACCACCTCATCCACATATTTCAGGCTCTCCATCACGGTCTTGCGCTGCTCGTAGTTCATATAGGGTTCCGGCTTGTAGCTGCGGATGGCCTCGTCGCTGAACAGGCCCACCACTACCCGGCCTAGGGAGGCGGCGGTTTTGAGAATGTTGATGTGTCCCGGGTGGACGATATCCGCCGCCATGGGCACATACACCAGCTTGGTGTAGGGCAAACCTGCGGCCTTTATGCGCTCCCGCACCTGCCGGTCCAGGAAGATATCCGGATTTTCCGTGGCATACTCCGGCATGAAGGGCTTAGCGGGGGACTGGCAGTGGTGGACACAGCCGTGGCACAGGGTTCCTTCCAGGCAGTCCTCCAGGAACATCCGCCGGACTTCCTTCATCTTCTCTCCGTACCAGCCCTCTTTCAGCGACATCTTGTTCAGGTCCGCCACGATGAGCATATTCTCATAGTCGGCGTTTTCCACGGAGAGATACCCCTCCCAGGTGACGCACAGGGCGTCGAAGGGCAGATTGCAGCGGCGGACCTGTTCCCTGTCGTGGGTACACTTGAGCTGCCAGTCAATCTCGGGCATGTAGCCGCCCTGGTTGTAGACATCCTTGAATACAATTTGGTCCGCCAGTCCGTCGAACACCTTAAAATAGTCCTCTTTCGTGTGCTCCGTGTACCGGGTGAGGATGCCGGTGATATATATCTTGAAGTCCCGGCCGCTCTCCCTCCGGTATTGGTTCAAATATGCCAGATGCTCGCATACCTTGTCAAAGTCATCGCGGCCGTGGATAAACTCATAGAGTTTCCGCTCCGGCGCGTTGATGGAGAACTTCACGCTGTCCACCCCCGCGTCCACCACCGCCCGGATGCGCTCCGGGGTGGCCAGCGCGCCGTTGGAGGTGAGGTATACGTAGGTGTAGCCGATGTCTTTGGCCAGCTTGATGTACTCCGCCAGCTCCGGCACGATGAACGGCTCCCCGGTGGCGTACATGCCCACCTCCCGGGTGCCCAGCTCATAGGCCTGGCGCAGGACGCTCTCCACCATCTCAGGGGCCATTTTGCCCACCTTGCGTCTCATCTTCTGATGCGCACAGAACAGGCATTTGTGGTTGCAGGCGTTGGACAGCTCCAGCAGGAAGTTCGTGGTGGGGAAGGGCGGCTCCAGGGTGTACAGCTCGTTTCGGTCCGCCTTTTTCAGCCGGACACGCTCTTGTAAGTCCATAGCAATTCTCCTTGTTTCGTTGCGGCGCCCCTATGGGGAGCGGCCTCGGTTATCCCTCCGGGATGAGGGTCAATATCTCCTTGATGGGCATACAGTATGCCTCGTCCGCCTCTTTCGCCCGGCGGCAGCGCAGGATGGTCTCCGCCGTCTTTTGCATGGCGGGGTAGCCGCTGCGAATGAGGTGGTTGGCATAGATCGCCACGTTCACCCCGCGCTCCTTCCACTCCTCCTCCGTGACGGTATTGAAGGAAGTGGGCACGATGACCAGCACAGTGCGCCGGTCTTTCTCCCGAAAGCGGCGGCAGAACTCGAAGATTTCGTCCGGCTCCTTGCGCCGGGAGTGGATCATGATACCCTCCGCCCCCGCCTCCACATAGGCGAAAGCCCGCTCCAGGGCGTCCTCCATCCCCTGCTCCAGAATCAGGCTCTCGATGCGGGCGATGATCATAAATTCGCTGGTTTTCAGGGCCTTCTTCCCTTCCGTAATCTTATGGCAGAAGTTTTCGATGCTGTCCTGCTGCTGGTTGGCCTCTGTTCCGAACAGGGAGTTGCGTTTCAGACCGATCTTGTCCTCAATGATGACAGCGGATACGCCGATGCGCTCCAGTGTGCGCACGGTATAGACAAAGTGCTCTGTCAGGCCGCCGGTATCCCCGTCCAGGATCATGGGTTTGGTGGTAACCTCCATAATCTCGTTGATGGTGTTCATCCGGGAGGAGAAGTCCACCAGCTCGATATCCGGCTTGCCCTTGGTGGTGGAGTCACACAGAGAGGACACCCACATCCCGTCGAACTGCCGGATCTCTCCGTTCTCCATCACCGCTGTTTTTTCCGCAATCAGACCCGTCAGGCCGTTGTGGGCCTCCATGCAGGTGACCAGGCCTTTCTTCTCGATCAGCCACCTCAGCCGCCCCCGCCGCAGGTCCGGGATGGACAGTTGGGACCGGGCGGCGGCCTCCAAGCGGTCGTACTCGTCGTTGTGGGAATAAGGGAACTCTACCAGCTGTCCGCCGTACTCCGCCAGCAGGCGCAGGCACTCCTCCCGCACCGGTTTCTGAAAGCCCTCCCGCCAGTCGTCGCCGTGAACCACGTAGTCCGGTTTCAGCGCCCGCAGCGGCCCGGCGTAGCCGAGCTCGTCCTGCTTCATCACATGGGATACGCCTTTCAGGCCGGAAACAATTTTCATCCGCTCCGCGCAGGTGAGCACGGGGTAGCGCTTGTAGGCGGCCACCACCTCATCGGTGAGCACGCCCACAGTCAGCTCCCCCAGCTCCGCGGCCCTGCGGATAATTTCGATGTGTCCGCCGTGAATCACATCTGTGCCAATGGACATAAATACCGTCTTTTTCTCTGACATTGTTCAGGCCTCCAAACCCAGCGCCGCCGCGCACAGGCGCTCCACCTGCTGCGCCGGCGTCCTGTCTCCGTTGTTGTCCAGCACCAAATCCGGCGCGTCCGGCAGCTCCACCTGCAGCCCCACCCCAGCCACGTTGTCCGCGTTCCGGCTGTACAGCCCCTTCTGGTCGCGGCGGCGCAGGGTATCCATGCTGGCCTCGATATACACCTCATAATAGCCCGGAATGTTGGCCCGGTTCCATGCCCGCACGCTGTGGAACATGGAGATGGTGCAGCACACCACCGTCACACCCTGGCCCGCCAGCAGGGCGCACAGCCGCCCGTAGCTCTCCGCCAGCTTGCGCCGGTCCGAGCCGGAAAAGCCCAGCCCAACCCCGAACACGGAACGCATCTCGTCCCCGTCCAGGAAGATCACCGTCTGGCCCATGTTTCTCAGCTCGTCCCGCCAGAGTCGCCCGATGGTGGTCTTCCCCGCCCCGGACAGCCCCGTGAGCCAATAAACTCGATTCTTTGTCTCCATACGCACCCCTCAGTGATACAGCGGCTGCTCTAAAAGCGCCGGGTCCAGCTCCAGCTTGGGCATCATGTGCAGGGGCTGGCCGTGGCGGTTGACGAAGCGCAGGCCGCGCAGCAGCACCTGGGCATTTTTGACCCGGTTCTCATTGGTGTCTTTTACACGCTGTGCCACCAGCTGGTCCAAGATCTGGTCCTTCAGATCACCAGCTGCCGGTTTCCCATCTACTTGCAGGCCGGATTCCTCGAACACATTCCGCCATGCCTGGCTCATCATGCCATTGATGGTGGTGAAATCCTCCACAAGCGCCGCTGCCCGTTCCTCATCCATGGGTTGTCCATCGTAGCTCTGAAAATGATACCCGTAATACTCATAGGCGTCCCTAAGAAAGTACTCGACATAGGTTCGCTCCGCGCTATTGGCAAAATCCTCATAGTTACGGTAGACCGTAGCCGTGTCAAACCCCCGGACGTTGCCTGCCATCTCCTCCGGGTCAATCTCCCCGTTCAGCGAACAGTAGCTCATGCTCTGCGTATAGGGCAGGTCCAGAAACGCCGCCAACGCCGTAAATGTGGCCTTGGGATTCAGCTTGCCGTCCTCAAACCGTACCAATACGCTGTCCGCATACAGCCTGTCCTGCCAGTCGATCATAAAGCTGCGGTTCAACACACGCTGGCTTACCACATCGGGGATGACCACCGCCTTTTTTTCTCCCCCGCTTTCCAAAACCTGCTCCAGCTGCCGGTACATATATTTCAGCGTGGCCCCATGGCTGGTGGTGAACCGGCGCAGAGGGGTAAAGGTCTTGATATACTTAAAGCCCCGGAACAGAGGAGACGTGCGTATCGTCTCGTACTGCTCCGATTCCAGCAGGGTCCTCCCTTTGCTGTCCACCCGGAGCTGGTAGATGATGTTGGAGAAGTGGGGCTGGAAAAACAGTACCGGCGAAATCCGGGACGTTTTGTCCAGGTAAGCCGCATACGTTTTCTCATAGTCCTGGGATTGCTGGAGGAAAAACGCCACCAGCACGTCTTTTTTCGTCCGGTCCCACAGCAGATACAGCTCCTCCACCAGCCGGGGTGACCACTCCGGCAGCCGCTGGACCGCTTCCCGCACACTGCCAGAGGTGTTCAGCACATCCTCGATCTTGTCTATAGTCTCATTCAAATTGTCAAACATCAGCGAGGAGATCATCAGCAGGTTGGGGTGGACGTCGAAAATCTGGTTGAAATAGTCGCCGCCATTGTGGGACGAGAGCTGGGTATGCCAGATCAGCCGGTTGACCTCCCGAATGCCCACCGGCTTTACCGGGTGGATGGAATAGTCCACGCCAAACTGCGTCCGGAAGTCAATGGGATACTGCTCCACTTCATCCTCAATCAGGAATACGAATTTCTCATCCTCCAACAGCGGGCGCAGATTCAGGCACTGTAAATAGGAGCAGAACACCGCCCAGTCTGTATAGTGGAGATAAATGTGGTTCTCCCGGGCGATATACTCGCTTTTGCGTATGTTATCATTCAAATATTCCAGCTCATACTGGGAAAAAACATCCTTGGCCAGGATGGGATTTTCTAAATCATGAAAAAAGTTCCGGCTTACTACCGGCTTTTTCAAGTCCACAAAATCGCCGAACCGTCCCTCCTGCATGAAATAAGGGGTGAAACAGTTCTCATCATAGGGATAGAACCGGATAGGCAGGAACTCAAAGTCAATAAAATCCTTGCGGAACAGATAAGGGTACTTGTTCAGCAGTTTGCAGTTGTTCTCATAGCGGGTCTTCAGCAGTTTCACGTTGGGCTCGTAAAAGGCATGGTCCATGACGGACAGGCAGTCCTCCGGCAAAAAGCCTTTGCGGTGGAGGTCCACGAAGGTGGTGTAGCTCACCTTATAGTCCCCGCCATTTTGGAGGATGTAAAACGCGGCCTCCATGTCCACTGCGGGGTCTTTCCCGGCCCCCTCGTGGATGGCCAGGCTATAGGCTGTGAGGGCGTCCTGTACCTGGCCCAGCTCCGCCAGTTTGCGGGCGATCTCGATTGCAGTCATAAAGCAGGATTCCTTTCCTTAGAAAACGGGGGCGGGCTTGCGCCCGCCCCCGCTGTTGGGTCTATGCGGTTTTTGCCGGAACAACACCCGGGAGCGCGGCCCCGCCCGTTCCATTGTGCGGGCAGGGCGCGGGCGGATACTATCCGCCCCTGCGCGGCTATGCTTACTGGAGCAGCTGCAGCACGCCCTGGGGAACCTGGTTGGCCTGGGCCAGCATGGCCTGGGCGGACTGGATCAGGATGTTGTTCTTGGTGTAAGCCATCATTTCCTCGGCCACGTCCACGTCGCGGATGGTGGACTCGGCGTCCTGGATGTTCTCGGTCATGACGCTGAGGTTGTTGATGGTGTGGTCCAGACGGTTCTGGGTGGCGCCCAAGGTACCGCGGACGTCGGACACGTAGTTGATGGCGGACTTGATGATGTCAACGGCCTTGGCGGCGTCCGTCTGGTTGGCGATGGAGATATCGGCGATGGTCTTGCCGGAGATCACGTTGCCGTTCGCGTCAACCATGCCCAGCGAGTCAGTGTGGCAGTCGTTAATCTCCACATCCAACTGGTTGAACTTGTCAGCGGTGTCGCCGATCTGGAGGCGCAGACCATTCTTGCCGGTGAGGCTCATGCGCATATCGGAGGCATTGACACCGGTGGCGGCATCATCGGTAAACGTCACGCTGACCTTGCCGTCGGAAGAAACCGTGACGTTGGCGCCGGAATAAGCAGCCTCAATGGCACTCTTCAGATCCGCACCCACATTGCTGCCCAGAGCCACATAGGTGGCACCGTTCTTGGGATTGGTGCCGGTCTTGGTCGGGTCGGAGGTGAACTCGAACTTCACCACACTGGCGTTGGAGCCGGTGCCGTTGGCGACCTCCAGGACGTTGCCGTCGTACACCTTTTTGGTGTTGATGATCAGCTCCTTGGTGCCCGGCGTGGCCTTGGTGGTGTCCAGCGTCTGGAACTTCACCAGGCCCTTGAAGCCAGCTTCGGTCTTCATGGCGTCCTGAACAGCCTGATCGGCCTGACTCTGGCCGTTAAGCACCTTCTCGGAGATGATCAGGTTGTTGTTGGCGTCCACGCCCACCTCAACGCCGCCGGTCTCCTCCTGGGCAAAGGCATTGGCGATGGCCTGAGCGATCTTCGCCTTGTCACCAGCAGTGGCGGTGGCCTTGTTAAGCACGGTCAAGTCAATTTCGCCGGCGGCAGCAGTGCCTTTCAGGCGGATAGTCTTGTTTACACCATTCACGGAAATTACCATGCCGTCCTTGATCTTGCTGGGATCAAGCGAAACGACGGCCTGGCCGAACTGGGTCTTGCCCTGCTTGGCGGTGTTCTCGTACTCGGTAACGCCCACCTGCTGCCAGCCTTCCAGTGTCTTGCCGCTCTGCGCACCGGTACCAGCGTCACTAGCCTTTGCCACAGCAACATCAAAGTTCAGGTTCTTGCCGATCTGCGCCGCCTTGACAGAGTCGGGGATGCTGGCCGCGTCAGCAATAGCGGTAGCTTTGTCAGCGGTGGTAGCAGTGGCCATCACGCCGGACACCGTAAAGGTGATCTTGTTGCCGGAGCCGGAGGCCGTAAATACCAGGTCGCCTTTAGTCAAATTAGCATTCGTTGCCACAAATTTCATTGTGCCGCCGGTACTCATGGCCAAAGTATAGCCAGCCTTGATCTTGCTGGCAATGCCCTCGGCGCTCAGGACAGCGGTGGAATCAGAAGCCTCAATAGTGACAGACGCGCCGCCAATGGTGACCTTAATTGCTGCTTTATTGGTTCCATCGCCCGCCAGGCTCAGCTTGCCCAGGTCAACGGTGAAGGAGCCCAGCTTGCCCTCAGCGCCATCGGCATGGAGGTGGCCAGTAGCGGCGGTGGGGGCATTGGTGCCAGCATTAGTAAAGTTGGTGGGCCAGCCAAGCACACCGGTAGCATCGGTCAGCTCACCGGCGGAACCGGCGGTAACGCTGCCCACAGTGATCACGCCATTAGTGCTGGAGCTCATGGAGCCGTCCAGCAGCTTGATGCCGTTGAAGTTGGAGGAGTCGGCGATGCGGTTGATCTCGTCCCGCAGCTGGTTGATCTCCTTCTGCATCTGGGCGCGGTCGGTGGTGTTGTCATAGGTGCCGTTGGCGGACTGGGTGGCCAGCTCCACCATACGGTTGAGCATGTCGTGGACCTCAGTCAGAGCGCCCTCGGCGGTCTGCACCAGGGAGATACCGTCCTTGGCGTTCTTCTGGGCGGTTTCCAGACCGGTGATCTGGGCACGCATTTTTTCGGAAATGGCCAGACCGGCGGCATCATCGCCTGCGCGATTGATCTTGTAGCCGGAGGACAGCTTCTCCAGGTTCTTCTTCATCGCGGACACGTTGTTGGTGTAGTTGCGATAGGCCGACATGGCCATTATGTTGTGTTGAATCCTCATGATTTTGATTCCTTTCAATAATAATTTAGGGTTTTGCGAACGTCGCGCCTTCACATCCTATAATCCGGCGCATTGGGTGGAGCGCTTCCCGGTTCTGACACCGTGGCCTTTGGCGTGAGAACCGTTTCACGCGGTACGATTTATTTCATCCGTCTTGCAAGACCGGCTGAAACCAATGGGTCACTCCGTCAGCTCCGGCGGGGCGGTAAAGCGGCCTACTAAGCCGCTGGGACGTTCCGCCCCGTTCCGCTCCCGGACATCGCCTCGGAGGATGGCCAGGTCCTTGGGGGCGTTGATGGCCACCCGGACCCTGGATTTGGAATCGGGGAAAAACTGAATGGTGATGTCCTCACCGATGGTCAGATAGTCCCCATCCTTCATCTGCAAAAACAGCATGGCAAGCTCCTTTCGCCAAAAACTCCTCTCCTTGGAATTTTTCATCGTCATAATATTTTGGACGCCCCGGAGGGCTTCGGCTGTGCGCACACAGCGTCTCGTTTCCCACTTTGGTTTCCCTATGGGCATTCATCGGCGTCCCGACCGATATAGCGAGGGTATATGTTCAGGCGCTTTCACGCACTTCCTGACAAGCAAAATATTGGGCAAGGCCCAGGGCCTTGATGTTCTTCGCGGCGCTGACCTCCCGTTGATGGGGGGACGCATTGCGCGACGTGGGAGCGTAGCGGTCTACTAAAATCAACAGTTTCCCTTGCCTCTCCAACTTGTAGCGCAAACAGTTTCGGAACATTCCATAGCCGGAATCCAAAACATTTCCACGCACCAGGCCTCTGGCAATCGCTTTCAAATCATCGGCCCGCACACACACGGCATCCCAGGCGTTGGCTATCCGTCGGGATTCCTTGTGGATGAAATCGCGCCGTTGATTGGCGATATGCTCGTGGAGTTCACGGTACTTCTGCACCATCTCTTGATAATTCTTAGACCCCGCTTCCATCCGGCTTAACCGCCGCTGGATGTCCGCCAACTTCTCTTGGGAGCGCTGAAGCCAGCGGGGAGGGTCGGCCATGTCTCCGTTGTCGGCCACATAGAAATGGGCCATGGAATACTTCAGGCCAATCGTGGTTTCCTCGGTGGTAATCACTGCCTTTGGTTCTTTTTCTTGCACCTCATACAAAATGGAGCAGTAGTATTTCCCTGTTTTTGTCCAGTCTACCGTAATCCGTTTCAGTTTCCACCAACCTTGTGGGCGGCGGGAGAATTTCGCCTTAACAATTCCGGCTTTCGTCATGCGAATACCATCTTTTGTGGTGTAAATGGTGGGACCAGACGGGAAGTCATGGTTGCAGGCGGTGAAGGAATCCCGGTCTGTCTTTTTCTTTATCTTTCACTTTTTCTCTTTTCAATTTCGCT
>CANOBV010000081.1 GCA_947564255.1 uncultured bacterium | reverse complement strand
CGGCGACCACCGAGATCTACCCTCTTTCCCTACACGACGCTCTTCCGATCTTGAATCATACCGTGTTTTCTGCTATTGGGGGCGTGAAACATTCGGAACAGACAGTGAAGGCTGCACAGGAGACGCGTATAGAATGTCAGGCGGAGAAGAATCCCTCCATTCGCCAAGCATTGGCTGAGAAAAAGACAGAAGCCGCCGCCCGGTCCGCCTCTGTGCCGGAGAAGGAGCATAAATCCAAGGAGGCGACATTATGAGCGGCAAGCGGTTCCAAGCCAGGGCTAAAACGGTTCAAAAGCTGGGCCGGGACGGTCTGGTGGAGCAGAACATGGCAACCAGCGAGGAAAAGCGCGTCAGCCAACGGGCGGTGGATATATCATTTGGTCCCGCCCGCCCCCAGGAACAGGCGGCAGGCCACCGTGCATCCCTGCGGAGCGGCGGCGACCCTGCCCCTCCCGGCAAGAAGCGGCGCAAGCAGCCCCGCCCCATGCAGCAGACGGCGGAAGAAGCGGCACACGCCAGTACCCCAGCACCGGAGGCCCCGCCGCCTGTGCCGGATGCCCCTTCCATGCGAATGGCGGCGGATGCTCCCATGATGGCCGCTCCTGCTGCCAGCGGTGAGGATGTACCGCCTCCGTCCCCGGCATCACGGAAACGGCGGAACCGGAAAAATCGTAAGAAGTCCCGTCAGCGGCAGGCGGCAAAGCATACCCCGGACGCCGCCCGTTCTCTGGAAGATCGGACAATGCGCGGCGCTGGGGATGCTCCCATGCAGAACCGGCCACCCGGTTCCGCCCCGGCAAAGCGCCCACCCCGTCCCGTGGAGGGCGGCGGTCGGCTGAGATTTGATGCGGCAGACGGTGAAAAGCCGCCTGCTTCTGATGCCAAAGCCAGGATGAAGAAGCGGCAGGCGCGGCGGTTTGCCCCGGATGCCGCCCAGCCTGCGGCCACCAGCGAACAGCGTCCATCTCGTCTCATGGATGATGGCGGTGGACGGCTGCATTTTGAAGAAGGGACGGCGGATGATCTCGCCCCGGTCCCTGATGCCGAACAGTCCGCAGAGGCAAAGCGGGCGGTGAAGAAGCGGCAGGTGATGGACCACGCTGCTGATGCCGCAAAACCGGAGGATGGTCAGCAAGTGGAACCGTCTGCCCCTGCGGATGGTGAGGCGGACATCCACCAGCGTGACAGCCCCCAGCCGGAACCCAAGGCCCCGGAGCTGTCTGCCGTCCCGGATGATCGGGGGGCATATAAGAAGCGGCAGGCGGCAAAGTTCGCCGCCCACTCCGCCGCTCCCGTTTCTTCCGAGCGTAGACGGCTGCAATTCGAGGATACGCCGCCCAAAGCTGGCAGTACCCCGGCCCCAGCGCCGAATGATACCGCCCCGTCCAGTCCCAAGTACGACAAGGCGGTGCGCCGGGTGGAGCGGGCAGAGCAGACGGTGGAAAAGGCGCGGGCTGATCTTCCGGTCAAGCGCCGTCTGTCCATTCAGCCGGAGCCGGACAGCGAGACGGGCAAGCCCCGCCGCCGTCTGCATTTCGAGCAGGAGGTCTTACCGGAGTACCGACCGCCCTCCCTGCCTGCCCGCGCTGGTGGGATGGCGAAAACAGCGGTGGTGATGAAGGTCCACGGCAAGATACATGAATCAGAACGGCAGAATGTGGCGGTGGAGGCCACCCACAAGAGTGAACTGTTTGCCGAGCAGGGCGTGGGGCGGGCGCTTCGGTGGAATCAGAACCGCCGCCGTTCCAAACCCTACCGCACCCTGCGCCAAGCGGAACAGCGGGCAACAAAAGAAAATCTCAATCTGGCGTGGCAGACCGCCCTCCGGGATAACCCGGAGCTGCGCAATAAAAATGCTCTCGCCAAATGGATGCAGAAGCAAAAGATCAAGCGAAAGTATGCCCAGGCCGCGCGTGAGGCGAAGCAGACGGCGCACTTCACCCAAAACGTGGTGCAGGCCACCGGACAGATCGCCCGTGCGGTCCAACAGTATATGGCGGCGCGGAAATCCCTGTTGGCCGTGGTTGCTATGCTGGCTATGGTGGTGGTGTTCTTTGCCGCTGGCATGACCTCCTGTACCGCTATGCTCTCCGGTTTCCAGTCCTCCTACATCTCCGCGTCCTATATGGCGAACGAGCAGGACATTTGTAACTCCGACCTCTACTACACGGAAATGGAGACGGATTTGCAGATCGACATTGACAAGACGGAGGAAAATTACCCTGGCTATGACGAATACCGCTACAACATCGGGGAGATCAGCCACAATCCCTATGAGCTGATGGGCTACCTCTCCACCATGTTCAACGCCTTTACCTTTGACCAGGTGCAGGCGGAGATCGCGCGGCTGTTCGGGGAGCAGTACCAGCTTTCGCGGGAGGTCATTATCGAAACCCGCTATGACAGCAACGGCGACCCCTACGATTGGTACGTCCTGCAAACCACACTGACGGTCACACCGCTGTCAACCGTCATTTCGGGCCACCTGACCCCCGGTGAGCAGACCGACCGCTATAACGTATACCAGCAGACCCTCGGCAACCGGCAGGCGTATGGGAACCCCTTTGACTTCCCCTGGCTGGGCTATGTGTCCAGCGGCTACGGCTGGCGGGTGCATCCCATCAGCGGGGAGAAAAATCTGCATCGCGGTGTGGATATTGCTGTGGCCCAGGGAACGCCTATCAAGGCTATCCATGACGGGCGGGTGGTATCCGCTGGGGACGCTGGCAGCTACGGACTTTGCATCGTGATCGAGGACGAAAAGGGTTATCAATCCCGGTACGCCCATTGCTCCAGCCTTTCCGTCACCGCTGGGCAGGAGGTCAAGCGCGGGGATGTGATCGGCGCTGTGGGCAGCACCGGCAACAGCACCGGGCCGCACCTACATTTAGAGATCATGCTGAACGGCGAATATCTGAATCCCTACTACTTTGTGGACACCGGCGACGATGGAACGGGCGGTATCATTCCCGGCGCACCGGGCGGGCCTGTTATCCCGGACTATCCCGGAGAGCCGGTGACAGACGCCACCTACGCCGCTATGCTGGCCGAAGCGCAGAAGTACCTCGGTTATCCCTATGTTTGGGGCGGCAGTTCCCCCTCCACCTCGTTTGACTGTTCCGGCTTTGTAAGCTGGGTAATCAATCACAGTGGATGGAGCGTGGGACGGCTGGGAGCGCAGGGACTATACAACATCTGTACCCCCGTATCTACTGCAAACGTCCAGCCCGGTGATCTGATCTTCTTCTGGCACACCTATGACGCGCCGAACCCCAACGGCGTGACCCATGTAGGCATCTATGTGGGCAACGGGCAAATGATTCATTGCGGAGATCCCATCAGCTACGCAAATATCAACAGCAGCTATTGGCAATCGCACTTTTACGGATATGGCCGACTTCCCTAATTTTGTTATCAGAATGGAGCGTGATACATGAAAATCGGACTGATTGACGTAGATTCCCATAACTGGCCGAACCTGTGTCTGATGAAGCTGTCCGCTTACCACAAGGCCCAGGGTGACAGCGTGGAGTGGTGGACCCCGGAGGGCCGATATGACCTTGTTTACAAAAGCCGGGTGTTCACCGACACCTATTCCAAGGACACCATCGCCGTTACCAACGCTGGCGAGGTGATCTGCGGAGGCACGGGCTACGGCCCCGGCCCCGACCTCCCGGACGCGGTGGAGCATACCCGCCCGGACTACACCTTATATCCGCAGTTTCCCGACACCGCCTATGGCTTTCTAAGCCGTGGCTGTCCGCGAAACTGCGGATTTTGCATTGTCTCTGGCAAAGAGGGGCGGCGGAGCGTCCAGGTAGCTGACCTCTCGGAATTTTGGGATGGACAGAAGGAGATCAAGCTGCTGGACGCAAATCTGCTGGCCTGCCCCGACCATGAAAAGCTGATCTTGCAGTTGGCAGAGAGCCGCGCCTATGTGGACTTCACGCAGGGCTTGGATATTCGGCTCATTACGCCGGATAATGTGGCTCTGCTGAACAAAGTCCGCACCAAAGCAGTACATTTCGCCTGGGATAATCCCGACATTGACCTGACCCCATATTTCCGCCGCTTTTTGGAACTGACCAATATTCACAGCGTCCGTCGGAGGCGGGTGTATGTGCTGACCAACTATGCCAGCACCCACGAACAGGACCTTTACCGGGTGGAAACCCTGCGGGGCATGGGTTATGAACCTTATGTGATGATCTATGACCGCCCCAGCGCCCCGCCCGTCACCCGGCAGCTTCAACGGTGGGTGAATAACAAGCGCATTTTCCATACCGTCCCGAACTTTGCCGACTACATCCCCGGCAGGCTGGGAGGTGGGAAACGTGCGTGAGCCGATGGAGGCGAAGAAGGAAAAGCTGCGGGCCGAATTGGTCCGGGCGAAGGAAAAGGCCAGCGAGTGGACAGCCCGCGCCCGTGACATTGAGCGGCAGATCACCGAATGTGAGAACACGGAGATTTTGCAGGCGGTACGGAGTGTTGCCAGCTCGCCGGAGGAACTGCGGGCCGTGCTGACCATGATCCGGGCGGCAAATGCGAAAGAGCCGCCCGCAACCAATTTTGGAAAGGAGAATTGAGCCTATGACAAGAAGAAAACCCTTGCAGCGCACGGTGGCTCTGCTGCTGTGCGTGTTCCTGTGCCTGGGAGCGGCGTTTTCCATGATGGGCGCGGCCTACGCCGCCGATCTGGAACCGCCTGCCTCCGGCGTTACCATTGAGATTATGCTGCCCTCTGATTGGGCCAGCACCAGCGCCGCCGCCAAGGTCTGCATCACCGATCAGACGGGCGGCGGCTTTGCTTCGGCAGAGGTCAGAATCGACCGGGGCGGCAGTTGGAGGAATATCACCGCCAGTCTGGAACAGCGGGAGGACCGCTACTACGGCGTGGTTGACATTACCGATAACTGCACCGTCTATGTCCGTGTCACCGGTCATGACGGAGAAGTGTATGAGAACTCCCGCTATATGGAGTGCTTCGACCGGACCCCGCCCACCGTGCGGGCCAGCATCAGCGGGAACGTCCTGCGGGTGGAGGCCAGCGACAACCTCTCCGGTGTTACAGAGATCACCGTGGGCGGGAAGTGCTACACCAATCTGACGGGCGGGACGCTGGATGTGCCGCTGAAAGACCTGGGGACCGCTGAACAGATCAGTGTCCAGGCGGCGGACAGCGCGGGCAACCGCTCCCAGGCCGTCCAGGTGAAGAACCCCAACTATCAGGCCCCCGCCAACAGTAAGGAACCGGCTGCGGTTCAGAAGCCTGCGGCCACCACGCCGGTGACAACTACTCCGGGGAAAGCACCCACTACGACTACTACGCCGTCTACCTCCACCCCTGCGGCCACGACCACGCCGCCCTCTGCATCGACCAGCGCAGTCCCGGACCCGGACGATGGACAGACAGAGCAGACGGCCAAGCCTTTGACCCCGGACGGCCAGGGGACCGTGGTGGACAATGTGACAGACGAGGACAGTAAAGAGTTTTTCACCTTCACCACGCCCAATGAGAACACCTTTTATCTGGTGATCGACCGGCAGCGCGAGAGTGAAAACGTCTATTTCCTCAACGCCGTCACGGAATCCGACCTCTATGCTCTGGCGGAGAAGGACAAAGAACCGGAGACGCCGGGTGTGTCCGCCATTCCTGATCCGGAGCCGGTCTGCAACTGCGTGGACAAGTGCGCCCCCGGCGAGGTCAACACCGATTGCCCGGTCTGCGCCCTGACGCTGAAAGACTGTACCGGCAAGGCCCCCGCCGCTGACCCTGACCCGGAGCCGGAGAAGCCGGAAAAGGGAGGTAACAGCACCATCATTCTGGTGGTGATCGCGGCTCTGGCTGTGGGCGGTGCTGGCTACTATCTGAAAATCTATAAGCCCAAGCACGATCTGGACGATGCGGACGATTTTGACGATCTGACCGGCGAGGACGAGGAAACCGTCAATGAGGACGATGAAGCCCCCGCGCACTATGGTGAGCCGGAGGAACCGGACTACCCGGAGGGCTATGGCTATGAGGAACCGGAGGACGAGGAATGATCCGGTTCACTGACAGCCCCTATGAACGCATGATGACACAGAAGCCCGTGGTGGGGCGGGAGGCACGGGAGCCTCCCGCCCTTCCGCCTGACCACCCCTGCCACGGATGCGCCTATGGCCGGGATACGCCCTGCCTGGGCATCTGCTATAAAAAATTGTTGAAAGGAAGTGATGCACACGCAATTAGTGATCGCTGAAAAACCGAGTGTCGCCATGTCTCTGTCAAAGGTGCTGGGCGCAACTGCCCGCAGGGACGGCTATATGGAGGGCGGCGGCTGGCTGGTGAGCTGGTGTGTCGGCCATCTGGTGGAGCTGGCCCCGGCTGACGCCTACGACCCCCGCTATTCCAAGTGGGCCTATGACGATCTGCCCATTCTCCCCGACCCGTGGCAGTTCCAAGTGCTGCCGGACACCAAGAAGCAGTTTAACATCCTGCGCCAGCTTATGGAGCGGGACGATGTGGAGGCGGTGGTCTGCGCCACCGATGCTGGACGGGAGGGCGAATTGATCTTCCGGCTGACCTACAACCTCTGCGGATGCACGAAGCCCATCAAGCGGCTTTGGATTTCCTCAATGGAGGAATCCGCTATCCGCAAGGGCTTTGATGATTTGGCAGACGGTAGGAAGTACGACAACCTCTATGCCGCCGCCCTCTGCCGTGCAAAGGCGGATTGGCTCATTGGCATCAACGGGACCCGGCTGTTTACCACTTTATATAAGGGTAAGACGCTGAACGTGGGCCGGGTGCTGACCCCTACTCTCACGCTGCTGTCTGAACGGGAGGCTGCGATTGAGAATTTCAAAAAGGAGAAATTCTACACCGTGGAGCTGGACCTGCGGACGTTCCGTGCATCCAGTGGCAAATTCAATTCCAAGACGGATGCGGAGAAGCTGCGGACGGCCTGCCTGGGCAAGACCGCCGTGGTCCAGTCCGTCACCCGGAAGGACAAGACCGAGCGGCCCCCGAAGCTCTACGACCTGACCACCCTCCAGCGGGAGGCCAACCGCCTCTTTGACTACACGGCCCAGCAGACCCTTGATTATTTGCAGAGCCTATATGAGAAGCGGCTGGCAACCTACCCCCGGACGGACAGCCGCTATCTGACGGAGGATATGGCGGAGGGCCTGCCCGCCCTCTGCTCCACTGTGGCCGGTGCGCTGTCCTTCATGGTGGGCCAGCCCCTCCCGGTACACGCCGCCCAAGTGGTAGACAGCAGCAAAGTGACCGACCACCACGCCGTCATTCCCACGGCGGAGATCGCCGGTGCTGACCTTGCCGCCCTGCCCACCGGGGAGCGGAACATCCTCTACATGATTGCCGTCCGGCTGCTGTGCGCCGTGGGCGAACCCCATACCTATGCGGAGACTGCCGTCACGTTGGACTGTGGCGGCGCTTCTTTTATGACCAAGGGCCGCACAGTGGCGGCGGCGGGCTGGAAGGGGACGGAAAAAGCGTTCCTTTCCACGCTGAAGCAGAAAGCAGAGGAACCGGCCCCGGCTCTCCCGGCGCTGTCTGATGGTCAGCGGTTGGAGGGTGCGGACGCTCTGTTGAAGCAGGGAACTACAAGCCCTCCTTCCCGATTTACAGAAGATACTCTGCTCTCCGCCATGGAACACGCCAGCGCAGAGGACTTTGCTGCCTTGGAATCCGTGGAACGGACCGGCCTGGGTACACCCGCCACCCGTGCGGCCACCATTGAAAAGCTGGTGAAATCCGGCTTTGTGGAGCGGAAGAAAAAGCAGCTTCTTCCCACGGAGAAGGGGCTGGCCCTGTCCTGGGCCATGCCCGACCAGCTCAAATCCGCCAAGCTGACGGCGGAGTGGGAGGACCGGCTGGGGGCTGTGGAGCGGGGCGAGCTGGCCCCGGAGGACTTCATGGCCGGGATCACCGCCATGCTCACCAATCTGGTCCAGTCCTACCGGAATATTTCTGTTACATCCACCGCCCTCTCCGAATCCGGGCGGACGGTGATCGGGAAGTGTCCCCGCTGCGGCAAAAACGTGGTGGAGGGCAAAAAGAGCTTTTACTGCGAGGGCTACCATGATACGCCGTCCTGCGGCTTTGCCCTCTGGAAGAATGACCGCTTCTTTACCAGCAAGCGGAAAGACCTGACGAAGAATATCGCCGCTTCTCTTTTGAAAAATGGGCGTGTGGCTGTCAAGGGCCTGTTTTCGGAGAAGAAGGGCGTTTTCTATGACGCCACCGTTGTCCTGGATGATGATGGCGGCAAATATGTCCGGTTTAAGCTGGAATTTGACAACAAAAATAACGGAAAGAAGGGAAAGTGATTTATGGAAAAGAAATTTGATCTCTGTTTGAAAAACCTGCTCACGATCAGCGGCGTGGAGCGCGGGGAGCTGGCCCGTCACCTGGGCGTGGCCGTCCCCACGGTCAACCGCTGGCTCAATGGCATCAGCACCCCCAACGTGTATCAGTTCCGGGAGATCGCCCACTTCTTTGGGATGCCCTATGACTGGTTCCTGGAGGACGAGGGCAGCATCCCCGATGTGGATAATCTGGCGGCAAAGCTGGGCCTGTCCCCGGAGACGGTGGGGACGCTGCTGGAAATGGTGTCGGAGGGCGGCAACGAGGCGACTTTGGAGGCTGTGGACAACGCCCTTTGTGCGGCGCTGGCTGTCATTGACGGCGTATTCGAGGACCTGGACCGCTACGCCGACAAGGTGATCGCTGGGATGGAGGAAAGCGGAGAATGAAAAGGGCGGATTTCTTTGCCTCCATGCACACCGCCGCTCCTGGTTCCACCCCGGAGGCGGTTCAGAAGATGATCGACTTTGCCGTTGAGTGCATCCAAGAGGAACAGTACGCCAACTTCACGCCGTCCAAGGACCCGGAGGTCAGCGTGGAGCGGTGGCTGGACACCCTCTGCGGGGGTGTGTACGCTGTGCGGGCGGAGTATGGCGCGGAGCTGGCCGGAAAGCTGGTCAGCCTGGGCCTGGACAACTGCTGTCTCTACCCCGGCGAAATGCTGCAAGCGGCGGCGTGTCTGCGGGATGGCGGCACCGCTGAAACTATTCTTCAAAAAATCCGCGCAGACGAGATCGAGAGTGAACAGCCCTTTTTCCCCGTACCTGTCCACCCGCTGACGGAGCGGGACTGCGGCCCGGAAATCCTGATCCGGGAGCGGGAGGTCCCCTGCGGAATGTGGGACCAGCGGATGGAACCGGGGTTTGTTCTGTGGAATGGTACGGTCCTGCTGGAAAGTGAACGAGAGGAAAGCGGCTGTTATAAGGCTGGCGCTGGTATGGATGGGATGTACCTGCGGACCCCGGAACTTTACCGGCCTGTCTACACGGACGATGGGCGTCTGTGGGCCTTCCGGCAGGTCCAGCCCGCGCCGGAGAATTATCTGGCAACTACCGAAATGAGTGTGGAGCAGAACTGCAACCAGATTGATGGCATCATCAACAACGAAGCCCCCAAGCCCTCCCTGCTGGACACTCTGCGCCAGTGCCAGGAGGAAACGGAGAAGGGCGGGACCGTTCCCCCCGCTCCCCGCCGTGACCCGGAGCGGTGACGCCCATGAAGCTGACCAACATTGAAAAAGAGACGGTTATCAACTTCAACGAGGCAGAGCGCACGGCCAGCGTCTACACCCACAACGAGGCTTTGAAGCGTCAGCTTTTGGAACTATGCCAGACCCACCCGGAACAGGTGCGTCAAACTGCCGCCAACGGCTGGGGCGGGCTGACCTTTGAGCTGCCGAAAAAGTGGCTGCGGGTGACGCCGCCCCGCGTCCTCTCCCCGGCGCAGAGGGCCGTGCTGGACCGGCTGAATCAGCGAGATTATAAGGACGGCTGACCGTCCATCTTGCCCGGAGCGGGATTTTGCGTCCCCTCCGGGCTTTTCTATACTGAAAAAAGGAGGTTTTCATGGCAAGTAAATTGCAATTTGTATCTGAGCTGGCAAACCAGACCGCTCATACTGTCACGCGGGACATAGACGGCTGGAAACGGTATTTGACCACCGCCTCCCGGCTCTATAAATATCCCTTTGACGAACAGCTCTTGATCTACGCCCAGCGCCCGGACGCTACCGCCTGCGCCAGCATGGAGCTGTGGAATGATACCATGCGACGCTGGGTGAAGCCCCGCTCCAAAGGTATCGCCCTCATTCGGAAAAATGCTGGCGGCAGGCCGCAACTGGAATACGTCTTTGATGTGGCAGATACCCGCCCGGTCAAGGGGGCGCGGACCCCCTACCTGTGGGAAATGCGGACGGAACACCACGCCGCTGTTGCGGAGGCGTTGGAGCAGCAATACGGTCCCTCGGAAGAACCGGACTTTGGCTATCAGCTCATGGAGCAGGCCAGCCATGCGGTGAAGGAGGTTTACCGGGAGCATCTGGACGATCTGGCTTACGATGTGAAGGACAGTCTGCTGGAAGAACTGGACGACCTCAATCTGGAAGTGCGCTTTCGGAACCTCTTGACTGCCAGTGTCCAATACACCCTTCTGACCCGCTGCGGCCTGGACCCCGCCGACTACATGGAGGACGAGGACCTGTCCGACATTACGGAGTTTTCCACCCCTGCCGTCCTTCACCACCTGGGCAGCGCCGCCAGCGAAGTGTCCATGAACCTCTTGAATGAGATCGGCCGCGCCGTCAGGACCTATGACCGGGAGCAGGCAAAAAATAATCAGAGAATTTCTGAAAAACCTCTTGCAAAATCGCCTGTGATCGACTATACTAAGGTCAAGGAAGAA
>CANOBV010000080.1 GCA_947564255.1 uncultured bacterium | reverse complement strand
ATCTCGTCGTTGATCTTCTGCCCGTCCTCGTAGTACTGGGTGCACGCCTCGGTGGTGATGGTAAAGCCCTGGGGCACGGGCAGGCCGATGTTGGTCATCTCGGCCAGGTTGGCGCCCTTGCCGCCCAGGAGCTCGCGCATGTTGGCGTTGCCCTCTGAGAACAGGTAGACATATTTGTGAGCCATTGTACATTCCTCCAAACTTTTATCGGATGTGCGGGGAAAGCGCGGGGGCTGAGTCATGGAAATATTTTAACAGAATACACAAGGATGGTCAAGTAAGAGTTGATTATCTTTTCCTGTCTTTCCAAAAAAACGGCCTGAAAAATCTGCGGGACCCTTTGACAGATTTCCCCGTCCCGTGTTGTTATATAGGCAGAAGGAGGTGAGGCCCATGGACAGCGAACGGGCGGAATACCTGGTGGAGCGGTACGCCGACCTGCTGATACGGGTCGGCCGGACCTGGCTGGGGGACTGGGACGACGCCCAGGACGTGTGCCAGACGGTGCTCATCAAGCTGCTGGAGGACTCCCGGGAATTCCCTGACGAAGGCCAGGAGCGGGCCTGGGTGGTGCGCCTGGCGGTGAACCAGTGCAAGAACTGGAAAAAGACCGCCTGGGTCCGGCGGCGGGCGCCGCTGGAGGAGGGGCTGGCCCTGGCGGTGGAGGACCCGGAGCCGGAGGACGGGAGCCTGCTGGAGCGGGTTCGGGCCCTGCCGCCCAAGTACCGGGAGGTGATTTTCCTGCGGTACTACGAGGAGTACCCGGTGAGGGAGATCGCCCAACTGCTGGGCATACCGGCCCCGCTGGTGAGCACCCGGCTGAAGCGGGCCAAGGACAAGCTGAGGACCATGCTGGGAGGCGAGAACTATGTGTGAGGATTTCGGAAAGTACAAAGAGGAGCTGGACCGGGTGAGGCTGACCCCGGACAGCAAGGCGGCGCTGGTTCGGGCGCTGGCGGAGCACAGGCCGGAGACGAAGAAAACGGCCGGACGTCCGTCCCGGCGGGCCCGGCTGATTCTGGCGGCGGCAGTTCTGGCCCTGGGGGCGCTGGCGCTGACGGCGGCGGCCCTGCCGGGCTTCTGGTCCCTGCTGGGGGGCCGCCATTCCACAACCCGCGTGGATGGACAGCCCTACTCCGCCTCATTCTTCGGCGATGGGGGCGACCCGCCGGTGGAGGTGGCGGAGGGCCGGGTGTGGTTTGTGTTCGATGGCCGACGGGTGGACATCACGGGGCAGTTCGACGAGGAGCGGGCCTTCATCTACGAGACCACCAACCCGGAGACCGGCCTGCCCAATTACATCCTGGTGGGCTGGAGCGCGGGAGGGATCGGCTACGGAGAGATCGTGTTCCTGCCGGAAGAAGCAGATGATGATATCCATCCTTTCAGCGCACACACGCTGGGCGTGGTTTGGATGGACCCGGACTACCCCATTTTCGACCACACCTATGTCCCGGGCCCTGAAGCCAACGGCTGGTTCAGCAACGCGGTGGAGGAGATCTGCGCCCCATACCTGGAGAGAATCCACCCCTCGGAGGGCGCCTATGAGGTCCAGCCGCCCCGGCCCGACTCTGACTCCTCTCCCCTGCCCATCCGGCCGGACTGAAACTCAAAATGTGACATTTGACAGAAAACAGGTTTTACCAAGCGTGAAACCTGTTTTCTGTTCCAAAATTCCGCATCCATGTAAAAAAACGTTGACAAAAACCACGTTTGTGCTATGCTGAGAGCAGAAAACGCGAGGTTGAGCGTTTGAGACGGCGCGGGCGCAAGCCGCCGCGGAAAGGGGAAGTCACACATGGGCTACACCAAAGAAGACATCATCCGCATCGTGAAAGAGGAGGACGTGAAGTTCATCCGGATGCAGTTCACGGACATCTTCGGCCAGCTGAAAAACGTGGCCATCACCGCCTCCCAGATCGAGAAGGCGGTGAACAACCAGATTATGCTGGACGGCTCGTCCATCGAGGGCTTTGTCCGCATCAACGAGTCCGACCAGTACCTCTATCCCGACCTGGACAGCTTTGTCGTCTTCCCCTGGGAGCCCCAGCACGCCAAGGTGGCCCGGCTCATCTGCGACGTGCACAACCCGGACGGCTCCCCCTTTGTGGGCGACCCCCGGGGGGTGCTGGAGCGGGTGCTGGAGCGGGCGAACGCCATGGGCTACGACACCTTCAACGTGGGGCTGGAGGCGGAGTTCTTCCTGTTCCAGACCGATGAGGAGGGCAAGCCTACCACCAAGACCAACGACGAGGCGGGGTATTTCGACCTGGGCCCCTTGGACCACGGCGAGCCCACCCGGCGGCGCATCTGCCTGGCCCTGGAACAGATGGGATATGAGATCGAGGCCTCCCACCACGAGGTGGCCCCTGGTCAGCACGAGATCGACTTTAAATACGCCCCCGCCCTGGAGTGTGCCGACAAGATCATGACCTTCAAGCTGGCGGTGAAGACCATCGCCCAACGGGACGGCCTCCACGCCACCTTTATGCCCAAACCCATCTACGGGCTGGCGGGCAACGGAATGCATACCAACATGTCCCTGTACCGGGACGGGAAGAACGTCTTTTTCGACGAACAGGGTGAAAACGGGCTGTCCAAAGAGTGCTACTCCTTCATCGCGGGCATACTGGCCCACATGAAGGGGATGGCCGCCATCACCAATCCCCTGGTCAATTCCTACAAGCGGCTGGTCCCCGGCTTTGAGGCCCCCTGCTACATGGCCTGGTCCGCCTCCAACCGCTCCACTCTCATCCGAATCCCCGCCAGCCGGGGCCAGGGCACCCGGGTGGAGCTGCGCTGCCCCGACCCGGCCTGCAACCCCTACCTGTCCCTGGCGGTATGCCTTGCGGCGGGGCTGGACGGCATCGCCAAGGGGATGACCCCGCCGCCGGAGGTGACGGAGAACATCTTTACCATGACCCCCGCCACCCGGAAGCGCCGGGGCATCGAGGCCCTGCCCGGCTCCCTGGAGGAGGCCATCGCCGCCATGAAAAAGGACCGGCTGGTGATGGCCTCCCTGGGCCAGCACGTCACGTCCCAGTATATCGCGGGCAAGGAGGCGGAGTGGGACGAGTACCGCACCCGGGTGTCCTCCTGGGAGCGGGACAAATACATCATCAACTATTGACATGGATATTTCTTTTCAGGACGGATGAGGGCAGGTTTGAGGAAGCACTGATTAAATGCGTCTGCGCGGCCATGATTTCCGATGGAACAAATATTGGCAATGCGCGGCGAGCGCTCCCCCCTACTTTTATTTGCCCGGCGGCAGGGTAAAGCTGGGCGAAACAGCGGAGGACGCCGTGGTCCGGGGGGATCGGGCGCCTCATACTGCGCCCGCCGGGCGCATACGTTTCCCTGTAAGGAGGGGAGCGTATGCGCTTTACCAAAATGCACGGCCTGGGCAACGACTACATTTTTCTCAACTGCATGGAATCCATGCCGGAGGACCTGGGTGGACTGGCCCGCCGGCTGTCGGACCGCCACTTTGGCGTAGGCGGCGATGGGATCATCTGCGTGTGCCCGCCGGACCGGGCGGACTTCAAAATGCGGATGTTCAACGCCGACGGCTCCGAGGGAGCCATGTGCGGCAACGGCATCCGCTGCTTCGGCAAGTATGTGTATGACAAGGGCCTGACGGACAAGCGCCACCTCACCGTGGAGACCGGGTCGGGCGAGCGGGAGCTGTCCCTGCTCATCCAGGACGGCGCGGTGACGGGGGCTGCGGCGGGCATGGGCGCGCCCGTTTGGAGGGAGCCCATACCGCTTGTGTTGGACGGAAGGGAATACACCGCCCGCCCCGTGTCCATGGGCAATCCCCACGCGGTGATTGAGGTGGAAAACCCCGCCGTTCTGAACCTGAGGGCACTGGGCCCGCTGGCAGAGGTTCATCCCGCCTTTCCTGAACGGGTGAACGTCGAGTTCATCCGGGTGCTGAACCGCCGGGAACTGGAGATGCGGGTGTGGGAACGGGGCAGCGGCGAGACGCTGGCCTGCGGCACCGGGGCCTGCGCGGCGGCAGCGGCTATGATCGCCGCCGGGAAATTGGGCCAGGAGGCGGTAATCCATCTGGCAGGAGGGGAGCTGACCGTCCGCTGGGACGGGGAATCCGGCCAAATGTTCATGACGGGCCCCGCCGTCACCGTGTTTGATGGCGAAACTGCCGATTGACCGAGGTATTTGGCCTGTGGTACAATCATTTAACCAGATAAAGTAAAGGAGTGGTCCCCATGGCCCACATCAATCAAAATTTCCGCAAGCTCCCTGGCGGCTACCTGTTCCCGGAGATCGGGCGCCGGGTCCGAGCCTTTTCCGCCCAAAACCCGCCGATGCCCCTCATCCGCCTGGGCATTGGCGACGTGACCCAGCCCCTGGCCCCTGTTGTGGTGGACGCCATGGTGAAGGCATCCAAAGAGATGGGCGTGAAGGAGACCTTCCGGGGTTACTGCGAGGAGACCTGCTGTGCCTACGACTTTTTGCGCTTCGCCATCCGGGACGACTACAGAACACGTGGAGTGACCATTGCCGATGATGAAATTTTTGTCTCTGACGGCGCAAAAAGCGACTGCGGCAGCATCGGCGACATTTTCTCCACCGACAATGTGGTGGCGGTGTGCGACCCGGTGTACCCGGTGTATGTGGACACCAACGCCATGGCGGGCCGGGCCGGAACCTTCGATGGGGAAAAATGGACAGACTTGGTTTACCTGCCCTGTACTGCAGAGAACGACTTTTTCCCAAGCCTGCCTGCGGGAGACAAAATTCCCGACCTCATTTACATCTGTTCCCCCAACAACCCCACCGGCACAGCGGCCACCAAAGGCCAGCTCAAGACATGGGTCGACTACGCCAACGCCAACGGCAGTGTGATCTTATTCGATTCCGCCTATGAGGCGTTTATCACCGAGGACGGAATTCCCCACAGCATCTTTGAGGTGGAGGGCGCTGAAACCTGCGCCATTGAGTTCCGCTCCTTCTCCAAATCCGCCGGATTCACCGGAAATCGCTGTGCCTACACGGTCATACCCAAGGCCCTGGAGCGGGAGGGGGTGTCCCTCAACGCCCTGTGGAACCGCCGCCAAGGAAGCAAATTCAACGGTGTGCCCTATGTTATTCAGCGGGCGGCAGAGGCGGCGCTCTCTCCTGAAGGAAAGGCTCAAACCCAGTGTGCCATCAATTACTATTTGAACAATGCCAAGGTCATTCGCGAGGGCCTGTCTGCCGCCGGACTGACCGTATATGGCGGGGTGAATGCCCCATATTTGTGGGTAAATACCCCCGGCGGCATTCCGTCCTGGGACTTTTTCGACATGCTGCTGAAAAAAGCCTGTGTAGTCACCACCCCGGGCGCCGGCTTTGGCCCCAGCGGCGAGGGTTATGTCCGGGTCACCGCTTTTGGTGATTTTTCCGCAACTCAGGAAGCTGTGAAACGCATTGTGTCTGTCCTATAAAAAACAGAGAACAGCCCACCAAAAGTGGCGCTGTTCTCTGTTTTTTTACCTTAGTTACCGATATTGATGAGCAATTATTTTCAGCATTCCCCAGTGTCTGGCTGTGTGCACCTTTATGACATCAGATCCAGCCGGGGGATGAGCAGAGCCTTCTCCAGAGGAAAAACCTCTACCAGCAGTTTCGCAATGGATGCCCGGTCAATGTAGTCCTTGGGGCTGATCCTGCCGTTGCTGCCGCTGACAATGCCCAACCCCACCAGAGTTTGGACATGTGGCGCTGCCCAACTGCTCACCGACGCACCATCGGCAAACACCGACAGGTCGGCGCTCTGAGAAGCGGCCAGCACCCGACCCAGAATCGTCATGGTCTCCTCCCGAGTAATGTAGCTGTTGGCATCCACATAAGTCAGGCCATTGCGCTGGCTTCCCTGGACAACCTTCAGGGTGTACATCACTTTCACATAGGGTACCGCCCACTCCGGAATGGCCTCGGTATCGGCAAAGGGAAGCGTTACTGTGTCATAAGGCGCAGGATTTACACCCAAAATACGTGTAATAAACGCCATGAGTTCCGCCCGAGTAAGCTGTCCGCCGGGACGGTATACTACACTTCCGTCCGCCAAGGTGGAACCGGTAGTCAGTCCCAGCTTGTACAGCTCTACCACATAGTTCTCACTCCAGTGCCCTGCAATGTCTACAAAGGGGCAGCCCCCCTCCACTTTCACAGGGATTGTAATGGTCTTCCCTCCTGCGGTCACAGTGATGGTTCCCTCGGCAGTTCGCTGCCCTGCAATAAAGCATCCCGCTTCGTCAATAACCCCGATTTCTCCGTCCACTGCCCAAACGATGCTCTCCTTGTCCATGGCCACAGGGAGATTCCACCACGCTCCGTCAGCGGTAAGGTCCACCGTATCCCCCGGCTCCAGAGACAGAGACGTCACCGGGAGGTTACTGCCTTTCCGGTACACTGTCAGGCTGTGCAGCTGGTCCACCACCTGCACAGACATGCCCATACCGTCCACCGATGCGGCTATCGTGTAAGCGCCCGCTTTATCTCCGGCGGTGTAAACAGCCGTGGACCCCTCGCCCCTCACTGTACCGCCGCTGGCCGTCCAGTTGAGGTACTGCCCATCGGCAGGCCGCCCGGTACTATCATAGGCTGCGGCCGACAGCGGCAACTTGGACCCCGCCAGCACCACCCGGTTCCCAGACTGCACATAGGCACCCGGTACGAAGATATCCGCCCCCGCCTGACTCACCAGAGCAATGGTGTTGTTGATCCGCCTCCCATCTGTGGATGGCTTGTTCACCACGGAAAATCCGGTGTTGCCCGGCAGCGTAGCCCCCAGCGTGGTAGACCCGCCTCCGTCCAGCGCCACCGCAGATATACAGCCCAGCTCTTGGAGGCGCTCCGCTACCTGAGCGTAAGTAGCCCCCACAGACCAGCCGTTCCGCCGGCCGTCAATGGTGTAGAACACCGCAGTGCCATCCGCCTTTACGCCCACAGCGGTATATGGATTTGGAGTGGCGGGCAGGCCATCCACAATGCGGCCGTCCCGGAGCAGCGTGTAACGTCCGCTGATACCATAGGCCGCATCTGACCATTGGGAGCTGGCGCCCCCAACAGTCAAGGTCACCTGACCGCCTGCCTGCAGTCCCCGCAGAGCCGCAAGCAATTCTGGATTATTGTGGTCCTCTCCATAGAGCATATAGCAGCCTTCCGGAATATTTCCGTCAAAAACAGCACCTTCCTGCGCCGTATCGGTAACGGACAGCACCTCAAAATTCATCGTCCCGTCCATTTTCATACCATCTCCGCCCAATGGGCGCAAAATGGCGGACACGCTGGTACCCAGGGCGGACACACGAGAAGAGAAGTCTTTATTATATAGATACAAACCGCCGATGAAATTGGAGTTTCGGTAGGCGTTGAAACCAGCAACAGGGAAAGTACGCTCCACGGTTACAGCAGACGGCTGCTGGGGCATAGGATCTGGCTGTGCCCCAGGGTCAATCCCGGCCCCCGCACTGGGGTCTGGTTCCGGATCAGGCGGGTATACCGTTTCAACCGCCGTCCAAGCCGCTGTCATAGAGGGCTTGCTTTCATCAATAAATACCCTGCCGTCATTGGTAAAGCCCAACAGCGTATAGTTGTCCACATCCAACGCCCGAACTACGCCGTCGGTCATCAGCATACCCACAATGGTGCCGTCGGTATTGAAAAATCCCCCGTTAATGGCGGCAGCCACCCGGAGACCCTGGCTCTCCAGCTGGGCGGCGGCGGCCTGTACAGTGTTGGTGCTTGCCACATATGTACCACTGAACACCACAGGCTTTACTGTTGTGTTAGGGGTGTACGTCACATAATGCTCGGTGCGCAGGTCACTTTTGGACGCTGACCACAAACTCTGGCTGGTGAGGGTTGTCCCTGTCCCCAAGGGCGTGCCCCATTCAGAGACCTCCGTACCCAGCGCATAAGACGCACAGGCCGGCTGAGCCAAAGAAACTGCCAACGCCAACGTCAATGTCAGCGCCGCACACCGCTTTCCAAATTTTTTCATAGGTTCCTCCTGTTTCGCGCGGGAAAGCCAGCTTTCCCAGGGGTGGCTGCCGTATATAATCCACATTATGTTAGCACAAAAGTTTCCATTTGTAAACGGAATATATTTCCACCCAAAAAAGGGCGGCATCAGCCGCCCTTTTGCCCTCTGTCTTTTTGGGGCAGACGCCCGCCCCGAATGAGCTCTAAAGTATTGGCCAGCGTCTCCACCTCCTGGGCCTCCATCAGCTCGCCAATCAGCCGGTTGGATAACAAAAAGCCCTGCGGGGTAAAATGCCAACGGCGGCCAGTCTGCATCGCCCAGCCTTTCTGCTCGTATTCCAGCAGCTTGGCGGCAATAGGGTCGAAGTTCATGTAATACTCCCGACGGTACTCCCATTCTTCAATACCATGGGTAGTACGCAGCCGGAGCATAAGATACTCATTTCCCCGTTCCCTTTGGGGGATCTCATCCATGTCATCCAGCAGTTTCCCATCCCCCATTACACCCCGGATATACTCATCCAGATCCCGGACAAAGGAGTACCGGCAGCCACCGAAATCGGAATGTGCCGCCGCACCCAGCCCCACATAAGGCCGCCCCATCCAATACTTCAAGTTGTGCCGGGACTGACATCCGGTTTTGGAGAAATTGGACACCTCATATTGCTCAAACCCTGCCTGGGCCAGCCGCTCCACCGTCCAAAGATACCGCTCCGCCTGAGCATCATCGTCAGGGAGCTTTTCTCCTTCCGCCACCCGTTTCGCCAGAGGCGTTCCCTCCTCCACTGTTAATCCGTAGCAGGATAAGTGCTCCGGCTCCAGAGACAGGGCGGCCTCTACAGAAGCCCTCCAACTTCGTTCGGTCTGGCCTGGGAGGCCATATATCAAATCCAGATTCAGATTGCGTATTCTGGCGTTTCGGGCAGCCTTGACAGCCTCTTCCACCTGACGGAAGGTGTGGGGCCTGTGGACCGCAGCCAACTCCCGGTCGCAGGAAGACTGCATCCCCATGGACAGCCGGTTCACCCCAGCGCGGCGAAGACGGCGGAGCATTTTCTCATCCACGCTGTCCGGGTTTGCCTCCAAGGTAAATTCCACGTCTTTAGACAGATTAAATCGCTTCTTTATCGCTGCAATCAATTCCAGCAGCCGTTTTTCTCCGTACCAAGTGGGCGTGCCTCCGCCAATATAGACGCTGTTCACCACTTGCTTTTTTGCCCGGGGAGCAGTTTCCACAATCTGCCGCATCAGCGCCTGGTGATAGTCATCCATTCGGTCATCCTGCCCTGCTAAGGAATAAAAATCACAGTAGTCGCACTTGCTCCGGCAAAACGGAACGTGCAAATAAAGGCCCAACGAATTTTCCATGGTCGTCCCCCTCAAAAGCCGCGCCGGACGGCGTATCTATCCTCAGCTTTATGTAATTATACACGCTTTTGCCAAAAGATTCAATCCCCCATATTTCGACGGGCATGACAAACAGGAAGTTTCTTCTAATATAATTTTAATAATTATATTTGGCGTTTTTAATATTGACATCACGCGTTCTCTGAATTATACTGTAGTTAAGAAAGGTGGTGTTCCCATGGAACAAGCTTTATATCGGGACCCTTTTGACAACCTTCCCCACCGCCGGACACGGCCGACGGAACAGGGACGGAATCCCTACGACGGTTTGCGGCCCTGGTCTGCCATAACCCACGGAGTGGGCGCGGTGTTGTCAATATTGGCTGCTGCGGTGTTACTCATAGGCGCAGTACGGAACAATGACACCTGGAAAATAGTATCCTTTGCCATCTACGGCACCTCTATGACAGCGCTCTATACCGCTTCCACCCTATACCATTGTGTCAATACCACAGTTTCAAGACGGGTGGCTTTACGAAAGCTGGACCACACCTCCATCTACTTTCTCATCGCCGGGTCATACACCCCGATATGCCTCATTGCGCTTCGAGGGAATTTGGGCTGGTCCCTGTTCGGCATCATCTGGGCGCTCGCCATCGCCGGACTTGTCATGAGCCTTACATGGATCAACTGCCCCCGGGTGGTCACTTCAACGATCTATATCGCCATGGGCTGGCTGGCCATCTTTGCCATCTATCCTCTGTGGCAGGTATTGGGAATCCGTGGAGTAGCATGGCTGCTGGCGGGAGGTGTGCTGTACACCGTCGGCGGCGTACTATACGCGCTCAAATGGCCGGGACGGGACAATCCCCGCTTCGGGTGCCATGAGGTGTTTCATGTATTCATTCTGTTGGGGTCTATCACCCACTTTATCATGATGTATCAGGTGCTGCTTCCCATGTAGGTTATGAAACTCCCCGCCTGGGTTGAACCCAGGCGGGGAGTTTTTGTTTACGCCGCACCCTCCCCCACCGGAAGGGGAACCAACACATTAATTTCAAACCATTCGTCCCGCTCATGGATGGTCATGGTCCCTCCATATTTGTCCGCAGCGTGCCGGATAGACTTGATTCCATAACCATGGTAGGTTTTGTCCTGCTTCGTGGAAATCGGCAGGCCATCTTGGAACTCCAACCGCTCAGGGCAGTAGTTTCCACATCGGATCACCAAAAAATCCTTCTTTGTGTACACCGCCAAATGAATCAGCCGTCTGGCTTTATCTGAAATGCCCAGCTCACACTCAATGGCATTATCCAGAATATTCCCGAAAATAGTACAGATATCCATTACATCCATAAAAGCCAGCTGCGCCCCATTGGCTACACAGGTCAGTTCAATGCCGTGGCGCGCGCAGTACATACTCTTGCCCGTAAGCACTGTATCCAATACGGAGTTTCCCGTCTTGTTCTGCGCTTCGTAA
>CANOBV010000079.1 GCA_947564255.1 uncultured bacterium | reverse complement strand
GCATCTCACTCGTAATGAGAAGGTTGTGGGTTCGATTCCCACCATCAGCTCCAAAATTAGGCTAATTTCTACAAAGAAAATAGCCTAATTTTATACAGACCGCCGCTGTGCGGGCCAATTCAGACACGGCGCCATATGGCACACATTGGATTTCATTTCGTAAACCTATAGAGCAATCCTCAAAATTTTATGAAATGGGAGGAAAACCATATGATTTTGATGCAGGGGAAAGGCGTTTCCAAGGGTGTGGTGAAGGGTCCCATCTATTTCTACCAGCGGACTGAGGCGGCCGTAACCCGCGCAGCCGCCTCCGATTTGGAGGAGGAAAAGCGCCGCCTGGACGAGGCGCGGGAGAAATCGATGGAGCAGCTGGGCGTTTTGGCGGAAAAGGCGCGGGAAGAGGCGGGAGACGAATCCGCCATGCTCTTTGAGACCCACGCCATGTTTGTGGAGGACGAGGATTTCGTGGACTGCATGACCGCCGCCCTGGAGGAGGAACACTGCACCGCCGAGCGGGCGGTGGAAATCGCCGGGGAGCAGTTTTCCGCCATGCTGGCCGCTATGGACGACGCCTATATGCAGGCCCGGGCGGCGGATATCAAGGACGTGGCCCGGCGGATTCTGAACAATTTGATGGGAGTGGTGGAGGGCGGCATCGACTCCGAGGAGCCGGTCATTTTGGCCGCCGACGATCTGGCCCCCTCCGAGACCCTCCAGCTGGACAAAAGCAAGATTCTGGGCTTCATCACCCAGGGCGGTTCCGGAAACAGCCACACGGCTATTCTGGCCCGAACCATGGGTATCCCCGCCATCTGCGGACTGGGGGACTCCCTCAAGCAGGAGCTGAACGGCCGGATGGCCTACATCGACGGCGAGACGGGCAAGGTGGCCATTGAGCCGGACGATATCACCCTCACCGCGTTCCAGGCCAAATATGAAAAGCAGCAGGAAATGAAAACCCTCATGGAGACCATGAAGGGGCAGGAAGATGTGACCCTGGACGGGCGGCACATGATGGTGTACTGCAACATCGGTTCGCCGGAGGACGTGGCGGCGGTCCACTCCAACGACGGCCAAGGTATCGGCCTGTTCCGCTCCGAGTTTTTATATCTGGCCGCTTCGGACTATCCCACCGAGGAAGAGCAGTTCCAGGCATACAAGCAGGTGGCCGCCGCCATGGAGGGCAAGCGGGTGGTGATCCGCACCCTGGACATCGGCGCGGACAAGCAGGTGGGATATTTCAACCTGCAAAAGGAGGAGAATCCCGCCCTGGGCGTACGGGCCATCCGCATCTGCCTCAATCGGCCCGAGGTGTTCCGCACCCAGCTGCGGGCCCTCTACCGCGCCTCCGCCTACGGCAAAATCGCCATCATGTTCCCCATGATCACCTCGGTGTGGGAGGTGAAGGAGTGCAAGCGGGCCTGCCAGAAGGTGATGGCCGAGCTGGAGAAGGAGGGAATCCCCTACAACAAGGAGACTGAACTGGGCATCATGATCGAGACCCCGGCCTCCGTATTCGTGGCGGAGGAGCTGGCAAAGGAAGTGGACTTCTTCTCTGTGGGCACCAATGACCTGACCCAGTACACCTTGGCCTGTGACCGGCAGGCCAACGACCTGGGCAAGTTCTTCGACCCCCACCACCCCGCCGTGCTTCGGGCGCTGAAACACGCCGCCGACGCCGCCCACAAGGCAGGCATCTGGATCGGCATCTGCGGCGAGCTGGGGGCGGACCTGACCCTGCTGGAGACCTTCCTGGCCATCGGCATCGACGAGCTGTCCGTGTCTCCCAGCTCCGTCCTCCCCCTCCGGGCGGAGATTCGCAAGTCCATCGCCAAGACCTGCACGCTGGAGCGGCTGGAGTGCTGAGACTGACGGGCGTATCAGAGAATATTGACCATAAGAGGCGGGCGCGGCGTCAGGCCGTGCCCGCCTCTTTCCATACCCTCTTGTTTCTTTCCTTTCCTTGTGGTATAATTTACATTCAAGCATAAAATAGGAGTAGAATAGCGGTTTAGAGGAGGAGCAATACCATGAAAATCGTGGTTTTGGCCGGCGGGCTCAGCCCCGAGCGAAACGTGTCTCTGTCCAGCGGCTGCAAAGTGTGCGCCGCTCTGCGGGAGCGGGGGCATGAGGCCGCGCTGATCGACATGTATTTGGGTACGGAAGGGGACCCTCTGGCTCTGTTTGCCGCTCCCATTCCGGAGGAGCTGACGAAAATCGGCCGTGAGGCGCCGGACCTGGCGGCGGTGAAGGCATCCCGGCCTGTTGACGGGAACAGCCAGTTTGGGCCCGGCGTGTTGGAAATCTGCGGCATGGCCGACGTGGTGTTCCTGGGCCTTCACGGGACCTGTGGAGAGGACGGTCGGGTTCAGGCCGCTTTCGACCTCATGGGCATCCCCTACACTGGGTCGGGCTGCCTGGGCAGCGCCGTGGCCATGGACAAGGACCTGACCAAGCGATTGGCGGAGCCCTTCCTGGAGCGGTTGGGCGTCCCCACCCCCCAGTGGGAACTGGTGCGCTATAGGGCTGAGGACATTCCCGCCCTCGCGGCCCGGCTGGACCTGCCCTGTGTGGTAAAACCCTCCGCCTCCGGCTCGTCCATCGGCGTATCCATCGCCCATGACAGGGGGGAACTGGCCGCCGCGCTGGCCCAATGCCTTGATTTTGGCGGGGTGTGCGTGGTGGAGCAGTACATTGCCGGACGGGAGATACAGGTGGGCATTCTGGAGGACAAAGCTCTGCCCTCCATCGAAATCATTCCCAAGACCGGTTTCTATGACTATGAAAACAAGTACCAGCCTGGGGCGGCTGAGGAGATCACCCCCGCTCCCATTCCCGCTGAATGGGAGCGGCGTTTGGGTGAAGCGGCGCTGGCGGTGTTCCACGCCCTGGGGCTGTCGGTGTACTCCCGGGCGGATTTCATTGTCACGGAGGACGGCACCCCCTGGTTTTTGGAGATCAACACCCTGCCCGGCATGACCCCCACCAGCCTGCTGCCCCAGGAGGCGGCGGCGGTGGGCATCGGCTACGGCGAGCTGTGCGAGCGAATCATTGAGGCGTCTCTCGCCGTTCGCAGGGCTGAAAAATAATCAAAAAGAGAGAGAATCAGGAGAGGAGCGCCATTATTATGGAGGCACTGACGCTGAGACAGCTGCTGGAGGCGGTGAACGGAACCCTGCTGGGAGACTTTGATGATTTGGACGCGGCTGCGGTTCAGGTGAGCACCGACAGCCGGAACATAGAGCCGGGTTGTCTGTTTATCCCTCTGGAGGGGGAGCGGTTTGACGGCCATTCCTTCATTAACGCCGCTTTGGAGGCCGGGGCTGCGGGGTGCCTCACGGCACGGGAGCGGGAGAGTTATCTGCCCGGCAAGTTTTATGTCAGGGTGCGTTCCACCCAGCGCGCTTTGTGGGAACTGGCCCGGTATTATAAACAGCTGTTCCCCATCCCCTTCATCGCCATCACCGGCTCGGTGGGCAAAACCACCACCAAAGACATGACTGCGGCGGTGCTGGGGGCCAAGTTCTGCGTCCACAAGACGGAGGGCAATTTCAACAACGACATCGGCGTGCCCCTCACTTTGCTGAAGCTGGAAAAGAGGCATCAGGTCTGCGTGGTGGAGCTGGGTATGGACCACGCCGGAGAGATCGATTACCTGGGCAGGCTGGTGGAGCCGGACATGGCTCTCATCACTAACATCGGCGACGCCCACATTGAGAATCTGGGCAGCCGGGAGAACATTTTTAAAGCCAAGTGTGAGATATTCCCTCACTTGAAAAAGGATGGTCTGGCGGTCCTCAACGGGGATGACCCTATGCTCTCCACCCTCAAGGGCAAGCTTCCCCAGCGCACATTGTTTGTGGGGAGCGGCCAGGGGCTGGATTACGCCGCTTGTGACCTCAACAGCGACGGCGGGGGTCATCTGTCCTGCCGGGTCAAGACCCCTCGGAGCCAGTTTGAGGCCAATATCCCCGCCCTGGGCAATCATATGATCTACCCCACCCTCATGGCCGCCGCCGTGGGAGAGGCGCTGGGCATGGCCCCTGATGAGATCATCCGTGGCATTGGGGCATTTCTGCCGACCAAAATGCGGATGAACATTCTGCGGTGCAAAGGCGATATTGTCATCTTGAACGACGCCTACAACGCAAACCCCCAGTCCATGCGGGCCGCCGCCGCTGTGCTTGGGGACGCCCAGGGCCGCCGGAAGGTGGCCGTGGTGGGCGATATGAAGGAGCTTGGCCCCGGCAGCGAGCAGTTCCACCGGGCGGTGGGAGGGTGCTTCGCCCAGTCCGGGACAGACCGTCTCATTGCTGTGGGCGACATGGCCCGGTTCATGGCCGAGGGGGCTAAGGCGGGGGGGCTGGAGCATGCGGACTATTTTCCCACTCTGGACGCGGCAAAAAATGCCCTGTCCCGGGAACTGCGGGCGGGAGTGACCATTCTGGTCAAAGCTTCCCGGTCCATGGCTTTCGAGAAGATCGTGGACTATTTGCTGGCAAACGTCCCCTGATAAGGAGTTATTTTACCCATGATTGATATACAGCTGACCGGCCTTGTCAAGGAATTCGAGGTCGGCAAACGAGTTTTAGACGGTTTTTCCCTCCAGGTTGACGAGGGGGAGCGGGTGGGCCTGCTGGGCCGCAACGGCGCGGGCAAGACCACCATTTTCCGCATGATGACCGGCCAGGTCCACCCCGACGAGGGCACCATCGCCATCGCCCCCGGCAAGCGGCTGGGGCTTATCTCCCAGATCCCGGCCTACCCGGCGGGCTACACCGTCCGGGACGTGCTGGACACCGCTTTCGCCCCCCTCCACGCCATGGAGAAAGAGCTGGCGGATTTGGCCGCTCAGATGGGGGAGGACACCGACCCCGCTGTTATGGCCCGGTACGACAAGCTCACCGCGGCCTTTGAGGCCGGGGGCGGCTATGACACCGAAACCCGGCTTAACAAGGTCTGCAACGGTTTAGGGATCGGGGGCGATATGCGCTCCCGGCCCTTTGACGCCCTGTCCGGTGGGGAGAAGACCAGGATCAACCTGGCCCGGCTCATCCTGGAGGACACCGATATCCTTCTGCTGGACGAGCCCACCAACCACCTGGACCTGAACGCCACCGAGTGGCTGGAGGGTTATCTGGAGCGGTTCAAGGGCACGGTGCTGGCCATCTCCCACGACCGCTGGTTTTTGGACAAGGTGGTGCGCCGGGTGGCGGAGATCCAGGAGGGCAAAGCGGAGCTGTACTCCGGCAACTACTCCTTCTATGTGGAGGAGAAGGAGCGCCGCTATCAGGAGCGGCTCAAGCAGTACGAGAAGGAGCAGGCGAAAATCTCCCAGCTGGAGGCCGCGGCGGAGCAGATGCGGATGTGGGCCTTCAAGGGCAACGACAAGCAGTACCGCCGGGCCATCAATATGGAGCGGCGGATTGAGCGCATGCGCACCACGGACAAGCCCACCCGCGAGCGCAAGCTGTCCACCCGGTTCGGGGAGCGGGAGTTCCACGGCGACGAGGCCATGGTGGTCACCGACCTGAAAAAGTCTTTCGGGGAGCGCACCCTGTTTGAGCATATCAACCTGGAAGTGACCGGCGGAGAGCGCATCGCCCTGCTGGGGGACAACGGCACGGGCAAATCCACCTTCATCAAGCTCATCATGGAGGAGGAGGCGCCGGATTCCGGGTCCATCTACCTGGGGCCCTCCATCCGCATCGGCTACCTGCCCCAGGTCATCCACTTCGACCGGCCGGACCGCAATCTGGTGGATACCATGCTGTACGCCCAGAACTGCTCCACTCAGGAGGCGAGGGACCGGCTGGCCTCCTTTAAATTCCGGGGGGAGGACGTGTTCAAGCAGGTATCCGCCCTGTCCGGCGGGGAGCAATCCCGGCTTCGCCTTTGTATGCTGATGGACAGCCGGATCAACCTCCTCATTTTGGACGAGCCTACCAACCACCTGGACATCGACTCTCGGGAGTGGATCGAGGAGGCGGTGGAGGAGTACGGCGGCAACCTGCTGTTTGTGTCCCACGACCGCTATTTTATTGAGAAGTTCGCCACCCGGGTCTGGATGCTGGAAAACGGGCGCATCACCGACTTCCACGGCACCTATTCCGAATTCCGGGCCTTCCGGGAGCGGCAGGAGCAGTTGAAAAACGTCAAAGCCGCCCCTGTGGAGCCGGAAAAGCCAAAAGAGGACAAGCCAAAACGCCCCGGCGGCACCAAGGAATTGGAGAAGCAGGTCCGGGCCGCCGAGCGGGCGGTGGAGAAGGCCGAGGTGCGGCTGGACGAGTTGGCCCAGGAGGCGGAGGACGCCGCCTCCGACTACCTGAGGCTCCAGGAGGTCTACAAGGAGCGGGAGGCGGCGGAGGACGAGCTGGCCCACCTCTACGCCCAGTGGGAGCGGCTGGCGGCGGAGCTGGAGGAAGCGAAGGGGTAACAGAAAGATATGGAATACAAAAGCTATCGGGGCAGCAGCCCCCAGAACAAAAAGCGGCATTGGCTGGCGGCGCTGCTGATTCTGCTGGGACTGGGGCTGGTTTTGTTCGGGGCGCTGGAAATCGTCATCGCTGTGGGCTCCCGGGACAAAACCACCTTTCGGGTCGGTCCCGAGCCCAGCGCGATGGTCGTTTTTGGCTGTCAGGTGAGGGCGGACGGGCCGTCCATCCTGCTCCGGGACAGGCTGGATACCGCTTTAGCCTACTGGGAAGAGCACCCGGACATCAAGATCGTGGTCACCGGCGGCAAGGGGGACGACGAGCACCAATCCGAGGCCCAGTGTATGTACGACTACCTCACCGCCCATGGGGTGGACGGGAACCAGATCTACATGGAGGACCGTTCCCGGAACACCTGGCAGAACATCTGCTTCAGCAAGCCCTTAATGGAAAACAACGGCATGGACTGTATGGTGGACTGCCGCCCCATCTTGGTGTCCAGCGGATTTCACCTGGCCCGTATTTGTATGCTGTGGGAGCGGGCCAACCCGGAGGGGTGGTCCCCCGCCACCCTGGCCGCCCCGGTGAGCCACGCGCCGTCGGCGGTGCAGATGTTCTTCCGGGAGCCGCTGGCGCTGGTGAAATCCTTTTTGTTTGACCGGTAAATACAGGATATTCTTCCCGCCCCGCGGGGGGCGGGAAGAATATTGAGAATTAGGTGAAGCTATGACGGACAACCTGAAAAATATTGAGCTCCGATACCAGGAGTTAGAGGCCCGGCTGGCCGCCAACGAGACCTACAGCGACCCTGAGCTTGTCTCTAAGCTCAACCGGGAGCAGAAGGAGCTGGAGCCCCTGGTCACCGCCTACCGGGCGCTGTGCCGCGCACAATCCGACCTGGCGGACGCCGAAAAATTGCTGTCCGACCCGGAGATGAAGGAGCTGGCCCAGCAGGAGCTGGCCCAGGCCAAAGAGGACATCGAGCGGCTGGAGCGTGAAATCAAGATCCTGCTTTTGCCCAAGGACCCCAACGACGGCAAAAACGTCATTATGGAGATTCGGGCCGGGGTGGGCGGCGAGGAATCCGCCCTGTTCGCCCACTCCCTCACCCGGATGTACACTATGTACGCGGAAAAGCGGGGTTGGCGGGTGGAGGTCAACGCCGCCAGCGAGACGGAGCTGGGGGGCGTGAAAGAGATCTCCTTCACCATCGAGGGGGAGGGGGCGTGGTCCCGGATGAAGTTCGAAAGCGGCGTCCACCGGGTCCAGCGGGTGCCGGAGACAGAGTCCGGCGGACGGGTTCACACCTCCACCGTCACCGTGGCGGTGCTCCCCGAGATGGAGACGGTGGATGTGGAAATTAACCCCGCCGATGTGGAGATGCAGGTGTTCCGCTCCTCTGGGGCGGGGGGGCAGCACATCAACAAAACCTCCTCCGCCGTGCGGCTCATCCACAAGCCCACCGGGACGGTGGTGGAGTGCCAGCAGGAGCGCTCCCAGTTCCAGAACCGGGAGAAGGCCATGCGCCTGCTGGCCTCCATCCTCTACGACCGGGAGCGGGAGCGGGTGGAGTCGGAGTACGGCGAGAACCGCCGCAGCCAGGTGGGCACGGGTATGCGCAACGAGCGCATCCGCACCTACAACTTCCCCCAGGGGCGGCTCACCGACCACCGGGTGGGGCTGACGCTGTACAAGCTGGACGCGGTGATGGACGGCGAGCTGGACGAGATCATCGACGCGCTGACCACCGCCCGGCAGGCGGAACAATTGGCGGAAAGAAGTTAGAGCTTATGTATACCCATGTGATATTTGATTTGGACGGCACCTTGCTGAACACCATTGACGACCTGGCGGACGCGGGTAACCATGTCTGCGCCGCCCACGGCTGGCCCACTCACACGGTGGCTGAGTTTAAATATATGGTGGGAAACGGCATTCCCAATCTGGTGAGCCGCTTCACCCCGGAGGGGCTCAGCCAGGAGGAATTGGCCGGAGCGTTGGCGGAGTTTTCCGCCTGCTATGATGAACACAAGGAGGACAAAACCGCCCCTTATCCCGGTGTGCCCGAGGCCCTGGCGGCGCTGAAGACGCAGGGCATTCATCTGGCCGTGCTGTCCAACAAGGCCCACGCCCTGGCCGGGCCGGTGGTGGAGCACTACTTCCCCGGGGTGTTTGGCTACGTCCAGGGGGCCCTGCCCGGCGCGCCTCTCAAACCCGACCCCACGCTGCTCCATGCCATGATGGAGCGGCTGGGTGCGCGGCCCGAGACCACCCTCTTCGTGGGCGACAGCGGTGTGGACGTGCTCACGGGGAAGAACGGCGGCCTGACCGTGTGCGGCGTGCTCTGGGGCTTCCGGGACCGGGCGGAGCTGGAGGGCGCCGGGGCGGAGTGGATCATCCACAGCCCCGACCAGCTGGCCGCCATCGCCACCGGCACCGCCCTGCTCCCCCAGGGACAGGGGGCGCTGGCGGCGGAGTTGCTGCGCATGGGCCGTCTGGCGGCCCTGCCCACCGAGACGGTGTACGGCCTGGCCGCCGACGCCACCCAGGAACGGGCCGTCCAGGCCGTCTACGACGCCAAGGGCCGCCCGGAGACCAAGCCCCTCAATGTGCTGGTTGACGGCATGGCCATGGTGGAGACAGTGTGCCGGGACATCCCGGAGGACGCCTACAAGCTGGCCCGCGCCTTTTGGCCGGGGCCGCTGACCATGATCTTATGGGGAAACGGAACCCTGCCATCCATCGTCACCGCCGGGGGAGATACCCAGGGGGTGCGCTGCCCAGACCACCCGGCCGCACTGGCCGTCATCCGGGGGCTGGGCAGGCCGCTGGCCTGTCCCTCCGCCAACCTATCGGGACATCCCAGCCCCAAATCCGCCGTGGAAGTGCTGAACCAGCTCGCCGGAAAAATTGACGCGGTGCTGGACGGGGGAGTTTGCGCGGTGGGGGTGGAGTCCACCATTCTGGACTTGACTGCTGCGCCTTACCGTATTCTGAGGCAGGGGGGGCTGAACCGGGAGAAGCTGGAGGCCGTGCTGGGCCCCGGAAAACTTGAGAAGAATGGAAAGGATTTTAAGTGAAAATGAACATAGAGTTAAAAAACCGCGTTGCCATCGTGAGGGAGCCGGGGGTGCTCATCACCAGCGGTTCCTCCGCCGTGGAGCTGCTGGCCTCGGTCCGGTATGAGACGGGCTGTTCCGCCATCATCCTCTTTAAAGAGCAGCTGGACGAGTCCTTTTTCCGCCTGTCCACCGGGCTGGCGGGGGAGGTGCTGCAGAAATTCGTGAACTATCAGATGAAGCTGGGCATTGTGGGGGATTATTCCGGCTATACCAGCAAGCCTCTCCAGGATTTTATCCGGGAGAGCAATGAGGGCCGCCACATCTGCTTCCAGCCCGACGAGGAATCGGCCCTGGCTTGGCTGGAGCGGGCGGGAGCATGACCGTCATCGGCATCACCGGCCCCACCGGAGCAGGTAAGACCACGGTTCTTGACGTACTGCGGGCCATGGGCGGGGCTGTCGCGGACTGCGACGCGGTGTACCACGGCCTGCTCCGCTCGGATGTCTCCATGCAGAATGCGCTGAAAGCCCGTTTTGGCGGAAAAATTTTTGATGAAACTGGGGGCTTGCGCCGCAGGGAACTTGGTGCTATTGTATTCAAGGACGAATCCGCTCTGGCGGACCTGAACGCCATCACCCATCGGCATATCATTGCCGAGCTGCGGCGGATGGTCGCTCTGGCGGAGGCCCAGGGCCGTCCCGCCATCGCCCTGGACGCCATCGCCCTGCTGGAGAGCGGGGCGGGGGAACTGTGTGACGTGACCATCGCCGTCACAGCACCCCAGGAGACTAGGGTGGCCAGGATCATGGCCCGGGAGGGCATTCCGAAGGAATACGCATTGGCCCGGGTGAGGGCCCAAAAACCCGATTCATGGTTTGAGGCGCGGTGTACCTATACCCTGCGCAACGACGGCACCCAGGCTGAATTGGAGGCCGGTGCGCGGGCTTTGCTGACACAAATTCTTGATAAGGAGGATATATGACATGGAAGAGAAGACAGCGGGCCAGCAGCTGCGGGAGGCGCTGCTGACCCAGAAAAAGAATGGATGGGACGTGGTGGATGGGGCCACCGAGCGAGCCATCTTCGACTACTGTGAGGGCTACAAAACCTTCCTGGACCGGGGTAAAACCGAGCGCACCTGTGTGGACTATGTTGTGGAACTGGCTGAAGCCGCAGGCTTTGTTCCCCTGGAGCGAGGCATGGAGCTCCACCCCGGCTCCAAGGTGTACCGGGTGAATCGGGGACGGGCGGTCAATCTGGCGGTCATCGGCTCTGCCGCCATTGACCAGGGCGTGTCCATCACCGCCTCCCACATCGACAGCCCCCGGCTGGACCTGAAGCCC